>DASPTN010000055.1:0-5169 GCA_035623395.1 Gemmatimonadales bacterium | reverse complement strand
TGGGGATCCCCTCTTCCTTCGCCAGCTCGAACAGCCGGAGCAGCGTGTCGTAGATCTCGCCCGCCTTCCGCTTGGCGCGCTCGGCGGACCAGTCCTCCAGCTCGCTGTTCACGTTGATCAGCCCGCCCGCGTTGATCACGTAGTCGGGCGCGTACAGGATGCCCTTCGCCTCCAGCAGATCGCCGTGGCGCTCCTCGGCCAGCTGGTTGTTCGCGCCGCCCGCCACGATCTTCACCTTGAGCTGCTTGAGCGTCGCGTCGTTGATGACCGAGCCCAGCGCGCACGGGGCGAACACGTCGGCCTGCACGCCGTAGATCTCGTCGAGGCCCACCGCCCGGGCGCGGAACTCGTCCACCACCCGCTTGACCTTCTCGGTGTCGATGTCGGTCACCACCAGCCGCGCGCCTTCCTCGTGCAGGTACCCGCTCAGGTAGTACCCCACGTGCCCGCATCCCTGCACCGCCAGGGTCTTGCCGGCCAGGCTGTCGCTGCCGAACCGGACCTTGGCGCTCGCCTTGATGCCCTGGTAGACGCCGTAGGCGGTGACCGGTGACGGGTCGCCGGAGCGGCCCTGGAGCCCGACCACGTGCTCGGTTTCGAGCTTGATGTAGTCCATGTCCGCCGGGCTGGTGCCCACGTCCTCGGCGGTGATGTAGCGCCCCTTGAGCGACTCGATGAACCGGCCGTGGGCGCGGAAGATCGCCTCCCGGTCCTGGGTCCCGTGGTCCGCCATCACCACCGACTTGCCGCCGCCCAGCGACAGGCCCGCGACGGCCGCCTTGTAGGTCATGCCGCGCGACAGGCGCAGCGCGTCCACGATCGCGTCGCTCTCGGACTTGTAGTGCCAGAACCGCGTGCCCCCCAGCGCCGGACCGAGCGTGGTGTTGTGGATCGCGATGACGCCGCGGTACCCGGACGAGGCCTCGCGGCAGTACACCAGCTGCTCGTGGTCACTGACGGCCAGTTGCTCGAAGATGTCCATCGGCGTTGGGGTGTCCCGTGTCAGGTGGTGGATGACAGCAGCTCGCGCGCGACGACCACGCGCTGGATCTCGGACGTGCCCTCGTAGATCTCGGTCGCCTTGGCGTCGCGCATCAGCCGCTCGACCGGATAGTCCCGCATGAACCCGTAGCCCCCGAACACCTGCACCGCCTGGGTCGTGACCCACATCGCGGTCTCGGAGCAGTGCAGCTTCGCCATCGCGGCCCACGCCGTCACGCGCTCGCCCGCGTCGCGCCGCCGCGCCGCCTCGTGCAGCAAGGAGCGCGCCGCGGCGAGCCGGGTGGCCATGTCGGCCAGCTTGAACTGGATGGCCTCGAATTCCCCGATCGCGCGCCCGAATTGCCGCCGCTGCGCCGCGTAGCGCGTCGCGTGCTCCAGCGCGGACCGGGCGATCCCGCACGCCTGCGCGGCGATCCCGAGCCGGCCGCAGTCGAGCGCCTCGAGCGCGTACACGAAGCCCGAGCCCGGCTCGCCCAGGAGGTGCTCGCCGCCGAGCGCGAGGTCCTGGAAGAACACCGTGGTCGTGTTCGAGGCCCGGAGGCCCATCTTGTCCTCGGCCTTGCCGACCACGTAGCCCGGCGCGTCGGTCGGGACGACGAAGCAGCCGATGCCCCGCGCGCCGCCCGCGCCGCCGTCGGTGCGCGCCATCGCCAGCACCAGGTCCGCCGTCCCGCCGTTGCTCACCCACGCCTTGGCGCCGTTGAGGACCCAGCCGTCGCCGCGCCGCTCGGCGCGGCTCCGCAGCGCCGCGGCGTCGGAGCCCGCGTCGGCCTCCGAGAGCGCGAAGGCCGCGAGCTTCTCGCCCCGCGCCATCGGCCGCAGCCAGCGGTCCTTCTGGGCCTCGGTCCCGTGGCGGAGCAGCATCTGGCTCGGCAGCGAGTTGTGCACCGCGACCGAGACCGCCACCGACGCGTCGGCGGCGGCGATCTCCTCCACGGCCCCGAGGTAGGTCTGCGTGTCGAGCCCCAGCCCGTCCCACGCCTCCGGCACCAGCATCCCCAGGAAGCCGAGCGCGCCGAGGCGGTCGATCACCCCGCGGTCGAACCGCTTCTCCGCGTCCCACCGCGCCGCGTGCGGCGCGATGTGCTCGGCCGCGAAGTCGCGCACCAGCTGCAGGATCTGCTCCTGCTCCTCGGGCCGGACCGGCGCGGTGGCACTCGAACCCGGGCCGGATCCAGCGGGCGGCGCAGATGCCGCGCCCGTCCCCGGTCCGCTGACGTCCGGCGCGCTCACGCCTTCGCCGCCTCGCGGTACTCGTAGAAGCCGCAGCCGCTCTTCCGCCCCAGCCGGCCGGCGGCCACCATGCGCCGCAGCAGCGGGCAGGGGCGGTACTTGTCGTCGCCGAGGCCGCGGTGCAGCACCTCGAGGATCGAGAGGCACACGTCCAGGCCGATCAGGTCCGCCAGGGCGAGCGGGCCCAGCGGGTGGTTCATCCCGAGCTTCATCACCGTGTCGATCGACTCGGCCGTGGCGACGCCCTCCATCAGGCAGAACACGGCCTCGTTGATCATCGGCATCAGCACGCGGTTGGAGACGAAGCCGGGGTAGTCGTTCACCTCCACCGGCGTCTTGCCGAGGTCGCGCGCCACCGCCATCACCCGGGCGGCCGTCGCGTCCGACGTCGCCTGGCCGCGGATCACCTCGACCAGCGCCATCACCGGCACCGGGTTCATGAAGTGCATCCCGATCACCGCCTCGGGGCGCGCGGTGCGCGCGCCGAGGGCCGTGATCGAGATCGAGCTGGTGTTGCTCGCCAGCACCGCGCCCGCGGGGGCGAGCCGGTCCAGCTCGGCGAACAGCGGCAGCTTCACCGGCTCGCTCTCGACCGCGGCCTCGATCACCAGCTCCGCGCCGGAGACGGCCCCGACGTCGGTCGCGGTGGTGATGCGGGCGATGGTCGCCATGCGCTGCTCGGCCGTGAGCGCCCCCTTCTTGACCTGGCGGTCGAGGTTGCCCCCGATCGTCGCCACGGCCCGCTCGAGGGCGGGCCGCGCGACGTCCACCAGCGCCACGTCCCAGCCGTGCTGGGCGAAGACGTGCGCGATGCCGTTGCCCATGGTGCCCGCGCCCACCACCGCCATGCGCCGCATCGGCTCAGCGGTCTCCGAAAGCACGGCGGGCGCTCACCGGAGCGCCCGCGTCCAGGATCCCGCCCGCCGCAGCACCAGCGCGGCGACCAGGACCTTCAGCACGTCCCCAAGTGCGAACGGCAGGACGCCCGCCGCGACGGCGAGGCGCGCGCTGCCGGTCAGCGCCAGCAGCTGCGCGACGCCGCCGGCGTGGATCACCAGCATCCCGAGCAGCGGGCCGGCGAGCAGCCGGCCCCAGCCGGAGCGCGGCCGCGCCACCCAGCCCACGACCGCCGCGGCGGCGGGGAACGCGAGCAGGTAGCCGCCGGTGGGCCCGAGGAGCCGCAGCAGGCCCGGCGCGCCGAACGGCGTGAACACCGGCGCGCCGGCGGCGCCGAGCGCCAGGTACAGGACCATCGCCGCGGCCCCGGGGCCCGGGCCGAGCAGCCCGCCCGCCAGCAGCACCGCCAGCGGCTGCAGCGTCATCGGCACCGGGGTGCCGGGCAGTGGGACGGCGAGCTGCGAGGCCAGCGCCACCAGCAGCACGGCGGCGAGCAGCCGGGCCGCGGCGAGCCGGCGCGCGCGGGCGGGGGACCGGTCGGCAGCGGACGTGGCGAGGGTCATGACATGCGCTCCACCGAGAGGGCGACGGCGCTGCCGCCGCCGAGGCACAGGGTCGCGAGGCCGGTCGACGCGGACCGCTGCTGCATCGCGTACAGCAGCGTGGTGAGCACCCGCGCGCCGCTGGCGCCGATGGGGTGCCCGAGGGCCACGGCGCCGCCGTTCGCGTTGACGCGCGCCCAGTCCCAGCCGAGGGCGCGGCCGTCGGCCAGCGCCTGCACGGCGAACGCCTCGTTGGCCTCGACGAGGTCGTAGTCCGCGATGGTCTTCCCTTCCTTCTTCATCAGGCCCTGCACGGCGACGATGGGCGCGAAGAACAGGTCCTTCGGCTCGCCGCCGCCCGTGGCGTAGGCCGTGATCCGCGCCAGCGGCGTCAGGCCGTGCGCGCGCGCGAACGCCAGCGAGGTCACGACCAGCGCGCTGGCGCCGTCGTTGAGGCCCGGCGCGTTGCCCGCGGTGACCGTCCCGTCCTTCTGGAACGCCGGCTTGAGCCTGGCCAGCGCCTCGAGCGTGGTGTCGCCGCGCGGCGCCTCGTCCTTCGCCACCGTCACCGTGCCCTTGCGGTCGGCGATCTCGACCGGGACGATCTCGGCCGTGAAGCGGCCGCCGTCCTGCGCGGCGACGGCCTTCCGGTGGCTGTCGAGCGCGAAGCGGTCCTGGTCCTCGCGCGAGACGCCGGCCTTCTGCGCCGTGTACTCGGCGTAGGCGCCCATGTGGCAGTCGCCGAACGAGCACCACAGCCCGTCGTGGATCACGCCGTCCACCAGCGTCTGGTTGCCGAACTTCACGCCGCCCCGGTGGCCGAACAGGTAGTAAGGCGCGTTCGACATGGACTCCATGCCGCCCGCCACGACGCACGCGGCGTCGCCGGCCTTCACCGCCTGGGCGGCCAGCATCACCGCCTTGAGGCCGGACCCGCACACCTTGTTGATCGTGACCGCCGGGACGGTGCCCGGGAGGCCCGCCGCGATGGCCGCCTGGCGCGCGGGCCCCTGGCCGACGCCGCCCTGCACCACGTTGCCCATGATCACGTCGTCCACCTCGCCGGGCGCGACGCCGGCGCGCCGGACGGCCTCGCGGACGGCGACCGCGCCGAGCGTCGGCGCGGCGAGCGGGGCGAGCCCGCCCTGGAACCGGCCGATGGGCGTGCGCACCGCGCTGACGATGACCGGCGTGGTCTGGGGATCGGGGGTGGCCATCACGGACCTCGCGAGCGTGTGCGCACCTCGTCCGTCACGCGGGCGAGGAACGCGTCCTGGGCCACGACCTCCTGCTTCTTGCCGGCGCCGCGGACGCGGACCGCCACCGTGCCGCCCTCCGCCTCCCGCGCGCCGATCACCGCCATGTACGGCACCTTCTCCAGCTCCGCCTCGCGGATGCGGTAGTTCAGCGTGTCGCTGCGGTCGTCGAGCACCGCGCGGAGGCCGGCCGCGGCGAGCCGGTCGCGGTACGCCCGCGCCGCGTCGGTCTGGGCGTC
>DASPTN010000054.1:0-6874 GCA_035623395.1 Gemmatimonadales bacterium | reverse complement strand
TCCCTGAGGGTGAATTGCAGCCCGGCATTGACGTCGCCCACCCAGGCGCCGTCCTGATTGCGGTGCACGTCCCATTTCCACTCGTAGCGGTCGGGCCGCGCGCCGCCCTTCCGGCCCAGTCCCATCACGTACCGCGCCACCTCCGCGTCGAAAGGGATCTCCAGCCGGATGTCGCCGACCCGTGTCGCGGTGCGCGCGGTGACCGCGACGCGGTACTCGATGTTCCCGTCGAATTCCATCCGGGCCCGCACGTCGAAATCGAGCGCGCCGGCGTGGCTGCGTGCCTCCCAGGCGGCGGCGCCCTGGGCGAGCTTCACGAAGCGGACGCCCTCGGCCGCCGGTGGCATCACCCGGCCGTCGTCGTCCGCAGCCACCAGGGCGACCGGCCCCGTGAGCAGCGCGCGGGGGGCGTCGGCGAATCGGGTCATCTCGATCGCGAAGCGGCTGGCGACGCCCGCCGGCAGCCCGTCGGAGCCCAGCACCACCAGCCGCCCGAGCACCTCGACCGTGTCACCGTGCACCGCGACCGGCGTGTAGGGCGGCACGACGCCGTCGTCCTCGGCCAGCCGCGAGTCCAGCCAGCGCAACCGCGAGAGGCGGGCGGGGTCATCGTCGCCGGCGTTGCGGATCGTATCGGAGGAGACGCCGAGTTCCAGCGCGATGGCCGTGGCGGGCCGTCCCTCGGCGCTCACCGTGAGCCGTCCCCGGTACCGGCCGGACGGCGCGTCGCGCGGCACCTGCACCCCGCACCACAGCGGCTGCACCGCGCCCGAGTCGACGTTCACCACCCGGGTGAAGTCCCGCCCCAGCCAGTCCACGCCGCCGAGGTTGAAGCAGCGGAACGCGGCGGCCGGGATGGCCGGCCCTCCGCGCACGGACCGCAAGCCGGTGAACGCGACGTTCACGTTCGAGAGCCGGGCACGCGCCGCCCACACGCCCAGCTGAAAGACGTAGAACTCTCCGGCGGCCGCCGTGCCGTGGAACGGTCCGCCGGGCCCGCGCCGGGCCCACACGGCCGGAAGGTCGGTGGTCATCCGGACGGGGTGGCCGCGGTCCTCGGGGAAGACCAGGTACGGCGAGGCGGGGTGCCGCGCGAGCAGCGCCCGTGTCTCCGCGCCGGTGGCGATGACCTCCATCGGATACGGGCTGTCGAAGGCGCTCGCCGACTGGAAGGCGACGGTGCGTGCGCGCGGGAACCGGTCGAGATGCGGCCCCGCGCTCTCGGGCTCGACGAGGCCGTGCTTCGCCAGCCAGCCGGAGTCGGCGGTGGCCTGCGGCGGCGCATAGGTCAGACGCGGGTATGGGGAGCGGTAGCTGCCGAGGTATCGCAGGTAGTAGACGTCGTAGTCGCCGGCGCCGCTGCTCGGCTGGAAGACGATGTCTCCGAATTCCCGGTTCACCGCCACGCGGGCCACGTTCCGGATGCGCACGCCGGTCCGCGCGTCCACCACGATCACGTCCTTGCGCCACGGCTCGGCGTCGCGGCGCCGCCACGGGATGCGCACCCACACCGCGTCCGCCGCCCGCGCCACCCGGACGACCGCGCGCTGGTTGCCCGTGGAATCGGGTTCCCACGTGCCGACGCCGTACGGCACGTCCTGGGCGGCGAGGGCCGGCACCACCAGGAGCATCGCCAGCGCAGCGAGCCCGCAGGCGGCGCGGCTCGGGAGTGTCGTCCTCGGTGCGCTCATGTTCATTGACAGATCCGGCTCGTTCGGGCTATGGGATACTCGCGCGCAGAGCGCCGCGCCGTAAGAGCGGGCGTGCCTCGTCGCGGAGACCCCCGTCGGGCCGCACCGCGGGATCAGCCATGACCGATCGCCGGGAGTTCCTCTCGTCCCTCGCCGCGGCCGGAGCGGCCGCGCGATATCCGTCTCTGCGGGCTCTGGTGCACGGTGCCGGGCGGCCTTTCCCCTTGCCGTCCGACGACCAGAGGCACTGGCAGGATCTCGAAGTGGGCATGTTCGTCCACTTCGCCCCGAACACCTGGCAGGACCGGGAGTACGACGACCGGTCCACGCCCCTCTCGGCCATCGATCCCGACGTCGACACCGACCAGTGGGCGAGCGTCGCCCGGGACCTCGGCGCCCGCTACGTGGTGATGGTGGCCAAGCACGTCGGCGGTTTCTGCATGTGGCAGACGCACACGACGGAGTACGGCGTCCGCAACACGCCGTGGCGCGGAGGGAAAGGCGACGTGATGGCCGCCCTGGCCGCCTCGTGCCGCCGCGCGGGGCTCGGGCTCGGCGTGTACCTCTCGCCGCGCGACGACACGTTCGGCGCCGGCAACGGCGGCCGGTGCGCGACACCGGAGCGCCAGGCGGCCTACGACCGGCTGTACCGCGCGCAGCTGACCGAGCTGCTGACGCGCTACGGCGAGCTGGTGGAGGTGTGGTTCGACGGGAGCATCGCCGTGCCGGTGGGGGACATCCTGCGCGCCCACGCGCCGCACGCGGCGATCTTCCAGGGGCCGCACGCGACGATCCGGTGGGTCGGCAACGAGGACGGCTTCGCGCCCTATCCGTGCTGGAACGCGCTGCCGCGGCGCGCCGCGGCGACGGGCGAGGCGACGGCGAAGGACGGCGACCCCGACGGTGGCGCGTGGCTTCCCAGCGAGGTGGACGTCTCGATCCGCCGGCCCAACTGGTTCTGGAGCACGACCGATCAGGCGAACCTGCTGCCGCTCGACGCGCTGCTCGACATCTACTACCGCTCGGTGGGCCGCGGCGCGCAGCTGCTGCTCAACGTCCCGCCCGACCGGACGGGCCACGTCCCCGCGGCGGACGCGGCGCGCGCGAAGGCCTTCGGCGACGAGGTCCGGCGGCGGTTCGCGCGTCCCGTGGCCGAGGGGCCGGGCACCGGCGGCGCGGTCACGCTGGGGTTACCCGCGCCGGCGCTCGTCGACCACGTCGTGATCGAGGAGGACCTCGCCGGCGGCGAGCGGGTGCGCGAGTACTGGCTCGAGGGTCTGGCCGCAGGGCAGTGGATACCGCTCGGGAGCGGCACGGCGATCGGTCACAAGCGCATCCAGCCGGTGCCGCCGCTGCGGCTCGAGGCGCTGCGCCTCGAGGTGACCCGGAGCGCGGCGCCGCCGCGCATCCGCCGCCTGGCCGCGTTCGCCACGGGCGCGGTCCCGCCTTCCACCTGGAACGACCCCGGCCCCCACTGAGCGGGCCGGGGCGGGGAGGCGCGCGGCGTCAGGCGCCGGCGTCCCTCCAGCGCACGAAGCCCTCGATCGCCTCGTACTCCGCGAGGCCGAGGCGATCGTAGATCTTCGCCGCCTCGCGGTTCCGGCCCTCGGCGCGCTGCCAGAACTCGCGCTCGTCGGGGCCGGGAAACATCGCCCGGTCCTTCTGCGACTGGTGCTTGAAGATGGCGTCGCGCTTGCGGACCACCTCGGACGGGCTCAGCGGCACGGCCATGTCCATCCGGTCCGGCTCCCACTCCTGCCACGCGCCGCGGTACAGCCACACCTCGCCGTCCTTCCACCAGCGCCTGCCCCTCACCCGGGCCAGCGCCTCGCGCAGCGCCTGCCAGCACAGCCGGTGCGTCCCGTGCGGGTCGGTGAGGTCGCCGGCGGCGTAGACCTGGTGCGGCTTCACCTCCTCGAGCAGCGCCACGATGCGCACCGCGTCGGCCTCGCCCGGCGGGAGCTTGCGGACCGTGCCGGTCTCGTAGAACGGCAGCCGGAGGAAGTGCAGCCGCTCGACCGGAATCCCGCACACCCGCGCCGCGGACCGTGCCTCGCCCTCCCGGATCAGCGTCTTGATCCGGCGCACCTCGGTGCTGTCGATCTGGCCCGGACGCTTCCGGCGCAGCTGCTCCTCGATGTGGCGCTCGATCTTCGCCGCCTCGTCCGGGCTGATCGCGAAGATGCGGTTGAAGTCGAGCGCGAACTCGGAGAAGCGGACCGCGTCGGCGTCGAACACCGCGAGGTTGCCCGACGTCTGGTACGCGACGTGCACCTCGTGGCCCTGCTCGGCCAGCCGGATCAGCGTGCCGCCCATCGAGAGCACGTCGTCGTCGGGGTGCGGCGAGAACACCAGCACGCGCTTCGGGAACACCGCGTCCGCCGGCCGGTCGATGTCGCCCGGGCGCTTCATCGCCTGCGGCTTGCCGCCCGGCCAGCCGGTGATGGTCTCCGCCATCGCGCGGAACACGTCCACGTTGATGTCGTACGCGGGACCCCGGCCCGCCACGAGGTCCTGGAGTCCGGCCTCGTTGTAGTCCTCCTCGGTGAGCTTGAGGATCGGCTTGTCGAGCTTGCGGGCGAGCCACACCACGGCCTTGCGGATCAGCGCGTCGGTCCAGGCCACCGGCCCGAGGAGCCACGGGCTGCGGTAGCGGGTGAGGCCCGCCGCGGCGGCCTCGTCGAGCACCACCGTCGCGTTGGGGTGCTGCTGCAGGTAGCTGGCCGCGACGTGCGCGGTGACCGGGCCCTCGACCGCCTGCGCCACCACGTCGGCCTTGTGCTCCCCGAAGGCGAGGAGCACGACGCGGCGCGCGTCGAGGATCGAGCCCACGCCCATCGTGATGGCGCGGCGCGGCACCAGGTCGAGGCCGAAGAAGTCGCTCGCCGCGTCGCGCCGGGTCACGCGGTCGAGGAAGATCAGGCGGGTGCGGCTGTCGCGCGCCGAGCCCGGCTCGTTGAAGCCGATGTGCCCGGTGCGCCCGATGCCGAGCAGCTGGAGGTCGAGACCGCCGGCGTCGCGGATCGCCTCCTCGTAGGCGGCCACGTAGTCGGCGACGCGGTCCGCGGCCACCGTCCCGTCGGGGATGTGGACGCGCCCCGGGTCGACGTCGACATGATCGAACAGGTGCTCGCGCATGAAACGGTGGTAGCTCTGCAGCTCGTCGGGCGTGATCGGGTAGTACTCGTCGAGGTTGAAGGTCTCGACGTGCGCGAACGACAGCCCCTCGTCGCGGTGCAGCCGCACCAGCTCGGCGTACACGCCGATCGGCGTCGCCCCGGTGGGCAGGCCGAGCACGCACGGCCGGTCGAGCGACGCACGCTCGCGCACCGGGGCCGCGATCTCCCGCGCCACCCACACGCTCGCCGGTCCGGCGTCGGGGAAGACGCGGGTGGGCACGCGCTCCGGCGCCGCCGCCCCGCCCGGGGCCGGCGGCTCCGCGCCGGTCACGAGGTGCCCTCGCGGCTGCCCCACACCAGCGGCAGCACGCGGGTCAGGGCGACCGCGCTGGCGCCGAACAGCACGGCGAACGTCGCTGCCTGCGCGGTGCGCCCGTAGAGGAAGCTGCCGAACCCGAACAGCGCCGAGTAGATGAGCACGCAGCCCAGCGTCCAGCCCAGCAGGCCGAGCGACAGGCGGTCGGGCGAGCCCTCGCCGCCCGCGGCGGCGCGGATCGCGCGCCAACCCGGTCCGGCGGGCCGCACCTTCCGGTAGAACGCCACCAGCCGCTCGCGGTCGGTGGGCGCCGTCAGGTAGGTCACGACCAGCCAGATCAGGGTCGTCCCCAGCACGGTCGCCGGCAGCGCGTAGTAGACCTCGACCGGGTGGCCGGCCTTGCCCGCGAGGAAGAATCCGACGGCGAAGGCGGGCGCGCTCGCCATCACGGCGATCTCGCTCCAGGCGTTGATCCGCCACCAGAACCAGCGCAGCAGGTAGATCAGCCCCGTCCCCGCGCCCAGGCTGAGGATCAGGTCGAACGCCTCCTTCGCCGTGCTCAGGAGCAGGCTGAGCGACGCCGCGGCCACCATCAGGAGCGCGGTCGTGATCCGGCCCACGAGCACGTAGTGCTTCTCGTCGCGTCCGCGGTTCAGGAACCGGCGGTAGAAATCGTGCACCAGGTACGAGGTGCCCCAGTTGAGGTGCGTCTCGATCGTCGAGCGGTAGGCCGCGAGCGTGCCGGCCACCACCAGGCCGAGGAACCCGGCCGGCAGGAACAGGAACATGGCCGGATACGCCGTGTCGTTGCCGATCAGGCGCGGCTCGACGTGCGGGAAGGCGCGGGCGATGTCGGCGAGCTGCGGGAAGACGAGGGTCGAGGCCAGGGCGGTGATGATCCACGGCCACGGGCGCAGCGCGTAGTGCATCGCGTTGAAGAACAGGGTGCCGGTCAAGGCGTCGCGCTCGCTCTTCGCGGCGAGCATCCGCTGCGCGATGTAGCTGCCGCCGCCCGGCTCCGCGCCGGGGTACCAGACGGACCACCACTGCACCGTCACCGGGATGAGGAAGACCAGCAGCGCGGCGTGCCAGTCGCCGAAGTCGGGCAGCAGGTTCAGGACCTTCGGGTCGATCTTGTGCAGCAGCCCGGCCAGGCCGCCCACGGCCGGCTGCTGGAGGGCGAAGTAGCTGACCGCGATGGTCCCGGTCATCGTGATGGTGAACTGGATCGAGTCGGTGACCAGCACGCCCCACAACCCGGACACCGAGGCGAAGAAGATCGTGATGATCGAGGCGACGACCAGCGTCTGCCAGGCGGGCCAGCCGAGGACGATGCTGGCGATCTTGGCGGCGGCGAGGTTCACGGTTGCCATGATGACGCAGTTGAAGAACAGGCCGAGGTAGATCGAGCGGAACCCGCGCACGAACGACGCGGCCTTGCCCGAGTAGCGCAGCTCGTAGAACTCGAGATCGGTCAGCACCGCCGAGCGCCGCCACATCCGGGCGTAGAAGAACACGGTCATCATCCCGGTCAGCAGGAAGCACCACCACAGCCAGTTCTCGGACACGCCCTGCCCGCGCACCATGTTGGTCACCAGGTTGGGCGTGTCGGTGCTGAAGGTGGTCGCGACCATCGAGATCCCCACCAGCCACCACGGCGCCGCGCGCCCGGAGGTGAAGAACTCCGTGGTGCTCGAGCTCGCGCGCCGGACGAAGAAGATGGCCGGCAGGAACGAGATGCCGACCGA
>DASPTN010000053.1:0-35167 GCA_035623395.1 Gemmatimonadales bacterium | reverse complement strand
CCCGCAGGCCGGCGGTCACCGAGATGTCCCGCGTGGGATGCCAGAGATCCTGCGCGTACACGCCGGCGTACTGCACGTCCAGCGGCTGGACGGGCACGCTCTGACCCGGGATGTTGGCGTAACGGTACTGGAACGTGTTCAACGTCACCGGCGAAGCCCCCGTGCGCTTGCAGGGAGTGGCCGCCGGGCCCGTGTACACCCCGCACTGGGCGATGTAGGCGTTGAGGTCCGTGTAGAAGTCCGCGAGCGTGTTGTACACGTACACGCTCTGCGCGCCCGGGAAGAAAATGTTCAGCGAGTGGTATTTCTCGTAGCTGAACCCGAGCGTGACGGTGTGGTTGCGCAGGTAGAAGCTGTAGTTGTCCTGCAGCTGGAAGCTGTGGTACCTCAGCGTGTTGTCGGGGGTGAACGGCTCGAAGCCGAGGGCCGTCATCGCCGTGCCGCCGTTCAGGATCTCGATGAGCGGGAACCACGGCGGGCTGGTGCTCTTGCGGCTCTCGTCGTTCGACGTGTACCCGACGATGAAGTTGTTCGACATGTTCGAGCCGATCGACGAGTTCCACTCGGCCACGGTCGAGCGGATGTTCTCGAGGATGGCGTAGTTGCTGCCCGCAAAGTTCAGCGAGTTGGTGTTGCTGCGCACGCCGCCGACGCCCAGCGACGCCGAGTTCGACATCAGGATCGGCGAGTTCGAGTTCAGCAGGTTGTAGCGGACCGAGATCTTGTTCTTGTCATTCAGGTTGTAGTCCAGCCGCGCCAGGAAGCGCGTGGACGGGATCTGGAAGCTGTAACCCTGGTAGGCGCCCGGGTCGAAGCTGAAGTTCGTCTTCATGAACGTGGCGATCGAGTCGAGCGTCGACGCGTTCACACGGGTGATGTTCCCGCCCGGCGTCTGGCTGCCGTTGTTGGCGACGTAGGTCGTGGCCGGCGCCGTCTGCTGGTCGCTCTCGTAGCTGGCGAAGAAGAACAGCTTGTTCCGGAGGATCGGCCCGCCGAGGTTCACGCCGATGTCGTGGTACGTGAACGTGCCGGGGTTGAAGGTGTTCGCGCCGGCGTGCGTGCCCACGTAGCTGTTGCTGCGCCAGTTGTAGTAGAGCGAGCCGGTGTACTGGTTGGTGCCGCTCTTGGTCACCATGTTGATGCCGGCGCCGACGAAGTTGCCCTGGCGCACGTCGTACGGCGCGACGTTGACCTCGACCTGCTCGAGGGCGTCGAGCGAGACGGCCGACACGCCCGTGCGGTCGCCGGGCTGGCCGGCGAGGCCGAACGAGTTGTTAAAGTACGAGCCGTCGATCGTCATGTTGTTCAGCAGGTTCAGCTCGCCCGCGAACGAGTAGCCGTTGGACCCGTTCTCGTACTGCGGGGTGAGGCGCAGCATGTCCTCGACCCGGCGACTGATGGTCGGGAGCTGGGCAATGGCCGTCGTCGGGATGGCGGTCGAGGCTCCGGTGTGCGAGGAGCTGAAGACCGGGTCGGTCGTGGCGGCGACGGTGATCGGCTCGATCTCGACGCTCACGGGCGTCAGCATGAAATGCAGGTCGGCCGTCACGCCCAGCTGCAGGTAGATGCGGTCCTGCACCTGCTGCCGGTAGCCCACGTAGGCCACCCTGACGCTGTACGGTCCGCCGACGCGCATGCCGGGGAGGTTGAACCGGCCGTCCTCGCCGGTGGTGCCCACGTACGAGGTTCCGGACGGCCCGTGCACCGCGACCACGTGGGCGCCGACCAGCGCCACGCCCGACGAGTCGCTCACGATCCCGGTCACGGCCGATGTGGTCACCCCCTGAGCACGCAGCGCCGTCGTGCCCGCGAAGGCGACCAGCGCCAAGAGCAGACATAGCTTGCCTGGTAGCTTCATGCGATCTCCCTCCATCCGCGGAGACTGATGGTGACTGGATAAGCGAGGTGCAGCGCGACTCTTTCCGGGCATGTCGAGGCAGCCGATAGGGGTGGAACAAGGGCACAGAGAAACAACCGCTCGGCGGGCGAAGCGTCAAGTAACGCCGGTGTCTCAGGTCCTGGCGTTGGAGAAGAGCAGGGCTCCCGATAATCCGAACAGGGTGTTGGGGATCCAGGCGGCCACCAGGGGCGGCACGACCCCCCCGGCTCCCACGGCCTTCATGATCTGCACCATGGTGAGGAAAACGATGGTGGTTGCGAGACTTACGGCCACTCCGTAGGCGGCCCCGCTCCGGCCCCCGGCCATCCCGAGCGGCGCCCCGAACAGGGCGATGATCAGGCAGGTGCAGGGGATGGCGAGCTTCAGGGCCCGCTCGACCTTGAGCTTGTTGGCGTCGCCGCCGGCCCGCTCCACCGTGCGGACGTAGTGTCCCAGCTCGGCGTAGCGCATCTGGTCCGGCGCCTTGGGCTCGACCAGGAGGTCGAGGGGGCGCTCGGACAGGGACCGCTGCCGCAGCGAGTCGAAGCCGAAAGCGGCTTCGCGGTCGCGGCCGAAGAACAGCCGGAGGGAGCCGCCCTTCAGCGTCCAGCCGGTCCTGAGCTTGAAGGTCGCCGTCCGGGCATCGAGGTAGTAGCCGGGGAAGGAGTCGGCCGCCGGGCCGTCCACGGCACCCTCCCGCTCGACCTGCACGCCGGTCATGGACTGGTCGGGCACCGACAGCGACCCGATCGTGTACATGCGCCCGGCGTCGGCGCGGTAGACGAAGTTGTAGCGCACCGTCTGCGACCGGACCTCGCGCTCCCCCAGCAGGGTGGCGCGCCGCTCCTGGCCCAGCGGCGCGAACTCGCCGAGGAAGAAGGCGAACACGCTGGCGACCGCCGCCAGCACGAAGATCGGCAGCACCAGCCGGTGGAACGAGATGCCCGAGGCCTTCGCGGCGGTGATCTCCGAGTGCCTCGCCAGCGCGCCGACCGAGAACACGGTGGCGAACAGCACCGCCGCCGGCGTGATGAAGAACACCTGCTCCGGCGCGCCGGCGAGGTAGGCGAGCGCGACCCGCAGCACCGGAAGGCTCTTGCTGATGTACCGGTCGACGTGGTCGGTGAGGTCGATGACGATAGTCAGCACCGGGAAGCCGAGCGCCGTGATCGCGAAGATCTTCACGAACTCGACCGTCAGGTAGCGGTCGAGCACGCGCACGCCGCGGATCACGGGCGCCGGTCCCTCCAGCGTTGCCGCAGCGCGGCGACGCGGTCGCGCCACCCGAGGCCGCGCGCCGCGACGCGCTGGCGGTTGAGCCGCAGGAAGAACACCAGGCCGATCGCCGTCATCGCCAGGTTCGCGCTCCACATCGCCCAGAACGGCGTGACGATCAGCGCGTCCGCGAGCGTCTCGCCGCCGATCAGGCCGACGTAGTAGAACCCGAAGATCAGCACGCTCGCCCCGATCACCAGGCCGACGCCGCCGCGCGGGAACCGCAGCGCCACCGGCGCCCCGATCACGACGAACACCACGCAGGCCGCGGCGATCGCGAACTTCTTGTGAATCTCGATCTGGAAGCGCGCCGCCATCTGCCGCAGGGCGACCCGTCGCGCGTCCAGGTCCGCGAGCCGCAGCCGCAGCAGGCCGCCGGCGGAGTCGGCGGTCCGGTACGCGGCGACGGCCGAGGGCGGCACCGGGGCGGGTCCCGGGACGACCGCGGCCGGTGCGGGCCGCGGTGCCGGGGGCGCCTGCGCGTGCGCCGCGTGCGGCCGCAGCAGGCGCCCGAGGCCGCCGAGCGCGCCGCAGTAGAGCGCGGCGGCCGCCACCGACCGCTCCGGGCGCATGCCGGTCGTGTCACCCTGCGGCAGCGGCGTGACGCCGAGCAGGGTCCGCACGTCGTTGCCCAGCGTGGTCTCGCGCTCGCGCCGCAGCGCGGCGAGCGAGCGCAGGTGGTGGCCCAGCTCGGTGCGCATCTCGCACACCGACATCTCGCGGTCGCCCCGGCCGATGTCCTCCCCGGTGCGCTCGAGCGTGTTCGAGATGCCCCGCTTCCGCACCAGGTCGGTGTGGAAGAACACCCGCCGGAACACGGTCGGCTGGGCGCGGTCTTGGTCGAACACGTAGCCGTCGAACAGCGTCAGGAACAGGTCGGTGCGGGTGGCGTTGAAGCGCATGTAGCCGCTGTCGGCGTAGATCGTGCGGCGCCGCTGGTCGGTGCTGAGATCGTAGATCTGCACGTCCTTGAGCCGGTCGTTCGCCTGGTCGATGCGGCCCGCCCGCAGGAAGAACTGCTGCGGGATGACCTCGTTGACCATCTGCTCCTTGAGCTCGAACGTGGGCCGCTTGCGCGCGATGTCGACCAGCAGGGTCTTGAGCTTGTGGTTCGAGGGCGGCAGCACCTGGTCGATGAACACGAACGCCACGACCGCGAGGCCGACTGAGGCCAGGAGCACCGGCCGGACCAGGGCCACCAGGTTCACGCCGCTGGCCCGGAGCGCCGTGATCTCGTTGTCGGCGCCCAGCCGCACGAACGCGTACAGCACCGCGACCAGCACGGCCATCGGCAGGGTCATGGCGACGATGAACGGCACCGACAGGCCGAACACCTCGAGGATGACGCCCCAGGGCAGGCCCTTGCCGACCAGCTGGCTGAACTGCCGCGCGACCTGGTTGAGCAGCATCAGGCCGGTGAGCGCCCCCAGCGCGAAGGCGAACGGCGGGAGATGCTCGCGGAGCAGGTAACGCGACAGCAGCTTCACGGTCTAAGTCTTGTCCTGAACGGGGTTGAGGGGCCTCCGGGGCCGTCGTATAATACCCCGAAGCAGCCGCCCAGAATACCTCCGAAAGTGCGGGCGTACGTGACGCGCATTGCCGTCGCGATCACTCTTCTCGCCGTCCTCGCCGCCTCCAGAGCCAACGCGCAGCACGTCGACACGCTGCCGCGGGTGCGCCCGCCGCGGTTCGCCGGCGACTCGCTCGCCTTCGTGCCGCCGGCCGCGCTCGGCTACCTGCGGCCGTCGCGGCTCGATGCCGCCACCTTCGGCCGCCGGTGGAGCGACTCGCTGCGCTCGGTGCTGGCGGCGCGGCAGGAGGCCCGGTGGCACTTCGCCATGGCGGGCGGCGACAGCGCGGCGCTGTTCGGCCTGGCCGCACCGGCCGCCATCGCGGCCCGGGCGCTCACGCCGGCGGAGGAGCCGATCCGACCGCAGCAGAGCGTGCTGTCGCGGTACGCCGAGCTCGGCATGACGCTCAACGCCCGGTTCGAGCTGCGCTACGACCACCTCAAGAACCTGCGCTGCCAGCCCGGCGACGCCGCGGTGCTGTCGTCCGGCTGCTCGTCGGCGGTCACCCCGCCGAGACTGGACCCGCAGTTCGACGTGCGCACCGGCGGCATCGTGGGGCAGCGGGTCCACCTCGACGTGGACTACAACTCGCAGCGGGAGTTCGACGCGTCGAACAACATCAAGCTCTACTACCAGGGCCTCCAGGACGAGGTGCTGCAGCGCGTCGAGGTCGGGAACGTGACCTTTCGCGCCCCCGCATCGCAGTTCATCACCGGCGGGATCCCCGCCAACAACTTCGGCTTCCAGGCGTCCGGCCAGATCGGGCCGATCGACTTCAGCGGGATCTACGCCCAGCAGCGCGGCAACGTGGTGAGCGGCCGCAGCTTCCTGGTGGGCCAGCAGACGGTGCAGCCGGTCGACCGGCAGGTCATGGACCGCGACTACGAGCCCAACCGCTTCTTCTTCGTGGTCGATCCCGCCACGCTGCCCGGCTATCCCGCCGTGGACGTGCTGAACCTCAGCCTGGCCGGCCTGCCGCGTCAGGACCAGGTACTCCAGGTGCGGGTGTACCGGCGCCGCAGCACGGTCGGGGTGACGACCGCGCAGCAGAGCTACGGCGGCATCCCGGCCGTCGCGATCCGCCCCGACAGCCCGCAGCGTGCCGGGCCGTTCCCCTGGGAGCTGCTCATCGAGGGGCGCGACTACTATCTCGACCCGTCGGGGCTGTGGTTCGCGCTGACCAACCAGCTCGACAACGGCGACTTCCTCGCCGTCTCCTACGTCACCGCCCTGGGCGACAGCATCGGCACGTTCCCCGCGGCGGCGACCGCCGGCCGCGTGGACACCCTGCGGCTGATCCAGGAGCCGCAGCGGGGCCCGGACGTGCCGACCTTCCGGTACATGATGCGCAACGTGTATCGCGTGGGCGGCACCAGCAGCGTGGTGCGCGACGGGATGCAGCTCCACATCACGGTCGCCCAGTCGGAGCGGCCCGCGTCGGGCGCCGCCACCTTCCTGGCGCTGCTCGGCCTGGGCCTCGCCACCGACCCGACCACGTTCGACCAGTTCAACCGCCTGTTCCCGCGCGCGCGCGACCCGGCCGGCGGCGCCCCGCTGCGGGACTACTACATCGTCTTTCCGGAGCTCGCGCCGTTCGCCGACAGCGCGGTGCTGGCGCCGCAGTTCCGCAACGACTCCCTGTACCGGACGCCCACCTACCTGCTGCTCACGCAGGGGCCGACGCCGCTGTACCAGCTGGCGCTCCACTACCAGGCCTCGGGCGGAGACCAGTCCGGCACGCTGAACCTGGGGGCCGTGCAGCTGCGCCCGGGGAGCGAGCGGCTCACGGTGAACGGCCAGGCGCTGGTGCGCAACGTCGACTACACGATCAACTACGAGGTCGGCCAGGTCAGCTTCCTGCACCCGGACTCGCTGTTCGCGACCCCGACCACGGTCAACGTCCAGTACGAGGAGCAGCCCGGCTTCGCGATCGCGCCGACGTCGATCTACGGCCTGCAGACGCGGTACGACTTCGGCGACCACGGCGCGGTGACGGTGCTCGGCCTGCTGCAGCAGCAGCAGTCGAACTTCACGCGCCCCCCGCTCGGCTTCGAGCCGCAGTCGAACTTCATGGGCGGCGTCTCCGGCAGCTTTCACTTCGAGCCGCAGGGTCTGACCCGGCTCCTGAACCGGCTGCCGCTCGTGCACACCGAGGTGCCCTCGCAGATCACCCTGGACGCGGAGCTGGCCACGTCCCGGCCTTCGCCCAACCAGGCCGGCCAGGCCTGGGTCGAGACCTTCGAGACCGAGGGCGGCACGTTCCTCCCGCTGACCGAGAACTCCTGGCAGGTCGGCAGCCGTCCGGCGTCGCCGCACGGGATCGCGGGCACCGGGATCGATCCGGTGGGCGGATTCGAGGACGCGAACGCGGTGCCGCTGGTGTGGCAGAACCTCATCAGGACCACGGGCAACGGCTACCTGCAGTTCACGTCCCAGTCCATCGACCCGTCGATCGTCACCCAGGGTACCGGCGGCAGCTTCGAGAACGTGCTGTTCTTCGCTCTGCACCCGGACACGATCGGCGGGCTCCCGAACCCGGCGACGGGGCAGATGCGCTGGCTGCTGCCGCACACGCCCGGACCGAGGTGGCGCTCCATCACCCTGCCGCTGTCGGCCACGGGCGTGGACCTCTCCCGGGTCGAATACCTCGAGTTCTGGGTGTTCGAGGAGCCGCGCTACACGGCGCGCAACGCCGGCGCCTCGCTGGTCTTCGACTTCGGCCGCGTGTACGAGGACGCCGTCGACTTCGTGCCGCTGGCGTTCACCGTCGGTCCCAACGGCGACACGACGTACACGGGCCGCCGCCGCATCGGCGAGGGGCGGCTGGATACCGAGCGCGACACGCTGACCAACTCCTGGAACGCGCTCATCAACGACAACGGCATCCTGGGCTCGGTGGCGGACAGCATCCTGAACCAGACCGCGGGCAGCGAGGTTCACAACATGCCGCTGTGCACCTACCCCACCGGCGGCACGGGCGGGTTCTTCGTCACCTACTGGGGAGACCCGGAGGCGCGCTGCTCACGGCACGACGGCCTTCCCGAGACGGAGGACCTGGACGGCGACGGGCACCTCGACAGCCTGGTCACGGCGCTGAACGAGAGCTACTTCCGGTACGTGTTCCACATCGGGGACCCCAAGTACTTCGTGCGCGACGGCGGTCCGCTGGACGCGTCGGGCAACGTCGATTCCAGCGGCGGACGCTGGCGGCTGTACCGGATCCCGTTCCGCTCCGACACGGCCCAGGTGGGGGCGCCCGACGTGCACCAGATCCGTTCCCTGCGCCTGACGGTCATCGCGCCCGAAGGGTCGAGCGACGCCACGCTCTACTTCGCGCTGGGTCGGCTGCACCTGGTCGGAGCGCCGTGGGTCAAGCGCGCCACCACGCCCATCGCGGGCATCGCGGGCTCCGTCGGCACGGGACTCGGCGAGGTGGTCGTGAGCACCGTCAGCACCGAGAACGCGGTGGACCTGCACTACGTGCCGCCCCCGGGCGTGACCGACCAGGGCGCGACCCAGTCCGGCAGCCACCAGCTCGGCACCACGCAGATCAACGAGCGGTCCCTGCGGGTGATTGGCTCCCAGGTCGGGGTGGGTCAGCGGGCCGAGGCGTACTACCAGTTCCCCGAGGGCCAGCGGAACTTCCTCGGCTACCGGCAGCTGCACGTGTGGGCGCGCGGCCGGGGCGCCGGCTGGAACAACCACCAGCTGTCCTTTTACATCAAGGTCGGGCAGGACGAGAACAACTTCTACATGTACCGCGCCCCGGCCGATACGACGACCTGGTTGCCGGACAAGGTGGTGGATTTCAGCCGCTGGCAGGCCATGCGGGCGGACATCGAGCGGAGATTCCTGGGCGGTCAGCGGCCCTCGGGCGCGGCCACCTGCGGGGGCGACACCCTGGCCTACGTCGAGTGCGACAGCACGCGGACCTACATCGTCCACGTGCGGGACCCGGGGGTCGCGCCGCCCAACCTCGCGCAGGTTCGCGAGCTGGCCGTGGGCCTGGTGCGCGATTCGGGGCTGGCCTCGGACAGTGCGGAGCTGTGGGTGGACGACATCCGGCTGTCGCAGGTCGTCAACGACCCCGGGTACGCGGGCGCCGTCAACCTGCGCGTGGTGGCCGCCGACGTCGCGGACATGACGCTGTCGTTGACCCGCCGCGACGCCCTGTTTCGCCAGCTGGGCCAGGATCCGACCTACTCCACGAGCGATCACCTGGCGTTCAGCTCCACCGTGCACCTCGACCGCCTGGGCCTCGAGCGTCTCGGGCTGGTGGCCCCCCTGACCATCCAGGTCAACCGGTCCGGCGACGACCCCTACTACCTGAGCGGGACGGACGTGCCTGCCTCCGGGCTCGTGGGGCTGCGGCGCCCGCAGACCACGCAGTCGTTCTACAGCCTCGCGCTCCGGCGGTCCCGGCACGGGAAGCTGTGGTGGCAGCGGTGGCTGGTCGACAATCTCGCGCTGAACACGGTGGTCTCGAACGGTACCACGACCACCCAGCTGTCACAGAGCGCGGCCCGCTCGACGGCGGTGGCCGCGTCCTACCAGGCGCTGCCCGGGGAGCAGGCGTTCCGCTACATGCCGCTGTTCCTGGCGCGGCTGCTGCGTTCCATCCCGCTCCTGGGCCGGTCCGAGCTGCTGCGGGGCGTCGAGGGGGCTCGGCTGCGGTGGAGCCCCGCGTCGGTCCGGTTCTCGTTGGGCTGGGCCCACACGACCTCCGATGCAACGACGTTCTCCGTGCCGATCGAGACCGTCAACGACACGCTCGCGACCTCCGTGCACACGCTGCAGGCGTCGCTGCAGGCGCAGGCGAGCATGGAGCTGCGGCCCCTGTCGTCGGTCTCGTTGGGCATCGATCTCGCTTCGACGCGGGATCTGAAGGACTACGGGGACAGCACCACCATCGGCGTGCTCACGCGCCAGCAGGGGCAGCGCTTCCTGGGGCTCGGCCTGGGTTTCGAGAATCAGCGGTCCCTCGGCACACGCCTGACCTACGCGCCGAACCTGTTCTCCTGGCTGCGGCCGAGGTTCAGCACCGTCTCCACCTTCGGGCTGACGCGCGACCCCAACGGGGGGACCCCGGAGCGGGCGATCGGCGACACCGCAGGGGCGTTCCGGCTGCCGACCACGTTCACCAACGCGCGGTCCACGGACTTGGGGGGCTCGCTGGACTTCTCCCGCGCGCTGCGTGTGCTGCTGGGCGACTCGTCGCACCTGCTGCCGTGGCTGGACCGCCTGGCGCCGCTCGATTTCTCGACCCACACGGATCTGCGCTCGCAGTTCTCCCGGGCGGGCCTCGATCCCTCGCTGAGCTACCAGCTCGGCCTGGGAGGAGCGGACCGCTTCCGCGCGATCGACGACCGGCTGGCGGTCGGCGCGTCCCGCGCGCGGCAGTGGCGCCTGGCGTCGGCGCTGCGTCTGCCGCTGGGCTTCTCGGTCTCGGCGGCCTACGGCACCGGCATCCAGGCCACGTGGGCGGTGCGCGGCACGGACCAGTCGGAGACGGATCAGTCCACCACCACGTGGCCCGACGTCACCGGCCGGTGGAGCTGGACGCCCCGGCAGACCTTCATCTCGAAGATCCTGACCAGCATCGCGGCGTCGGCGACGGCGCGGGTGTCGAACTCGAGCACGGTGCAGCCGCCCCTGGAAGCCGGACTCGGCGCAGCGAGCGACCTCGGCGCGCTGAGCACCAGTCAGGAGACGCGTTCGTGGCCGATGTCGGTCTCGCTGACCTGGATCGGTCACGTCTCGACCACTTTCGGGTACAACCTCAGCCGGTCGCTGTCCAATCAGGCCGGGAGCCTGACGCAGAACGACCGCACCGAAACCTCCGCCTCCATGAGCTTCGCCTTCCGGCCGCCGTACGAGCTGCTGCCCATCAAGTCCGATATCCGGACGTCGCTCGCGTACACGTCGGTCGACACCAAGGGCTGCGTCAACCTGGTCGACGTCCCCGGCTGCGTCTCCATCCTCGATGCCGGGCGCCAGCAGTTCAACCTCTCGATGGACACCCAGATGCCGCCCAACGTCTCCGCCGGGATATCGGTCGGGTACATCATCAACGACGACGCGTACCTGGCCCGCAAGACCGCACAGCTGGTGCTCACGGCTTCGGTCACGGTGAACTTCCAGGCCGGGCAGGCGCGGTGAGGCGCCTGGCGGTGGTCGCGGTGGCGGCCTGCGGCGTCGCCTGTCACGGGAGCCTGTCGGAGGCGCAGCGCTTCGATGCGGCGCAGGCGATGAGCTGGGTTCGCTACCAGGTGGCCGCGGGGCCGCGGGCGCCCGGCCTGCCCGGGCACCGGGCGATCGCCGAGTGGCTGGCACGCGAGCTCCGGGCGCGGGCCGACAGCGTCGAGATCCAGGCGTTCACGCACGTGACGGTCGCCGGGGACACGCTGCACCTCGTGAACCTGCTCGCCCGGTTCCGGCCCGCGGACCCGAGCCGCATCCTCTATCTGACCCACTGGGACACGCGGCCGATCGCGGAGAACGACCCCGACCCCGCCAAGCGGGGGCAGCCGATCCCGGGGGCCAACGACGGCGCCTCGGGCACCGCGCTGCTGCTGGGCGTGGCCGACGCCCTCAGGAAGGCGCCCCCTGGCGTGGGCGTCGATCTGTTGTTCGTCGACGGAGAGGACTACGGCTCGTTCGAGGCCGACAGCCAGAAGGACGTGCTGATCGGGGCGCGCTACTTCGCGCACCACCTGCCGGCGCCGGGCTACCGGCCGCTGTTCGCCGTGCTGTGGGACATGATCGGCGGCCGCAACCAACTGATCTACGAGGAAGGCTGGTCGGTCGAGCGCGCCCCGGAGGTCGTCGACCGCGTGTGGAGCGCGGCGTCCGACCTGCAGCTCGGGTCCATGTTCCGGCCGGTGAACGGCGGCGCGATCCTCGACGACCACGTGCCCCTGCTCGAGGTCGGGATCCCGACCATCGACGTCATCGGCTTCGAGAACTATCGCAGCTGGCATCACACCCTGCAGGACACGCCCGACAAGGTCTCGGAGTCGTCGCTGGCCGGCGTCGGACGGCTGGCCCTCGCACTGCTGCACTGATCCGGCCGGCGCCGCGCGCGAACGGTGTCGGCGCCGCGTCGCGCGACGGCATCTTGCGCGCGTGTTCACGCACGACGAGCGCCGCGCCTTGGTGTTCCTAGCGGTGGTGACCGCGGCGGGTGCGGCCTTCCGCAGCTTCCGGCCCGGCGACGCGTCGCAGGCGGGCGTGGCGGCGGTGGCGCCCGCACTCGCCGGCGAGGACATCGTGCGGCAGGCGGCGCGGTCGCAGCGGGCCGAGGCGCTGGCCCAGCCGTTGGGGCCGCAGGAGCGCGTGGACGTGGATCGCGCGCCCGCGGACGAGCTGCAGCGGCTGCCGCGGGTCGGGCCGGCGCTCGCGCAGCGGATCGTCGCGGAGCGCGAGGCGCGCGGGCCGTTCGGATCCCTGGCCGGCCTGAGGCGGGTGTCCGGCATCGGCCCGCGTCTGCTGCAGGGCCTCGAGCCGCACGTGACGTTCGGCGGCGTGGTGCCCGCGGCCACGGCGCCGGACGGCTGGCCCGGCGCCGCTCCGGTCGGCGGCACGCTCTCCGACGCCGTGCCCGGCGCGGGCGCCGGCTCCGCGTCGGCGGCGGTCTGGGTGGCCACGTCGGCCGCGAGGTCGGCGCCGGGCGCGTCCAAGGGCGGCGGATGCGCGCGCGAGCCGGGTCTGAATCGCGCGACCGCGGCCGAGCTGGTGTGTCTGCCGGGAATCGGGGCGGCGCTGGCGGCACGGATCGTGGCCGAGCGCACGGCGCACGGTCCGTTCCGCGACATCGCTGATTTGGCGCGGGTTCCGGGGCTGGGACGGGCGCGCGCCGAACGTCTCCGGGGCCTCGTCACAATCCCTTGACAGGGGGGGGAGCCCCCCTACTATTCCCCTCTGATCACGAGGTTTAGCGCGGTTTCCCCGAAATCAACATCGGCTCCGTTACCATGCCGGCACCCCTGGCGGCTACTGGCGATCGTCTCGGCGACCTGCTCATCCGCGAAGGCCTGATCACCAAGGACCAGCTCTCCAAGGCCCTCTCGGAGCAGAAGTCGAACGGCCAGCGGCTCGGTTACAACCTGGTCAAGATGGGTTTCGTCCAGGAGACCGAGATCACCAAGATGCTTGCCCGCCAGTACCGGATGCCGGCGGTGGACCTGGCGCGCTTCGAAGCCGACCCCAAGATCATCAAGATGGTGCCCGCCGACGTCGCGCTGAAGCACCTGGTGCTGCCCTTGAAGCGCGAGGGCCGCACGCTCACCGTGGCCATGGCGGACCCCACCAACCTCAGCGTCATCGACGACCTCAAGTTCATCACCCGATACGACATCTTCCCCGTCATCGCGGGCGAGTACACGCTGCGGACGGCGCTGGAGAAGAACTACGAGCAGGTGGACGCCCAGCTCGACACGCTCCTCAAGGACATCGAGGAGGAGGGCGCGGAAGGCGAGCTGGAGGTGGTGGCGCAGCAGGAGGAGGAGGAGCAGCAGGGGACCGGGATCAGCGCCGACGACGCGCCGGTGGTCAAGCTGATCAACGCGATCCTGACCGACGCGGTGAAGCGCGGCGCCTCCGACATCCACATCGAGCCCTTCGAGCACGAGCTGCGGGTGCGCTATCGGATCGACGGCGCCCTGCAGGAAGTGATGAAGCCGCCGCCCAAGCTGAAAGCCGCGCTCACCAGCCGCATCAAGATCATGTCGGCGCTCAACATCGCCGAGCGGCGGGTGCCGCAGGACGGGCGCATCAAGCTGAAGATGGGCAAGCGGGTGATCGACTACCGCGTCTCGACGCTGCCGGTGCTGTTCGGCGAGAAGATCGTGCTGCGGATCCTGGACAAGGGGAACCTGACGCTCGACCTGTCCAAGTTCGGCTTCGAGCCCAAGGCGGAATCCGACCTCCTCAAGGCGATCCTGAACCCGTACGGCATGGTGCTGGTGACCGGTCCCACCGGCTCGGGGAAGACCACCACCCTGTACTCGGCGCTGTCGCGGATCAACACGATGGAAGTCAACATCATGACCGCCGAGGACCCGGTCGAGTACAACCTGATGGGGATCAACCAGGTCCTGGTCAGGAACGAGGTGGGGATGACGTTCGCGGCGGCGCTCCGGGCGTTCCTGCGCCAGGACCCGAACATCATCATGGTGGGTGAGATCCGCGACATCGAGACCGGCGGGATCGCGATCAAGGCGGCCCTGACCGGCCACCTGGTCCTGTCGACCCTGCACACCAACGACGCGCCCTCGACGATCACCCGCATGGTGGACATGGGGATCGAGCCGTTCAACGTGGCGTCGGCGGTGAACCTGATCGTGGCGCAGCGGCTGGTCCGTCGCATCTGCAGCAACTGCAAGACCGAGCATCGCTACGCGCCGGAGGAGCTCAAGGCCCTGGGCGGCGACACGCAGGAATTCGCCGGCATCACCTTCTACAAGGGGACCGGCTGCGAGCAGTGCGGCGGGATCGGCTACAAGGGCCGGGCGGGGCTGTACGAGGTCATGTCGCTGACGCCGGAGGTGCGGCGCATGATCCTCAAGGGCGCGTCCACCTCCGAGCTGCAGGAGCAGGCGGTCAAGGAAGGGATGCTGACGCTGCGGATGGACGGCCTGGTCAAGATCAAGAAGGGCATCACCACCCTCGAGGAAGTCGTAAAGGAAACGGCGGCGGCCTAGACCGTGACGGCACCAGCGCATTCCCAGGCGGCGCCCAGCGCCTTCAACCTCCGCGCCCTGCTCGAGGAGATGATCGAGCAGGACGCCTCCGATCTTCACATCACGGCCGGCGAGCGGCCCAAGCTGCGGGTGGACGGCTTCATCACCAACAGCCGGGTCGAGGCGATCCTCAATCCGAAGGACACGCTGCAGCTGGCGTACTCGATCCTCACCGAGCAGCAGAAGAAGCGGTTCGAGACCGAGGACGAGCTCGACTTCTCGTTCGGCATCCAGAACCTGGCGCGGTTCCGCGGCAACGCCTTCAAGCAGCGCGGCTGCGTCTCGCTGGTGATCCGGCAGATCCCGTTCCAGGTGAAGACGTTCGAGCAGCTGCAGCTGCCGCCGATCGTCGCCAAGCTGGCCGAGAAGCCGCGGGGCCTGGTGCTGGTGACGGGGCCCACCGGCGCGGGCAAGTCGACGACGCTGGCGGCCATGGTGGACAAGATCAACCGGGAGTGGAAGGGCCACATCATCACGGTGGAGGACCCGATCGAGTTCATCCACCGGCACCAGCAGTGCATCGTGAACCAGCGCGAGGTGGGGACGGACACCAAGTCGTTCGCCAGTGCGCTGAAGTACGCGCTGCGCGAGGACCCCGACGTGGTGCTGATCGGCGAGATGCGCGACCTGGAGACGATCCAGGCCGGCCTGACGATCGCCGAGACCGGGCACCTGGCGTTCGCGACCCTGCACACCAACTCGGCGGCGGAGACGATCAATCGCATCATCGACGTGTTCCCGTCGCACCAGCAGTCGCAGGTGCGCGCGCAGCTGGCCTTCGTGCTCGAGGGCATCGTCACCCAGACGCTGCTGCCCAAGGCGAAGGGCCGCGGGCGCGTGATGGCGTGCGAGATCCTGGTGGCCACGCCCGCCATCCGGGCGCTGATCCGCGACGACAAGGTCCACCAGATCCAGTCCTCGATGCAGGCCGGCAAGAAGCACGGCATGCAGACGTTGAACGATTCGCTGTACCAGCTGTACATGAACCGTGAGGTCGTGCTGGAGGAGTGCCTGCGGGTGTCGGGCGAGCCGAACGAGTTCCTGCGGATGATCGGCGAGCCGGTGCCCTCGGACGAGGAGAAGGTGGCGCCGAAGGACCGGCCCCTCACCGGCGGGCTCAAGCGATGAGCGCGCCGCGAGGAGGCTCCTTGCGTCGAACCAGCGTGCTTCGCGCCGCCCGCCCGGCTTCCGGTGCCCTGCCGGGAGTCCTCGCGCGCACAGGAGGCTGACCGATGCCGGTATTCAACTACACCGCCAGGACCCTCACCGGGGAGCTGCAGTCGGGCTCGATCGACCTGCCGAGCCACGACGACGTCGTCCAGCACCTGCGCAAGAACCGGATGATCGTCGTGAAGGTCCAGCAGGCGCCGCGCGACATCAAGCTGTCGTTCGGCAAGGGGATCAGCACCCGCGACATCGTCATCTTCACGCGCCAGTTCGCGACCATGATCAACTCGGGCCTGCCGCTGGTGCAGGCCCTCGACATCCTGTCGGAGCAGACCGAGAACAAGGCCCTCAAGGAAGTCACCCGCGCGGTGGTGTACGACGTGGAGAGCGGCCACACGCTGGCCGACGCCCTCCGCAAGCACCCGAAGGCGTTCTCCGAGCTGTACGTGAACATGGTGGCCGCGGGCGAGGCCGGCGGCATCCTGGACACCATTCTGCTCCGGCTCGCGACCTTCATGGAGAAGAACGACGCCCTGGTGCGGAAGGTGAAGGGCGCGGCGATCTACCCCGCCGTGATCTTCTCGGTCGCGATCTTGGCCGTCATCGTGCTGCTGGTGTTCGTGATCCCGGTGTTCCGCAGCATGTTCGCCGACGTGAAGATGGAGCTGCCGCTGCCCACCCGGATCGTGATCGGGCTGTCGGACCTCGTGAAGCACTTCTGGTGGCTGATCGCCTTCATCATCGGCGCGGTCGTGTTCGTGGTGCGCCGCTACTACGCCACGCCCGCCGGCCGCCTCAACCTGGACCGCATCATGCTGGCCATGCCGGTCCTCGGCGACGTCATCCGCAAGTCGGCGGTGTCGCGCTTCACCCGCACGCTGGGGACGCTGATCGCGTCGGGCGTCTCGATCCTCGACGGGCTCGAGATCACCGCGAAGACCGCGGGCAACCGGGTCATCCACGACGCCGTGATGGAGTCGCGCGCCTCGATCGCCGGCGGCGAGACGATCGCGGCGCCGCTCCAGAAGTCGAAGGTCTTCCCGCCGATGGTGATCTCGATGATCGCCGTCGGCGAGCAGACCGGCGGACTCGACGAGATGCTGAGCAAGATCGCCGACTTCTACGACGAGGAGGTGGACGCGGCGGTCGAGGCCCTGCTCTCCCTGATGGAGCCGGTGATGATCGTGCTCCTCGGCGTGGTGGTGGGCGGCATGATCGTCGCGATGTACCTGCCGATCTTCGGCATGATCGGAGCGGTGCAGTAAGACGAGCTGCCGGTTGCCGGACGGCAGGTACTGAAGTGGTTGCCAGTGGCGAAGCAGACGGGGGCCGGCCCGGTCGTCGGTGCGGACGACTGGACCGGCCCCCTGAGTCTTCCGTCTGGTAACCACTGGCAACTTGCCGTCCGGCAACTGTTCTGCCCGCCGAATTCTTGCATTCTGCAATACTCCCCGTACTTTGTGGCCGTGACTGGAACTGCCGCCCCGCCGCCGCGGGCCGCACGCCCCGCTCCGGGGGTCGTGCCGCCGGTCCGCACGCTGCTGCAGTGGCTGTACATCGGCCGGGTGTCGGTGGCCCTGGCCGTCTTCCTGGCCGCCGCGTTCGCGTGGTGGCGCTCGGACCTCACCGCGCTGCTCGTCGCCTCCGTGTCGGTCACGCTGGCGCTGGCGTTCACCGGGCTCTCGTTCTGGTACACCCACGTCCGCCTGCGCGACCTCGGCCAGGCCGGACTCTACGGGCAGGCGGTCTTCGACGTCGCGCTGGTCACGGCCATCTCGCACATCAGCGGGCCGTACTCCTACTTCGCGGCGCTCTACATCCTCGTCATCGCGTTCTACACGGTGCTCATGCCGCTCGCCAACGGCCTGCTGGTGGCGCTGCTCGCGGGCATCGTGTACTCGGCCGACGTGATCGTGGGCGGGGAGCTGTCGGCGGCCGTGCTGCTGCAGGTGGCCGTGTTCTGGCTGGTCGCCGGCGCCACCGGCTACCTGTCGAGCCGGGTGCGCGTGGCGGGCGCCGCCCACCAGACGCTCGAGGCGGAGCTGCGCCGGGTGCGGCTCCAGGCGGCGGACATCCTGCGCCACATCGGCGCCGGGGTGATCACGATCGAGGGCGACGGAAGCCTGGTGTACGCGAACCCCACGGCCGAGGCGCTGCTCGGGCTGCCGCTCACCGAGCTGCTTGGCCAGCCGGTGCTGGAGCGGATGGACCAGGTGGCGCCGACCCTGGCCGACGCGATTCGGCGCACCGCCCGCGAAGGCCGGCGCGTGGTGCGGACCGTCGCCGAGGTGGCGGGCAACGGCCGCACCTTCCCGGTGGGGTTCACCACCACCGCGGTGCGGCCGGCCGACGGGATGGCGCCCTCGGCCACGGTGATCTTCCAGGACATCTCGGACGCGCGGCGCGTGGAGGAGCTGCGCCTCCGGACCGAGCGCCTGGAAGCGGTGGCGGAGATCTCGGCCTCGCTCGCGCACGAGATCAAGAACCCGCTGGCGTCGATCCGCAGCGCGGTGGTGCAGCTCTCGCGGCTCGCCTCCCCGGGCGCGGACGAGCGGGTGCTGGCGGGCCTGATCGTGCGCGAGAGCGACCGGCTGTCGGCCCTGCTGACCGAGTTCCTCGACTTCTCGCGGGTCCGCGTGACGCGCTCGGCGCGGCTCGACCTGGTGGCCGTCGCCGAGCACGGCATCCGCCTGGCGCGCCAGCACCCCGATTGCTCTCCCGTGGCCACGATCTCGCTCGACGCGGGCGACGGGCCGGTGCTGGTCGAGGGCGACGAGGACCTGCTGCACCGGGTGGTGTTCAACCTGGTGCTGAACGCCGTGCAGGCCTCGCCCAGGCCGGCGGACGTGCGGGTGCGGGTCGCGGCGGCCGCGCCCGGCGACCTGCCGGGCGGCGTGGCGATGGAATCCCCCCGCCTGCTGTCGGTCGCCGACGCGGGCCCGGGCATCTCGCCCGAGGTCCTGCCGCGGCTGTTCGAGCCGTTCGTGACCGGCCGCGTGGGCGGGACGGGGCTCGGGCTCGCCATCGTGCAGCGCGCCGTGCAGGCGCACCGCGGCCTGATCTTCTGCGACTCGGTGCGCGGGCGCGGCACCACCTTCACCGTGTTCCTGCCGGCGCGGTTCGATGCGGAGGAGAGCGCGTGAGCGAACGGCCTGCCGTGCTGATCGTGGACGACGAATCGGCGATCCTCGACACGTTGCGGATCCTGTTCAAGAACGAGGGCTTCGAGGTCGCGGTGGCGCAGGGCGGGCCGGCGGGCCTCGAGGCGCTGGAGCGGCAGGTGCCGGACCTCGTGCTGACGGACATCCGGATGCCCACCGTCAACGGCATCGACATCCTCAGCGCCGCGCGCGGGCGCGACGCCGACGTCCCGGTGGTGCTGATGACGGCGCAGGCCGAGCTCAAGACGGCGATCGAGGCGATCAACCGCGGCGCGTTCCACTACATCCAGAAGCCGTTCGACAACGACGAGCTGATCGCGATCTGCCGCCGCGCCCTGGAGCACCGCAAGCTCAAGGCCGAGAACCGGGTGCTGAAGCAGGAGATCCAGCGCCGCGAGGGCGCGCAGGTCACCAAACCCATCGGCGTCTCGAAGGTGTTCCGGGACGTGCTCAAGATGGCCGAGACGGTGGCGCCCACCGACTCCACGGTGCTGATCCAGGGCGAGAGCGGCACCGGCAAGGAGGTCGTGGCGCGGTTCATCCACGCGCTCTCGAGCCGCGCGCGGGCCTCGTTCTTCTCGATCAACTGCGGCGCGCTGCCGGAGGGCATCCTCGAGTCGGAGCTGTTCGGCCACGTGAAGGGCGCCTTCACCGGCGCGGTGCGGGATCACGAGGGGCTGTTCGCCGCCGCGGCGGGCGGCTCGTTCTTCCTGGACGAGATCGGCGAGACCACGCCCGCCACTCAGGTGAAGCTGCTGCGGGTGCTGCAGGAGCGGGAAGCCATCCCGGTGGGCGGCACCCAGCCGGTGCCGGTGGACGTGCGGATCATCGCCGCGACCAACCGGGACCTGGAAGACGACATGAAGAAGGGGCGCTTCCGGTCGGACCTCTACTACCGGCTCAACGTGATCGCGCTGCACCTGCCGCCGCTGCGGGACCGCCGCGACGACATCCCGCTCCTGGCCGACGCGTTCCTGCGGCGCATGGCGGACGAGCATCACGAGGCGCCGCGGACCCTGGGCGCCGACGCGATGGACGCGATCCTGTCCTACGAGTGGCCGGGCAACGTGCGGGAGCTGGAGAACGCGCTGGAGCGCGCCTTCACGCTGAGCAAGGGCGAGACCATCGGCGCGCAGGGCCTGCCGGCGCGGGTCACCGAGCAGCATGCGCCCTCGCTGGTCGCCGAGCGGCCGGCGGTGAACCCCACGCTCGACGTCGTGGAGCGCGCGTACGTGCTGTGGGTGCTGGAGCGCGAAGGCGGCAACAAGAGCCGCGCGGCGGAGGTGCTGGGCATCGATCCGTCGACCCTGTACCGGAAGCTGGCGCGGTACGAAGAGGCTCCGTGACGGCGGCCCGGTGAGGGCGCGCGCCGGGTGGGCGGCGGCGGCGGCCGTCGCCGTCGCGACGGTCGTCGCCCTCAACCTCACGACCACCCTGGTCGGCGTGTTCTACGACGACGGCATCTACCTGTCGCTCGCGAAGGCGCTCGCCGAGGGACACGGCTATCGCCTCCTCTACCTGCCCGGCGCGCCCGCGGCCGTGCACTATCCGTTTCTCTATCCGCTGTTCCTCGCCGTGCTGTGGAAGCTGGCGCCGGTGTTCCCCGCCAACGTGGCCGTCTTCAAGGCGGCGAACGCCGCACTGCTCGGCCTGGGTGCCGGACTGCTGGTGCTCTACCTCGGCGGGAGGACCGCCGCCCGGCCGTGGCGCCTGGCGGTGCTGGTCGCGGCGGCCGCCACCGCGCTGCCGCTGGTGACGGTCGCCTCGGTGCTGTTCGCGGAGCCGCTGTTCCTGGTGCTGCTGGTGTCTGCCTGCTGGGCCGGCGACACGGCGCGCGACGCGGAGTCGCGGCGGGGCGCGTGGCTGCTCGCCGCCGTCGCGGGACTGCTCGCGGGCCTCGCCGCGCTGGCACGGTCGCTGGGCATCACGGCCGTGATCGGCATCCCGCTGTCGCTGGCGCTCGCGCGCCGGCCGCGCGCCGCGGTCGTCGCGCTGGGGGCCGCCGCTCTGTGCCTGGCACCGTGGCTCGTGTGGGCGGCCCGGCACCGCGGCGACGTGGATCCGGCGATCCTGGCCGGTTACGGCACCTACGGTGCCCTGCTGGCGCAGGCCGGCTGGGCGGCGCTCTCCCCGGCGAACGTCGGCGACCTGCTGCGGCCCATCGGCGCGGTCGCGCTTGCGCCCTTCCACGGCTGGCTGCGGTTCTTCCTCGGCATCCCGGCGCTGGCGCTGGTGGCGGCCGGCTTCGGTCCGTTGCTGCGCCGGGCCGGCGCGCTCGGCTGGACGCTGCTGGGCTACGTCGCCGTCCTGGTCGTCTGGCCGGTCGGCCCGGATCGCTTCCTGTGGGCCGCGTGGCCGTTCCTGGCGGTCGCGTTCTTCGCCGGAGCAATGCAGGTGGCCGAGCGGGCCAGGTCGGCCGCGCCGGCGGTGCGCAACGCCGGGCGCTGGGCCGTGGTGCTCACCGTGCTGGCGGTCGTCGGCGGGTACGTGTTCTACCAGGTGCGCGGATACGTCCGGGGCGACGCCGCCGACCTCGGTCGCGGGATCTCCGCCACCGTGTCGCAGCTGCTGCCCTGGGTCCGCGAGCACACGCCGCCGGACGCGGTGATCGCGGGAGAGGACGAGGCGCTGCTGTGGCTCTATACGGGCCGGCGCGCCGTTCCCTCGTACGTGTGGCGGTACCGCGGGCGCGCCGACGAGAGTCTGGGCCCCGATTCGCTCAAGGCGTGGCTCGACCGCGCGCACGTGAGCTACGTGCTGCTAGGCAGCGCCGGTTCGGAGGCGGCGCCCACGATCAACGAGCTGCTCGGGCGCTACCACGGGTACCTGCACCTGGCACAGATGTGGCCGCCACCCGCGAGCGCGATGGCCTTCGCGGTCGATCGAAGCAACCCGTTCCGCACCCCGGAGGGCTCCGGTCCGTGAGCGGCCCGCCGCCCGAAGTCTCCGTGATCATGCCCTGCCTGAACGAGGCCGCCACGGTGGCGCGCTGCGTCGGGAAGGCGCGCCTCGCCATGGAGCGGGCCGGGCTCTCGGGCGAGGTCGTGGTGGCCGACAACGGCTCGGACGACGGCTCGCCCGCGCTGGCGGAGGCCGCCGGCGCGCGCGTCGTGGCGGCGCCGGTGCGCGGCTACGGGGCGGCGTACCTCGCCGGCCTGGAAGCGGCGCGCGGCGCCCTGCTGGTGCTCGGCGACGCGGACGACACCTACGACTTCGCGGCGGTGCCCGAGTTCGTGGCGGCGCTCAAGGCGGGCAGCGACGTCGTCCTCGGGTCCCGGTTCCGCGGCCGCATCCTGCCCGGCGCGATGCCGTGGCTCCACCGCTACGTCGGGAACCCGGTGCTCTCGGGGATCCTGAGTCTGTTCTTCGGCCGGCGCGTGTCGGATGCCCATTGCGGCCTCAGGGCGATGACGCGGGAGGCGGCCGAGCGGATGCGGCTGCGCTCGAGCGGGATGGAGTTCGCCTCCGAGATGGTGGCGCTCGCCCTCCGCCACGGCCTCGCCGTCGCCGAGATTCCGATCACCTACTATCCGCGCAGCGGCGAGTCGAAGCTGCGGAGCTTCCGCGACGGCTGGCGCCACCTGCGCTTCATGCTGCTGCTGTCGCCGACGCCCCTGTTCCTGGTGCCGGGGCTCGTGGCGCTGCTCGTGGGGCTCGCGGCGCTGCTCGCGCTGCTGCCCGGCCCGCTGCTCGTCGGCGGCCTGCGGTTCGACTACCACTTCATGTTCGTCGCGAGCGCCCTGGCTGTGCTCGGCGTGCAGCTGGTGGTCCTGGGGCTGGCGGCGAAATCGTACGCCGGGGGCGAGCTCGCCGTGCGGGGCGACCGGTGGGTCGCGTGGCTGGACCGGCACTTCACGCTGGAGCGCGGGCTGCTGGTGGGCTTGGGGATGGCCGCCGCCGGCGTCGGCATCGACGCGTGGATCCTCGAGAGCTGGCTCGGGGCGGGCCGCGGGCAGCTGTTCGCGGTGCGGCCGGCCCTGGTGGGTCTGAGCCTCATCGTGGTCGGCGCCCAGGTCGTCTTCGGGTCGTTCTTCATCAGCGTGCTGCGCGACGATCCGCGCCGGTGATACTCGGCTGGGGTCGGGATCGTGCGGGCGGCGCGAGGACCGCGGGGAGCCCGGTGGTCGTCGGGTCGGCTCCGTGAGCCCGCCGCCGCGCGTCTCGGCGATCGTCCCGACGCTGAACGGCGCCGCGACCCTGCCCGCGCTGCTCGCGTCCCTGGGCCGCGAGCGGGCGGCGGGCCGCGGGCTGGTCGAGATCGTGGCCATCGATTCCGGGTCGCGGGACGCCACGGTCGACCTGCTCCGCGCGGCGGGCGCGCGGCTCCTCGATCTCGGGGGCGCGCCGTTCGGCCACGCGAGCGCGCGCAACCGCGCGGCGGCCGCGGCCGAGGGCGACGTGCTGCTGTTCCTGACCCAGGACGTCGAGCCGGCCGGCGACGCGTGGCTGCCGCCGCTGCTCGCGGCGCTCGAGGACGCCGTGGTCGCGGGTGCCTTCGGCCGCCAGGTGCCGCGCGGAGCGTCGCCCGAGGAGGAATTCCTCGCCCGCGTGAACTACGCCGGGCGGCCGCGCCGGCTGACGCGCGCGGACGCGGAGGCGGCCTTCGGGCCGGGGACCACGCTCTTTTCGAACGCCTTCGGTGCGGTGCGGCGCTCGGTCTGGAGGACGATCCCGTTTCCCGACGTGATCATGAGCGAGGACCAGGCGTGGGCGCTGGCGGCGCTCCGGGCGGGGCACGAGATCCGCTACGAGCCCCGGGCCGAGGCGTACCACGGCCACCGGTCCGGCTTCCGGCGTGCCTTCCACCGCAACTTCGACAGCGGCTCGTCGCTCCAGTCGCTGGGCCTGGCGGGGAGCGCGTGGCGGGGCGGGGGTGGTCATTTCGTGCGCGAGCTGCGCTGGGTAGCCTCGCGGCGCGGCGCGTCCGCGCTGCCTCACGCCGTCGCGTTCGAGGCCGTCCGGATGCTCGGCTTCCAGTGCGGACGGCTCGAGCGCCTGCTGCCGAAGACGCTCGCGCGACGGCTGGGCGAGGCGCCCCGCCCGTGACGGAACCCCGGGCACCCGCGGCGGCGGGGCCGGAGCGTGGCCCGGCCGGGCCGGCGCGCGGCGTCTTCTCCAACGCCGGGCTCAACCTGGCGGCGAGCCTGCTGCCGCTGCCGCTCGCGCTGGTCACGGTGCCGGCCGTCATCCGCGGCTTCGGGATCGAGCGCTACGGCGTGCTGGCGACCGCGGGCGTCGTGCTGGCGTATCTGGCGCTGCTCGACGTGGGGCTCGGGCGGGCGAGCACGCGGTTCCTCGCCCGGCTGCTCGACGGGCACGCGGCGACCGTGGCCGAGACGTTCTGGACCGTGGCGGCGCTGGCAGCGGCGATCGGTGCCGCGGGCGGCGTGGCGATGCTGGCCGTCGCCGGCCCGCTGGCGCGGCACGTCCTCCGGATCCCGCCGGAGCTGGCCGCGGACGCCGAGGCCGCGTTCCGCGCCCTCGCGCTCGCCGCGCCATTCGTGGTGCTGCTGCCGGCGTTGCTCGGGGCGCTCGAGGCCCGTCGGCGGTTCGACCTGGTCGCGGCGATCTCCGTGCCGACGGCGGCGCTCGGCTTGCTGGCGCCGCTCGCCGTGCTGCCGTGGACGACGCGGCTGCTGCCCGTCGTGGTCGTGATCGCGGCGGTGCAGTGCGCGGCCTGCGCGGTGACGCTCGCCGTGTGCCGGCGCGCGGTGCCCCAGGTCCGCGGCCCGGTGCGGCCGCGGCTCGACGTGGTCCGCGCGCTGCTCGGCTACGGCCGCTGGGTCGCGGTGTCGAACGTCGTGGGGCCGCTGATGGTGAACGCCGACCGGCTGGTCATCGGGGCCATGCTCTCGGTGCGCGCCGTGGGGTTCTACGCGGCGCCGTACGACCTGGTGACCCGTCTCTCGCTCGTGCCGTCAAGCATGATGCGGGCGCTGTTCCCGCTGTTCAGCGCCGACCGCTCGGCCGACGTGCGGGACGCGCGGCGGCTGGCGGTGGACGGGGCGCGGGCCATCGCGCTGGTCATGGGCCCGCTGGCCGCGTTGATCGTCGCCCTGGCGCCGGACCTCCTGCGGTTGTGGCTCGGCGCCGAGTTCGCCGCGCGCTCGCACGCCGTCCTCCAGCTCCTCGCGATCGGCGTCACGGTCAACGCGGTGGCGATGGTCCCGTTCTGGCTGCTCCAGGGGATCGGCCGGCCCGACGTGTGTGCGAAGTTCCACGTCCTGGAGCTGGTGCTCTACGTTCCCCTGCTGCTCGTGCTGCTGCGGTGGCAGGGCATCACCGGCGCGGCCATGGCCTGGACGATCCGCGTCACCCTCGACGGAGCGCTGCTGCTGGCGGCGACCCGCCGGCTGGTGGGGGCGGGGGAGCACGTCGGCCCGGTGCGGCGGCTCGGGGCGTTCGGTGCGGTGCTCGTCGCGGCGCTGCTCGCCGCGTGGCTCGTCGCGGAGAGCGGCGCTGGTTCGGCACCGCGGGTCGCGGGGGCGGCGCTGCTCGCGGCGGCGACGGCGGTCACGGGCTGGCTGGTGGTGCTGCGCCGCGACGAGCGCACGGCCGTGGCGGATGCCATCAGCGCGCGCGCACGGCGGGGGAGCCGGTGACGACGGGTCTGCCGTCTGCCGGGGCAATGCCGCTCGAGGCCGCCGGCGCGTGCCCCGTGTGCGGAGCCACGAAGCGGGCCGAGGCGTACGCCGGATTGACGGACCGCCTGTGCGGCACGCCGGGCACGTGGTCGCTCAGGCGGTGCGACGGGTGCGGTCTGCTGATCCTCGATCCCCGCTATCCTGCGGCGCACATCGCGAAGGCCTACGAGAACTACCCCTTCAACCTGTCCCTGCCCGCCTCGAGTCCCGCGCCCCGCGGCCTCGCGCGCGCGGTGCCGCTCGCCTATCTCGCCCACGGGTTCGGCTACGCGGACGGCCTCGCGCGGTGGCAGCGCGCGCTCGCGCTGCTCGCCGTGCCCTATCCCGAAGGCGCCGAGGCGGCCGGGTTCTCGGTCATGTACCTGCCGCGCGTGGCGGGCGGCGAGGTGCTCGACGTCGGGTGCGGAGGAGGGGCCTTCCTCGAGCGGATGCGCGAGCTGGGCTGGCGCACGGTGGGGGTGGAGCCCGATCCCCGCGCGGTGGAAGTGGCGCGCGTGCGGCGCGGCCTGGACGTGCGGACGGGCACCCTCGAGGAGCAGCGCTTCGCGGACGGGCGGTTCGACGCCGTGACGTCGAGCCACGTCATCGAGCACGTGCACGATCCGCTCGGATTCCTCGCCGAGTGCGCGCGAGTCACCAGGCCCGGCGGCCGGGTCGTGGTGGTGACGCCCAACACGGGGAGTCTCGGTCGGCACCGTCTCGGCGCCGGCTGGATCGGCCTCGATCCGCCGCGCCACCTGCACCTGTTCTCGCGGGACACGCTCCGTCGACTCGCGGAGCGGGCGGGCCTGCGGGTGCTCGTCGCGAGGAGCAGCGTGCGCAACGCCGAGTTCTCGTGGCTGCTGGCGCGCGGCAAGCTCGCGGCCTGGCCGGAGCCGGGGCAGCGGCCGCCCGGCGGCTGGGCCGGAAGGCGCGCGCGCGCCTTCCAGCTGGCGGAGTGGGCGCTCACCCTCCTCGGCATCGCGGCGGGCGAGGAGCTGGTGCTGGTGGCGACGAAGCTGTGACGCCCGGGGGGCGGGCGCCGCGGGCGAGCGTGGTCATACCGACCTGGAACGGGCGGGTCCTGCTCAGGGCGGCGCTCGTTTCCCTGCGGACGCAGACGTTCCGGGACTTCGAGATCGTCGTCGTGGACAACGGGTCCGGCGACGGCACGGTCGAGATGCTGCGCGGCGAGTTTCCCGACGTGGTCGTCGTCGCGTTCCCGGAGAACCGGGGATTCGCGGTCGCCGTCAACGCCGGGGTCCGCGCGGCGCGCGGCCGGTACGTGATGCTGCTCAACAACGACGCCGAAGCGGATCCGCGCTGGCTCGAGGCGCTGGTGGCGGTGCTGGATCGGCGGCCCGAGGTCGGGTCGGTGGCGTCGAAGATGGTGACGGCGCGCGACCCCGCGATCCTCGACTCGGCGGGCGCCGCGATGGGGCTGTTCGCGTACGACATGGGACGCGGCCGGCCCGACGGGCCGCCGTTCGACGCGGCGCGGGAGGTGCTGTGCGCCTGCGCGGGGGCGGCGGCCTACCGGCGCGAGCTGTTCGACGCGATCGGTGACTTCGACGAGGCGTTCTTCGCGTGGTTCGAGGACGTCGAGCTCGGCATCCGGGCCCAGCTCGCCGGCTTCGGGTGCTGGTACGAGCCGGCGGCGAAGGTGCGGCACCACGCGCACGCATCGGCGGGCCAGCTCAGCATCCCCAAGGCCGTCTACATGGTGCGCAACGCGCTGCTGCTGTTCTTCCAGACGATGCCGCTGCGGCGTCTCGTGCCGTGGGGCCCGGTCATGCTGGCGTGGCCGTTCCTCGATCCGCTGTTCAGCGGCTGGCCGTATCGCGCCACGCTCCGGGGCTGGCTGCAGTTCTGGCCGCTCGTGCCGCACGTGGTGCGCGCCCGGCGGCGCACCTACCGCGGCCGCCGGATCCCGGTGTCGCGGCTGACGGGCCTGCTGCAGGATCCGAGCCCCGACTTCGGCCGCGCGCTCCGGCTGCTGGTGGCGAGGCTGCGGGGCGCGAAGCCCGGGAGGGACTCGTGAGCGAGCGGCGCGCGCTGTGGCTGGTCGTCCTCTCGGCTCTGGCTGCACGGCTCGTGCTGCTGGTCGCGCGGGGCGACTACATCGTGTACGACGAGGGTTACTACCTGCTGCTGGCGCGGAGCCTGCGGGCCGGCCACGGCTTCACGCTCAACGGCCTGCCGCACGTGGCGCTCTCTCCACTCCAGCCGGTGCTGGTGGCGCTCGTCTCGGCGACGGGAATGCCCGACGTGTGGGCGTCCCGGTTGCTCGCCGCCATCTGCGGCAGCCTGCTGGTGCTGCCGGTGGCCGCGCTGGGCCGCCGGATGGGCGCGGACAAGCTCGCGCTCGTGGCCGCGGTGCTGACGGCCGCGAGCCCCGCCCTCATGAGCTTCGTGCCGTTCTTCCCGGGCGAAAGCTGGAACCTCTACTTCGGCAGCGAGCCGCTGTTCCTGCTGCTCGCCTTCGGCGCCGTCGCGTCGGCGGCGCGCGCCTGTGAGACCGGCTGGCGCTGGTGGGCGGCCACGGGCCTGCTGGCCGGCGCCGCGTACCTCGCGCGCGCCGAGGGCGCCGTGCTCGGCGCCGCCCTGTTCGTCGTGCTGGCGGCCGTTCTCGCGGCCCGGCGGGCCCGGGCCTCCGACTGGAAGCGGTACGCGCTGGCCGCGGTGGCGGCCCTGGTCGTCACGGCTCCCTATCTCGGATACCTCCGCGCCACACTCGGCCGCTGGGCGCTGAGCGGCCGCGTGCAGGCGGCGGCCGCGGCCGCGAACGTGGAGCTGCCGTCCGCCGTCCAGGGTGCGCGCGCGGGCGGCCGGGTGCTCGAGGGCTTCGTGTGGCAGGGCGAGCCGGACGCGTTCCTGCGCGCGCTGTACGGGCTCGACCCGTCGGGCGAGCGGATGGCGTCGCAGTATTGGGGTGTGCACCGGGACGCCGCGCCCGCGAGCGGCGGCGCGGCGATCCCCGCGATCCGGACTGATTCGGGAGCACCCCCGCAGGCCGCTGCGGTCAGGCGCAGCGCCTTTGGCATCTGGCGGCGCGGGCTCGCGGCGGTGGTGCCGTGGTGGCTCGCTCTCCTGGGGTTGTGCGGTCTGGCGGCCGTCGGGCGCGCCGGGCTGATCTGGATCGCTCCACTCGCGGTCTGCGCCCTGCTGCCGTCCCTGCTCACGTACGTTGAGCCGCGCAGTCTCCTGCCGCTCGCTCCGCTCGCTGCCATCTACGCCGGAGCCGCGGTGCTGTGGGTGGCCGGCCGGATCCCGGCCGGCTGGCGCGCCCGGGCGCGGCCCGCGCTCGTCGCCGCGACGGCTCTCGCGCTGGTCGAGCCCGCGGCGCGCGACCTGGTGCGCGCGTGGCCCCAGAGCACCGCGCTGCAGCAGGTGGCGACGGCGCGGCGCGTCGTTGGCGAGTACCTGGGGGCTCACCTTCCGCCGGACTCGCTGGTGATGAGCTGGCATCCCGCCGTCGCGCTGTGGGCGTCCCGCGACTGGCGCGTGCTTCCGTACGCCTCGTTCGAGAGCACCGTCGACTACGCCCGCCGCCAGCGCGTCTCCGCGATCGTGTTCTCGCGCTTCGAGCCGTCGCCCGTCCGGCAGCCGCCGCGCGCGTTCACCATCGTGCTGCCGGGTGTGGGTGCGGCGTCGGGCGTGAGCCCGCAGCTCCAGCCGCTGGACGAGACGCCGCTGCTGTTCGTCGGGCGTCTCGCGGGCGACTCCACCGGGAGGACGCCGTGAACGGCCCGAGACGCTGGCCCGCGGTGCTGGTGCCGGGCGCGCTGGCGCTCGCCGCGGCCTGGTCGCTGATCCCGGTCGGCGCGTGGTGGGCGGACGCGCCGCTCGCGTACTACGCGACATCCTGGCAGGCGTGGTTCTGGGGCACGGTCGTCGCCGGCGGGCTGACGGCCGTGGTGCTGCTGCTCAGCCGCGGCGCGGCGGCGGCCCGGATGCTCGAGGCGTGGCGGCGGCTCGCGGCGCGGCCGAAGGCGGCGTGGTTCGTGGCCGGCATCGCGGTCCTGCTGGCCGCGGCGGCGCTGGCGATGTGCCTGGAGGTGTTCGCCGGCAACCCGCGCAACGTCGACGGCTTCGCCCAGCTGTTCCAGGCGCGGATCTTCCTGGCCGGTCGCCTGTGGGTGCCGCCGCCTCCGGACGGCGAGATCGGCAACTTCGCCACGCTGCACATGATCGTCGGTCCGCTTCGCTGGTTCTCGCAGTACCCGCCCGGACAGTCGCTGGTGCTGGCGCTGGGCCTGGCGGCCGGCGCGTGGTGGCTGCTGAACCCGCTGCTCGCGGCGGCGCTCGTGGCCGGCACGTACCGCACCGCCCGCTGGTGCGCGGGCGACGCCGCGGCGCGGCTGGCGGTGTTCCTGCTCTGTCTGTCGCCGTTCGTCGTCGCGGTCTCCGGAAGCGAGATGAGCCACCTGCCGGCGGCCGCGCTTGGGATGCTGGCCGCGGCCGGCGCCACGGGGGCAGGGAATCACTGGCGCAGGGCGTCGCTCGTCGGCGGCGCGCTCCTCGGCGTGCTGGCGGCGTTCCGCCCGCTGGACGCCGCCGCTGCCGCGGCTCCGGTCGCCGTGATCCTGGTGATGGCCGCCCCGGCGCGGCGGCGCATCGCGGCCCTGATGGTCGCGGGCGTCGCCGGCGCGCTGCTGACCACGCCGCTGTTCTGGTTCAACGCCCACACCACGGGGTCCTGGCACGAGCTCGGCTACACGTATCTGTGGGGACCGAACCACTCCCTCGGCTTCCACCCGGTGCCCTGGGGCGTGCCGCTCACGCCGGCACGGGCGGTGGGTCTCACCAGCCTCGACCTCCATCAGATCGACGCGTACCTGTTCGACGCGCCGTTCCCGGTCCTGGTCCTCGTCGCCGTCGCGTTCGTCGCCGCGCGCCGCCGCCTCGGAGAGCGGGACGCCGTGCCGGTCGCCGGCGCCGGCGCTCTCGTCGGCCTGCTGTTCTTCTACTGGCACCGCGACGTGTTCTACGGGCCCCGGTTCCTGTTCACCGCCGTCCCGTGGGTCGTGGTCCTGGTCGCGCGCGGCCTGGTGCTGCTGCGGCGTTCGGGCCGGGAGATCCTGCCCCGCGTGACGCTCGGGCACGCGGCCGTGTTCGCGTTCGCCACCGCGATGCTGCTGGGGCTCGTCACCGTGACGCCCGGCCGGCTCGCGGCGTACCGCCGGGCGACGCCGGTCTTCGACCTCCATCCCGACCGCGACGCCAAGCGCGCCGGCATCGGTCACGCGGTGGTCGTGATACCGGATGGGTGGGGATCGCGGCTGATCGTCCGGATGTGGGCCCTCGGCGTCCCCGCTCCCCGCTCGACGCGGCTGTACGCGGCGATCGACGCGTGCAGCCTCGAGCAGGCCCTCGACGGGGCGGCGTCCTCCGGCCGCGGCGGCGCGCCGCTCGTGGCGGCGCTGGACTCGCTGGCCGCGCTCGGCCGCCCGGGCGTCCGGACCGGCGCGACCCTGGATCCCAACCTGCGGCTTCCGGCCGGTGCCGAGCTGGCGCCTGCGTGCCGCCAGGAGCTCGCGCGCGACTCGGCAGGCATGCTGGCGTACGCGCCGTTCCTGTACCTGAACCGGCCCTCGCTCGACGGCGACGTGGTGTGGGCACGCGACCTCGGACCGTGGAACGCCGCGCTGTTCGCGCGCTATCCGGACCGCGCCCTGTATCGCTACGCGCCGCGGGAGCCCGGCGGCGCCCCGGTGTTCACCCCGATCGACCGAGCGGCGGAGGCCCGTGGCCTCCGGTAAGGCGTTCGCGTTCGTGCTCGCCGTCACGTTGGCGGTGTCGGCGGCCAGCCTGGCGAACGGGTTCGTGTACGACGACGTCCAGGTGATCCAGAGGGATCAACGGGTCCACCGGCTGGACAGCCTCCCGGCCCTGCTCACGGCGCCGTTCTGGGGGAGCGACTACCGGAACACCGCGTACCGGCCTGCCACCACGCTGGCCTTCGCGCTCGACTGGGCGGCGGGCGGCGGGCGGCCGGTCGTGTTTCACGCGACCAACGTGGCGGTCAACCTCGTCGTGGTGGCGCTGGTGCTGCTGCTGGCATCGCGCGTGTTGACGCCCGCGGGCTCCGTCGTCGCGGCGCTGTGGTTCGCGGTTCACCCCGTGCACGTGGAGGCGGTGGCGAACGGCGTGGGCCTCGCGGAGCTGCTGGCCGCCGCCGGCTACCTCGGCGCCCTGGCGGCGTACCTCGCCGATGGCGCGGCGGCCGGCGCCGGCGCGCGCGGTGGCCCGCGCCGGGCGTGGCTGACGGTCGCCGTGCTCGCGGCCTCGGCGGTCGCGTTCTTCGCCAAGGAAAACGCCATCACGCTCCCGGCGGTCCTGCTGCTCGGCGACGCGTGGCAGGCGCGGCGGTCGGGGCGGCCGGCAGGGGAAGCCTTCGGGAGGCACGCGCTCCTGTGGATCGCCGTCGTCGCTCTCGGGCTCGGCTACCTGGCGGCGCGGGCGCACGCGCTCGGGCCGGAGTTCGGCGGCGGTGCGGTGGCGTCCGGCATCGAGGGCGAGTCGCTCGCGGGCCGCGCGCTCGTCATGGCGCCGGCGCTGCTGGTGTGGCTGCGCTGGATGGTCTGGCCACTGCACCTCTCGGCCGACTACCTCCCGGACATGTTCGTGCCCAGCGCCCGGTTCGGCCTTGCGCAGGTGGCAGGCGTGCTGGCCCTGGCGCTCATCGCGTTGGCGGCGTGGAAGCTGAGGCGCCGCCTGCCGGGCGTGACGGTGGGCGTCGTGTTCGGTCTGGTCACGGCGTCGCTGGCCACGAACGTGGTGATCCCGACCGGCGTTCTCCTCGCCGAGCGTCTCGCCTACCTGCCGTCGGTCGGAGCGGCGATCGTGGCCGGCGCGCTGTGGGAGGCCGTGCCCCGCGGCCGCTGGACCTGGCCCGCGACGGCGGCGATCCTGGCCCTGCTCGCCGCGCGCACCATCGCACGCATTCCCGTCTGGCGCGACGGCGACCGGTTCCTCGCGGCGATGGTGCGGGACGCGCCACGGTCGTATCGGACGCATTGGGCGCTGGGTGCGGAGGCGTTTCGTCACGGCAGGCGAGCGGACGGGGAGCGGGAGATGCTCACCGCCATCCGGATCTACCCGTCCGATCCGGCCGTCCTGCAGGAGCTGGGCGAGCAGTATCTCGAGGCGGGGCTGTTCGCGCCCGCGTCCCGCTTCCTGCTCGCCGCGTACCAGGTCGACACCACCCGCAGCGACGCGGCCGTGCGCGCCGTCTTCGCGCTGCTCAAGGGCGGGCACCCGGACACGGCCGCGCGCGTGGGGGCCGCGGCACTGACCCGGTTTCCGGAAGCCGTGCCGCTCCTCGTCGTGACGGAGCAGGCCTTCCTGGCGTCGGGGCAGCCTCGCCTGGCACTCGCCCTGGCGCGCCGCGCCGTCTACCTGGTGCCGGGCGGCTGGGGGTACCAGCAGCTCGCCGGCACCGCGGCCGCTGCGGCCGGCCGTTGCGACGAGGCACGGGACCGACTCGGGCGGGCCGCGGCGCTGGCTTCTCCGGCCGACACGGCCGGGCCGCGCGCGCTGCTGGCCGGGCTGCGGCCCGGGCCCCGGTGCGGTCTGGAGGCGCCGTGACGCGCCGACGGGCTGCCTGGCTCGCGGCCGCCGCCGCGGCCGTCGTGTACCTGCCGGCGCTTGGCAACGGCTTCGCCCTCGATGACGGGCCGATCGTGGAGGTGAACCCGGCGGCGCACTCGGTGCGGGCCGCGGTGCGCGCGTTCGACCGGCCCTACTGGCCGCCCGCGAACGGCGCCGGTCAGTGGCGGCCGCTGTTGGTGCTGTCGTTCGCGGTGGACTGGCAGCTGTCGCGCGGCAGCCCGGTGTGGCTGCACCTCGTGAACGTCGGCTGGCATGCTGCGGCCACCGCGCTGGTCGTGCTGCTGCTGGCGCTCTACGTCCCCGAGACCGCGGCACTGGCGGGCGGCGTGCTGTTCGCCGTGCATCCCGTGCACGTGGAAGCGGTCGCCAATCTGGTCGGCCGTGCCGAACCGATGGCGGCGACCCTGCTGCTCGCGGCGCTGCTCCTCGGCCGCAGCGTCCGGCGGCGGCTCCAGGACGGCCGCCCGGCGTGGCCCGTGGAGATCGCCCTCGTGGCCGCCGTGGGATGCGCCCTGCTCTGCAAGGAGCACGCGGCGGTGGCGGTCGCGCTGCTGGCTCTGGACGACCTCGGGTCGCGGGGCCGGATCGCGCGGCCCCTGCCGTGGCGCGACTACGCCGCCGTCGTCGGTCTTACCGTCGTCTGGTTCCTCCTCCGTCGTCCCGTCGACGCGGGAGCCTCGTTCGCCCTGGTGGCGCCGACCTTCTTCGGCCTCGGCGCCTTGGGGCGCCTGAGCACCATGCTGCCGGCGGTGTTCGTGCTCGTGCGTCTGCTGGTGTGGCCGTTCAGCCTGTCGCCGGACTATCTGCCTCCGCTGGTGCCACGGCTCGAGCATCTCACGCCGCTCGGCGTCGCAGGCCTCCTGCTGCTGGCAGCGCTGGCGTTCCTCGCTGCGGCGGCGTGGACCAGGCACCGGCCGCTCGCCGTCGGGCTCCTGCTGGTTGGCACCGCCTGGCTTCCCACGTCGAACCTGCTGTTCCCGACCGGTGTGGTCGTCGCCGAGCGCACGTTGTACCTGGCGTCGGCCGGCGTCGCGCTGATTGCCGCGGCGGCATTCGAGGCGGTCGAGCGTCGCCGTGGTCTCCGGGTGGCGGCGTGGCTCGCGGCCGCCGTCGTGATCGCGTTCGCGGCGCGCACCGCATCGCAGGAGCCCGTGTGGCGCAGCAACCGCGATTTGGTGCTGTGGGCGCTCGGGGAGCACCCCGAGTCCTACCGCCAGCACCAGGTCGCGGCGCGCGCCCTGGTGCGGATGGGCGACCTCCCCGACGCGCTGCACCAGTACGATCTCGCGGTCGAGCTGTACCCGCTCGACTACTACGACGTCGAGGAGGCGGCGAGCGCCGCGCTCGACGCGGGCCGGCCGCGCCAGGCCCTGGGCTACCTGCGCCGAGCCGGCTCAGCGGGTCCTCCGCGGGCGCCGACCGAGACCCTCACGGCGCGGGCGCTGCTCGCGGTGGACTCCGGCGCCTCGGCGTTGCCGCACGCCCGCCGCGCCGTGGCGCTCGCGCCCCTCGACGTCGGCGCCGCCCGCGTGCTGGCCGGGAGCTTCGCCGCGCTCGGCGAGCGGGACAGCGCCATCGCGGCGTGCGCGGACTTCCGTCGGCGCGGAGGATCGTCGTTCGAGGGCTGGCTGCTCCAGTCTTCGCTGCTCGCGGGCTTCGGAGATTCCGCCGCGGCGGCCGCCGCGGTCGACTCCGCGCGCCGGGCCTCGCCGGCCGACAGCGCAGCGCAGAGCGGACTGCGGAATTTGCAGGCGCGAGGCGCGAGCGCCGCTCGAGCGAGGTAGTGCCGATTTGCGAGGAGCGGCTCCGCTTGCAGAACGCAATGCCGAACACCGGCCGCCAGGTAGTTCCTCCAGTGTCAAAGTCCACCGTATCCCGTTGTGCGGCTGGCTGTTGACGCTGGGTCCGCACCGCCGGGCATAGGGGTTGCCCCTACCGTGGCTTGCGCTCCTGATGATCACCCGAAGCGGCGGGACAACCGCCAAGGAGTCTCCTGTGCGCGGCACGAAGGGCTTCACCCTGATCGAGCTTCTGATCGTGGTGGTCATCATCGGCATTCTGGCGGCCATCGCGATTCCGAAGTTCGCGAACACGAAGGAGAAGGCGTACATCGCGGGCATGAAGGCGGACCTGCGCA
>DASPTN010000052.1:0-16078 GCA_035623395.1 Gemmatimonadales bacterium | reverse complement strand
CCGCCGGCGCCGCTCCCAGCCGGCAGCGCACGGAGGAAACCGACCGGCTCCCAATTCGGGACCAAGAGATCGGAAATGCAAGGTGGGACGGTGGCGTCAGCCGGGCGTCACGGAGGCCCGCGCACCGTGCCGAGCGGGCCGATCCAGGGGTTGGCATGACCGCAAGCTGATATGAATCAATTAGTTAGGCGCTTGGCGCAAGACCGGTGCTGCGCCGAGCGAAAAGGGGGGCTGGCCCGCCGGGCCAGCCCCCCTCTGCAGCCTGCAATCTGGCAACCACTCGCAACTCGCCCTCTCGCAACTCCCCTGCCCTCTGCGTTCTCCTACCTGACCTCTCGCAGGTTGGCGTTCACCTGCTCCCAGTTCACCACGTTCCACCAGGCGGCGACGTAGTCCGCGCGGCGGTTCTGGTACTTCAGGTAGTAGGCGTGCTCCCACACGTCGAGGCCGAGGATGGCGCTCTTCTTCTCCATCGCGGGGTTGTCCTGGTTCGGGGTGCTCATGATCGAGAGCTTGCCGCCCTCGAAGATCAGCCACGCCCAGCCCGAGCCGAACCGGCCCATCGCGGCGGCGGCGAACTGCTCCTTGAACTTGTCGAAGCCCCCGAAGCCCTTGTCGATGAGACCCGCCACGTCGCCCTTCGGCGGGCCGCCGGCGCCCTTCGCCATCAGCTTCCAGAACGCGGTGTGGTTCCAGTGCCCGCCGCCGTTGTTGCGGACGGCGGTGCGGACCGCCTCGGGGACCTTGTCGAGGTTGGCGAGCAGCTCGCTGAGGCCCTTCTTCTGCCACTCGGGCGCCTTCTCGAGGGCCGTGTTGAGGTTGGTGACGTAGGCCTGGTGGTGCTTGCCGTGGTGGATCTGCATCGTCTGCGCGTCGATGTGGGGCTCGAGCGCGTCGAACGCGTACGGCAGCGCCGGCAGCGAATACGGGTGCGACATGTTAGCGTTTCCTTTGTCCGGGAAGTGCCGAAAGATTCCTCCGGGCACGACGCTTGCGCAACTGCCGCCCAACATGAGGCGCGCCTGGCGCGTAGATTCCCAGATGACCCCCAGAAGCCGAGACCGCGTGCTCCGCGCGAGGTTGCTGCGCGCGAGCCTCCCCGTCCTCGCCGCGGTCCTCGCCGGCGCCTGCAAGAACGGCGACGCCCGCACGCCCCGGCCCAACGTGCCGGTGACCGTCGCCACGGCCCAGGCGCGGTCGGTGCCCTACGAGATCAGCGCCATCGGGACGGTGACGCCGATCCAGACGGTGGCGGTGCGCGCCCAGGTCACCGGCACGATCACCCGGGTCGCGTTCGCCGAGGGCGACGAGGTGCGCGCGGGGCAGCTGCTCTTCCAGCTCGACGCCCGCCCCTTCCAGGCCGCGCTCGACCAGGCGGTGGCCAACCTGGCCAGGGACCACGCGCAGCTCGTGAACGCGCGGGCGGAGGTGTCGCGCTACCAGCAGCTGGTGCAGAACGACCTCGCGACCCAGGAGCAGTTCGACCAGTTCAAGGCGAACGCGGACGCGGCCCAGGCCGCGGTCAACGCCGACTCGGCCGCGGTGGAGACGGCGCGCCTCAACGTCGAGTATTCGACCATCCGCTCGCCCATCGCCGGCCGCACCGGCAACCTGCTCCTCAAGGTGGGGAACCTGGTGCCCGCCAACGGGACGACCCCGCTGGTCGTGATCAACCAGATCCACCCCATCGCGGTCAGCTTCGCGGCGCCCCAGCGGTACCTGGACGACATCCAGCGGTTCAGCGCGCGGCAGCGCCTGGCCGTCGAGATCCGGCCGGCCGAGGACACGACCGTGGTGCTGCGGGGTATGCTCACGTTCCTGAACAACCAGGTGGACACCACGACCGGCACCATCCAGCTGAAGGCCACGTTCGACAACGAGGACCGGCGGCTGTGGCCGGGCGAGTTCGTGGCGGCGCGCCTGGTGCTGAACGTGGAGCGCGACGTGGTCACCGTGCCGTCGGAGGCGGTGATGACCGGGCAGAGCGGGACCTACGTGTACGTGATCGGCCAGGACCGCACCGCCCGGACCCAGGACGTCACGCTCGGCCGCGCGGTGCAGGACTACGTGGTGATCGAGAAGGGACTCGCCGCCGGCCAGACGGTGGTGACCGACGGCCAGCTGCGGCTGGTGCCGGGCGCCCGGGTGGAGATCAAGCCCGCGTCGGGTGACACGGGGGCCGCGCGGTGAGCATATCGGAGCTGTTCATCCGGCGGCCGGTGATGACGACGCTGGTCATGGTCGGCATCCTGCTGTTCGGCATCATGGGCTACCGGCTGCTGCCGGTGAGCGACCTGCCGAACGTGGATTTCCCCACCATCTACGTCAGCGCGAGCCTGCCGGGGGCGAGCCCCGAGACGATGGCGGCGGCCGTGGCCACGCCGCTGGAGAAGCAGTTCTCCACGATCGCCGGCCTCGACCAGATGACGTCCTCCAGCACCCTCGGCGGGACCAGCATCTCGCTGCAGTTCACGCTGGACCGGGACATCGACGCCGCGGCGCAGGACGTCCAGGCCGCGATCTCGAAGGTGCTGCGCCAGCTGCCGCAGGGCATCCTGCCGCCCAGCTACCAGAAGGTGAACCCGGCCGACGCGCCGATCATCTACTTCGCGCTGACGTCCGCGCTGCTGCCGCTGCCGACGCTCGACGAGTACGCGGAGACGTTCCTCACCCAGCGCATCTCCACGGTGCCGGGCGTGGCCGCGGTGAACGTGTTCGGCGCGATGAAGTACGCGGTGCAGATCCGGGTGGACCCCCGGGCGCTGGCGTCGCGGCAGATCGGCATCGACGAGGTGGCCACCGCGGTCGTCAACGGCAACGCCAACCTGCCCACGGGCATCCTGTGGGGCCCGCACCGCGCCTTCACGGTGCAGGCCAACGGCGACCTCGACGACGCCAAGGCGTTCCGGCCGATGATCGTGGCCTACCGCAACGGCTCGCCGGTCCGCCTGCAGGACATCGCCGACGTCGTGGACAGCGTGCAGAACGACAAGTCCGCGAGCTGGTTCAGCGGGACCCGCGGCATCGTGCTGGCCATCCAGCGGCAGCCCGGCACGAACACGGTGCAGGTGGCGAGCGACGTCAAGGCGCTGGTGGCCAAGCTGGCCACGCAGCTCCCACCGTCGGTGCGGCTGCAGATCCTGTACGACCGGTCGGTCTCGATCCACGACTCGGTCAACGACGTGAAGGGCACGCTGTTCCTGACGCTGTGCCTCGTGGTGATGGTGATCTTCCTGTTCCTCCGGAACGTCTCCGCCACGGTCATCCCGAGCCTGGCGCTGCCGATGTCCATCGTCGGCACCTTCGCGGCGATGTACCTGCTCGGCTACAACCTCGACAACCTCTCGCTGATGGCGCTCACGCTGTCGGTGGGGTTCGTCGTGGACGACGCGATCGTGATGCTGGAGAACATCGTCCGGCACGTGGAGATGGGGAAGCGGCCGTTGCAGGCGGCCCTCGACGGCTCGCGCGAGATCGGCTTCACCATCCTGTCGATGACGATGTCGCTGGTCGCGGTGTTCATCCCGGTGCTGTTCATGGGCGGGATCGTGGGCCGGCTGTTCCACGAGTTCGCCGTCACCATCGGCGTGGCGATCCTGGTGTCGGGCGTGGTGTCGCTGACGCTCACCCCCATGATGTGCAGCCGGTTCCTCCGCGGCCACCACGAGCAGCAGCACGGGCGCCTGTTCGCCTGGTCCGAGCGGCTGTGGGGGCGGACGCTCGACGGCTACCGCCGGAGCCTCGGCTGGGTGATGACCCGCCGGCGCGCCATGATGATCTTCTCCGGCGGCGTGCTCGTGGCCACGGCGTGGCTGTTCGTCGCGGTGCCCAAGGGATTCATCCCCAGCGAGGACACCGGCCAGATCTCCGGCACCACCGAGGTCGCCGAGGGCACCGGCTACGACGACTTCCTCAAGCACCAGCAGGAGGCGGCCGCCATCGTCCAGGCCGACCCGGACGTCGAGGGGTTCATGTCGTCCGTGTCCGGCGGCGGCAACACCGGCCGCATGTTCATCCACCTCAAGGATCGCTCCAAGCGCCCGCTCTCGGCCGACCAGGTCATCCGCGAGCTGCAGCCCAAGCTGGCGCGGATCCCGGGCATCCGGGTCTACCTCCAGAACCCGCCGGCCATCAACATCGGCGCACGGTTCTCGAAGGCGATGTACCAGTTCACCCTGCAGAGCAGCGACATCGACGCGCTGTACCAGTACGCGGGGATCCTGCAGACCAAGCTGACGCAGTCCACGCTGATCCAGAACGTCACCAGCGACATGCAGATCAAGAACCCGCAGGTGAACGTGGTGATCGACCGTGACCGCGCCTCGGCCCTCGGCGTCGACGCGACGACGCTCGAAAACGCGCTCTACTACGCCTACGGCGCAGGCCAGGTCTCGACGATCCTGACGCCCACCAACCAGTACTGGGTGATCCTCGAGCTCGAGCCGCGGTTCCAGCGCGATCCGAGCGCGCTCAACCTCCTGTACGTGCGCAGCAGCACCGGCGCGCTGGTGCCGCTGGGCGCGATGGCCTCGATGACGCCCACGGTCGGACCGCTGAGCGTGAACCACTCGGGCCAGCTGCCGTCGGTCACGATCTCGTTCGACACCCGGCCCGGCGTCTCGATCGGGCAGGCGGTGGACGACGTGCAGCGCGTCGCACGGCAGACCCTGCCCTCGTCCATCCAGACCAACTTCTCCGGCACCGCCCAGGCGTTCCAGTCGAGCCAGTCCGGGCTGGTGTTCCTGCTGGTGCTCGCGCTGCTGGTCATCTACCTCGTGCTGGGCGTGCTGTACGAGAGCTTCATCCACCCGCTCACGATCCTCTCGGGGCTCCCGTTCGCCGGCTTCGGCGCGCTGCTGACGCTGATGATCTTCCGGGTGGACCTGTCGGTGTACGCGTTCGTCGGGGTCATCATGCTGGTGGGGCTGGTGAAGAAGAACGCCATCATGATGATCGACTTCGCGCTGGAGGCGGAGCGGAGCGAGGGCAAGCCGCCGGCCGAGGCGATCGTCGAGGCGTGCCTCATCCGGTTCCGGCCCATCATGATGACGACGATGGCGGCGCTGATGGCCACCCTGCCGATCGCCCTGGGCCTGGGCGCGGGCGCGGAGTCGCGCCGGCCGCTGGGCCTCGCGGTGGTGGGCGGGCTGGCGTTCTCGCAGGCGCTGACCCTGTACGTGACCCCGGTGGTCTACACGTACATGGATTCGTTCCAGGGCTGGCTGGGGCGGGTGTTCGGGCGGGTCTCGGCCGTGGAGGACGAGGCGGCGGTGGTGCCGGCGGACTGAACGAAGCGGTCGGTGGGTTGCAGGTTGTGGGTTGTGCCGAGCGGGCGGTGGGCGGTGGGGACGACAACCCACCACCCACCGCCCGCCAACCTCTCAGCCCCTGCTCAGCACCGGGCCTTCGCTCTCCTTCGGCGGCATCAGGTGGATGACCTGGAGGCGGCAGTTGTTGAGCCGCTGGTAGATCACCTGGGCCAGCCGCTCCATGAAGATGAAGCCGAAGCGCGGGTGCGCCTCGAGGTACTCCAGCAGCGCGTCCGCGTCCACGGCGACCACCTCGGTCCTCTCCGACGCCTTGGCGCGCATGGCGCGGGTTCTGGGCGCGATCAGCGAGCCGAACCCGAACAGGTCGCCCGGCTCGCCGGTGAGGAACCACACCTCGGTGCCCGGCGAGACCTCGAAGCCCTGGCGCACCCGCCCCTTGAGGATGATGTAGGCGGTGTGCCCCTCCTCGTCGCGGTCGAACAGCACCCGCCCGGCCTCGAACGTCTCCTTGCGCGCGAAGGTCGCGATGTCGGCCAGCGCCTGGTCGTCGAAGCCGACGAAGAAGTCGGACCGCTTGAGATCCTCGATCACGCTGAGCCCCCTTTCAGTGCACCGAGCACGAGACGCACGGGTCGTACGCGCGGACCAGCATCTCGAGCCCGTGGGCGATCTCGGGCGACGGCCGGCCCACCAGCGACGGCAGGAACGCGCGCATGTCGGCCTCGATGGACGCGAGGTTCTGGCTGGTGGGGATGACGCAGTTGGCGGCGGCGATGCGGCCGTCCGCGCCGATCGTGTAATCGTGCACCAGGGTGCCGCGCGGCACCTCGACCATCCCGACCCCGCGCCCCCCGTGCGGGCGCGCGGCCTTGGCCGGCTCCTCCGGCGTCGGGTCCGCGAGCAGCGCGGTGACGCCGTCCACCGCCTCCTGGTGGGCCTGCACCGACTCGACCAGCTGGGCGGCGACGAAGTCGAACGGGTTGGCGGTGTCGGGGCGGAGGTGCAGCCGCGCCGCCGCGTCCTTCGCCCTCGGGTGCAGCCGCTCGTGCGCCAGCACCCACCGCGCCAGCGCCCCCACCCGCACGGTGCCGTCCGTCCCGCGGACGTGCTTCGCGGCCGAGTGGTCGACCAGGTACTCGTGGAGCACGTCGCCGTAGGCTTCGGGCGCGGTGACGGCGCCGCTGCTGGAGTGCAGCGGGCCGCCCATCATCGGATAGGCCGCGCCCGGCTCGAGCGCCGCCAGCAGCTCGGTGCCGCGCTCCACCTTCGGCCACGGCAGCCCGGCGAACAGCTCGACCAGGGCGTCGAGATCCTCCGCGGCGCCGATCAGCTGCTCCTGCAGCGCCCGCAGCTCGGCCCGGTCGGGCCAGTGCCCCATCCATCCGGCGTGGTAGGAGATCGGCATCACGTGCCGCCCGCTCACCGTGCAGCAGATGTCGTTGGCGAGGCGCTTGAGACGCAGCGCGCGCTTCACCACGTCCGGGTGGCTGCCCACCAGCGGGACGATCGACGGCGCCCCGAGCGCGTCGGGCGCCACCAGGAAGCACACGTGCAGGACGTGCGACTGCAGCCACTCGCCCGCCATGTTCAGCCGCCGCAGCAGGCGCAGCCGGGGACCCGGCGCGATGCCGAGGGCCGCCTCGACCGCCTGCACGGACGCCGTCGCGTGGCCCACCGAGCAGATCCCGCAGATCCGGCAGGCGATGCGCGGCGCCTCGTCGTACGGGCGGCCCTTGAGCAGCGCCTCGAAGAACCGCGGCGCCTCCACGATCTCCAGGTCGCACCGCAGGATCCGGTCCCCCTCGAGGTCCACCACGATGTTGCCGTGGCCCTCGATGCGGGTTACGTGGCGGACGACGATGGCACGGCTGGCTCCCATGCCTGGCGCACCTCGCGGTAGTTGTTGAACAGCTGGAGCTTCTCGGCCGCCATCGTGCGGCTCATCCCGTGGCGGAAGAACGCCTCGCCCAGCGCCTCGAAGTTGGGCGCGTCGTGGAAGCCGCGGCACGCCTCGCACGGCGCGCCGTAGGCCGGGCACGGGGCGTCGCAGCCGGCGCGCGCCACCGAGCCCAGGCACGGGACGCCGGCCTCGAGCAGGCACGGGGTGCCCCGCAGCGTGCACTCCACGCACACCGCGTGGGGCGGCACCGCCGGCACCGTCCCGGCCAGGAGCGAGCGCACCGCCTCGAGGAACTCGGTCCGGTCGATCGGGCAGCCGCGGATCTCGTAGTTCACCTGCACCACGGCCGACAGCGGGCTCGCGTCCGGCAGCGCCGCGAACACGCCGTCCTGCCGTCCCTCGTACACCTCGCGCGCCAGTTCCGTCACCGGGCGCCGGTTGCGGATGGCGTTGACGCCGCCCAGGCAGGCGCAGGCGCCGATGGCGACGAGGATCCGGGCGTGCGCCCGGATCGCCTGCAGCTCCGCGATGTCCTCCGGCCGGATCAGCGACCCCTCGACGAACGCGATGTCGTAGTCGTCGCGCCGCTCGTCGATGGCCTCGCGGAAGTTCACGATCTCGACCGCCTCGAGCAGCTCGGGGAGCACGTCCTCGACCGAGAGCACCTGGAGCTGGCACCCCTCGCACGAGCCGAACGAGAAGAAGGCGACCCGCGGGCGCATCACACCACCTCCCGCAGGCCGCGCACCTCGCGCCAGCTCACCAGCGGCCCCTCGCAGCACAGGTAGTGCCCGTCCATCTGGCAGTTGCCGCACAGGCCCAGCCCGCACTTCATCCGCCGCTCCAGCGTCAGCCACACGTTGTGCTCGTACAGCCCCATCGCGAGCAGCCGGCGCAGGCAGTGGCGGTACATCACCGGCGGCCCGCACAGGAACGCGACCGTGCGGGCGCTGTCGAGCGCGAGGCCGTCCAGCAGCGAGGTGATGACCCCGATCCGCCCGTCCCAGCCCTCGCGCGCCGCGTCCACCGTCAGGTGCACGTGCACGTCGTCGCCCCGCGCCGCCCACGCCAGCAGGTCGGTGCGGAACAGCAGCTCGTCGGGGCTGCGCGCGCCCACCAGGAGGTCGATGCGCCCGAACCGGTCCCGCCGGCCGAGCGCGCGGCGCACGAACGAGCGCAGCGGCGCCAGCCCGAGGCCGCCCGCCAGCAGGACCAGGTTCTGCTCCTCGAACTGGTCCCACTCCACCCGGCGCCCGTAGGGGCCGCGCACGTACAGCACGTCGTTCGCCTTGAGCTGCGTGATGAGGTTGGTCAGCCGCCCGATGCGGCGGATCAGCATCTCGAACGAGCCGCCGCCCGTGCCTTCGCCCGGCAGCGCGGCCAGCGAGAACGGGGCCTCGCCGATGCCCGGCAGCGACACCATCACGAACTGGCCGGGCTCGGGCGCGAAGTTCTTCGGCGCCTCCACGACGAAGTGCACGTCCCGGCTGGTGTGCGCCGTCGCCGACAGGATGCGGACCGGCTGCGGGATCATCGAGGCCTGCGGCATCAGGGCGCCTTCCCCACCTGCACGAAGACGTCGCGGATCGAGATGTGCGTCGGGCAGTGCGTGGCACAGCGCCCGCAGCCCGTGCAGCCCACGATGCCGTACCGCTCCGGCATGTACTTCCCCTTGCGGAAGATCCGGTAGCGCAGCTGCTGCGCCCGGGTCGGCCGGAAGTCGTGGCCGCCGGCCACCCGCGAGAAGCCGGGCACCTGGCACCCGGTCCACGCGCGCGTCCGCGTCCCGTCCCCGCCGTCGAGCCTCGCCCGGTCGCACACGTCGAAGCAGGTGCAGGTCGGGCACACCAGGTTGCAGCGCCCGCAGGAGAGGCAGCGGTCGGCCGTCGCCTCCCACAGGATGTCGGTCTCCGCCGCCTTCAGCGAGGTGGCGAGCCGCTCCGGCGCGAAGTGCAGCTGCGCCGGGAACGCCTCGGGCCGTGCGCGCAGCCGCTTCCGCAGGGCCACCAGCTCGTCCGGCGTCGCGGCTTCGAGCGCCGTCACGTCCTTGAGAACCTCCCGGCCGCGCGCCGACTGGATGCGCGCCAGGAACACGCTCCCGACGTCCCACAGGTACAGCGACGCCGGGCTCTCGTTCTCCAGGCTCCCCATGTCGCGGCAGAACGACTCCGGCAGGCACGGCGTCCAGCACGCGAGCCCCACGACGAACGAGCGGTCCAGCCGGCCGGGCACCAGCCGGTCGCGGCAGCTCGACTCGTGGAACGCGCGGAGCACCCGCAGGGCGGTGAGGTCGCAGCCGTGCACGCCCACGAGCGCGACCGGCCGCTCGGCCGGCGGCTCGTCGAACGTGAAGCGCCCGTCTCCGTCCCTGCGGTAGCGGAACAGCGTCTCGCGCGGCGGGGCGAAGAACTGCCGCGGCGGGAGCATGCTGGTCGGATAGTCGAGCGCGAGCGGGACGCCGGGTCGAACGTCCGTCCAGGCCCACGTGGCCCCGTGCTTCACCGGCCCCACGACCCGGTAGTCGCGCCCGAGGCGCTCGATCAGCGCGTCCAGCCGCTCCCGGGGCAGCCGGTAGATCTCGTTGTCCATGCCAGTTGGAAAGAGAGCAATCGGCGTGCCGGGAGCGTGCGGCTGGAAAGGTGTCCGTAGCAATGCGGAGGGAATTGCGGACCCTTGGATCGAGATTGTGAAAACGGTTGGCAGGTTGTGGCTTGTGGGTTGCGGCTCGGCGGGGCCCCGCCATCACGTCACTACAACCCACAACCTACAACCCACCAACGGCCGGTCGCCTGCTCAGTGCCCTAACGTCTCCCTCAAGAACGCCACCGTCGCGGGCCACGCCTGCTGCGCCGCCTTCAGGTTCGCCCCGTTCCGGCCCGCCTGGTCCCGCAGGAACCCGTGGCCGGCCCCCTCGTAGACGTGCGGCTCGTAGCGCTTGCCGAGCCTCTGCATCGAGGTGCGCGCAGGCTCCACGGTGCTCGTCACGCGGGCGTCGTCGCCGCCGTAGAAGCCGGACACCGGCGCGCGGATCCGCGCCATCGCGTCCTCCGCCGGCGGCGTCCCGTAGTAGACCGCGGCCGCCCTGAGATCCGGCCAGCTCGTGGCGAAGGCGAAGCTGGTCGAGCCGCCCCAGCAGAAGCCGACGCTGCCCGCGACCTTGAGCGCCGCGGGCTGCGCCATCGCGTACTCGGCCGCCGCGCGGAGCCGCCGCTGCACCTCGTCGGGCTTGAGGCCCTGGATCAAGGCGATCGCGCCCTGCCGGTCCACCGACGCCGTGCCGCCGCCGTTCGGCCCCTTGCCCGTGAGCAGGTCCGGCGCGATGGCCATGAATCCCTCGGCGGCGAGCCGGTCGGTGACCGAGCGGATCCAGTCGGTGAGGCCGAAGATCTCGTGGATCACCACCACGACCGGCGCCTTGTCGCTCCGCTCCGGGTAGACGATCCACGCCCTCACGCTGTCGCCGCCGCCCGCGTCGTAGGTGACCCACTCGCCGTGGCGGGGCGAGGCGTCGAGCCGCGCCACCGCGCTGTCCTCGCCCGGCGGCAGCGCCTGCGCCGCCGCGGCGCCGGCCGGAACGGCGAGGAGCGAGAGGACCGCCTTGAGGATTCCCAGCTTCGCCATAGACTACCTCCGCTTCCCGGGCCATCGAGGTTCCAGATGCGCATCGCCGTCGGCACCAGCGGCTATGCCTACAAGGAATGGAAGGGCAGCTTCTACCCCGCCGACCTGCCGGCCGCCGGGATGCTGCGGTACTACGGAGAGCGGTTCGGAACGGTGGAAATCAACAACACGTTCTACCGGATGCCCTCCGAGAAGGTCCTGCTGGCCTGGGCCGCGGACGTCCCGGACGGCTTCACCTTCGTGCTCAAGGCCTCGCAGAAGATCACCCACTTCAAGCGTCTCAAGGACACGGGCAGCGAGGTCGAGTACTTCCTCCGCGTCGCCAACGTGCTCGGTCCCAAGCTCGGCCCCACGCTCTTCCAGCTGCCACCGAACCTCAAGAAGGACCTGCCGCGGCTGGTGGACTTCCTCGCGCTGGTGCCGCGGACCTGGCGCGCGGCGTTCGAGTTCCGGCACGCCTCGTGGTTCGAGGACGACGTGTACGCCGCGCTGAAGGACCACGACGCCGCGATGTGCGTCGCCGACACCGACCCCGCCGAGGAGGGCAAGGACGCGCTCGAGGTCCCGTTCGTCGCCACCGCCGATTGGGGCTACCTCCGCCTGCGCCGGGCCGGCTACGCCAGGCCGGACCTCGCCGCCTGGGCCGGCAAGGTGACCTCGCAGGCGTGGCGCGACGCGTTCGTCTTCTTCAAGCACGAGGATGCGGGCGCCGGGCCCAGGCTCGCCGCCGAGTTCACAGCGCTGCTGCCCAGGAGCTGAGCGCGTCCGCCAGCTCGTCCAGCACCGCGGCACCGGTGCGGCCCGAGCTCTTCAGAACCCCGAACGAGTGGTCCGCCCCGTCCACCAGGCGGAGCGTGGCCCGCTCGCCCAGGTCCCGCACCACCGGCTGCAGGAGCGACAACTCGGCGAACTCGTCGCGCGTTCCCTGGAGGAACAGCATCGGCACGCTCACCCGGCTCAGGTGCTCGGCGCGCCTGGTGCCCAGCCTGCCGGGCGGGTGGAGCGGGAAGCCGAGGAACGCGAGGCCGCGCACGCCCGGCAGCGGCTGCTCGGCGGCCGCGGTCGACGTCATGCGCCCGCCGAACGACTTGCCGCCCGCGACGAGGGGAAGGCCCGCGAGGAGCCCTCCCGCCTCGAGCACCGCAGCCCGCACCGCGGCCGCCGCCACGCCGGGCGGATCGGGCCGCCGCTTCCTGGCCTCCATGTACGGGAACTGGTAGCGCAGGGTCGCCACGCCGCGCTCGGCGAGACGCGCCGCCATCGCCTCGAGGAACGCCTGCCGCATCCCGGCCCCGGCGCCGTGCGCGAACACGTACCCGAGCCGGGCCCCGTCGGGCCGCAGGAGCAGCGAGGACACGGCGCCCGACCCGGGCACCTCGAAGCTGCCGGGCGTCGCGGCCGCGCCCGACCCGCCCGCCGCGCGCGCCGCCGTCACGTGCGCGCCGCCTTCGGCGCCGGTCGCTTCGCGCGCGCGGCGTCGAGCCGCTCCTTGAGGCGGCCGAGCGCCGCCACGAGGTCGGGCGCGAGCTCGAGGACCGGCAGCAGCGGATCGTCGCCCAGCCGCTCCATCCGGGCGGGCATCGTCTTGATCGTGTACGTGGCCAGGCTGAGCTTCGGCCCGACCTCGGACCAGTCGAGCGGCGCCGAGACCAGCGCGCCCGGCACCGGCCGGACGCTGTAGGGCGCGGCGAGCAGCCTCCCGTGGCCGTTCTGCACGTAGTCGATGTACACCCGTCCGTCGCGCTTGCTCACCTGCCGGGTGATGGTCGCGATCTCCGGCAGCTCCGCGGCGACGACCCGGGCGAGCAGGCCGCCCAGGGTGCGGGCCTGCTCGAACGTGCACTGGCGGCCGAGCGGCACGAGCACGTGCAGCCCGGTCGAGCCGCTGGTCTTCACGAAGCAGGGCAGCTCGATCCCGTCGCACATCGCGCGGATGGCGCGCGCCACGGTCACCACGTGCTCGAACGGCGCGTCCTTCGGGTCGAGGTCGAGGATGCACCAGTCGGGCGTCTCGAGCGTCGCGACCCGGCTGCCCCAGATGTGCAGCGGGATCGCCGCCATGTTCGCGATGTACAGGAGCGGCGCCTCGCCGTCGCACACGAAGTAGTTCAGCTCCCGCTGCGACTCCGCGCTCCACATCCGCACGGTGCGCACGAAGTCGTGGGCGTACACCGGCGCGTCCTTCTGGAAGAACGACTTGCCCTCGATGCCGTCGGGATAGCGCGTGAGCACCAGCGGGCGGTCCTCGAGGAACGGCAGCAGCCACGGGGAGATCGCCTTGTAGAACGCGATCAGGTCGCCCTTGGTGTAGCCCTCGGCCGGCCAGAAGACCTTGTCGAGGTTGGTGAAGGTGACGGGAGTTGGTGGGTGGTAGGTTGTGGGTTGTGGCGGGGTCGCCTCCTCCACGACCTGCAACCCACCACCCACCACCCGCTTCACGCACTCCTCCGGCCGCTTGTCCGTCCTGAACCGCAGGAACGCCGGCTGCCGGAGCAGGCCGTCGGGCGACCACTCGAGGAACCGCACCTCCGCCACCAGACGGGGCTCGACCCACACGTGCTCCCTGCCCGCGGGCACGGCGCCGCCGCACGGCGGGTCCGGCCGCCGCGAGCCCTCGAGCGCCGCCGCGTACTCCTGCAGCTGCTCGGTGTCGAATCCCGTCCCGACGCGCCCGGCGTACGCCAGCGCGCCGCCCGGCCGCTCGAACATCGCCAGGTGGAGCGCCCCGAAGCCGACGCGCGAGCCCTTGGGCCGCGTGAAGCCCACCACCACGAAGTCGTCGCTGCGCTCCGCCCGCACCTTGATCCAGGACGGCGAGCGGCCCGCGCGATACGGCGCGTCCGCCTTCTTCGCCACGATGCCCTCGAGCCCCAGCTTCGTGACCTGCGCGTAGACGGCCACGCCGTCGCCCTCGAAGTGGTCGAGGTAGCGGAGCGGGCCGACCTCCGGCACCACGGAGCGCAGCAGCTTCTTGCGCTCGAGCAGCGGGAGGCCCCGCGCGTCGAAGCCCTCGGCCGCGACCAGGTCGAACAGGAACAGCGACGCCGGCTGCTCGACCGAGAACCGGCGCACGTCGGTCGCGCGCGACAGCCGTGCCCGCTCGCCGAGCCGGTGGAAGCTCGGCCGGCCCGCGTCGTCGTTGACGACCAGCTCGCCGTCCAGGACCAGCCCGTCGAACGGCAGCGCGGCGAGCGAGCGCACCACCTCCGGGAAGGCGGCCGACAGGTCGTTCCCGTTGCGGGTCGTGAGCCTGCCTTCCCCGCCCTCGCGCGAGGCCAGCATCCGGTAGCCGTCGAGCTTCAGCTCGAAGATCCAGCCCGGCTTGCTGAACGGCGCGTCCCGCGGCTCGGCGAGCATCAGCTCCACGTCCTTCGCGTGGAGCTTCCCGCGCGGCGCGCCCAGCGTCTCCAGCGCCGCGCGCAGCGGCGCCGCGACGTCGGTGCGCGCCTTGAGCACCTCCACCGGCAGGCCCGACAGCACCGAGCCGGGCGGAAAGTCGGCGCCGTCGCCGGTGGTCGCCTGCGCGTCGCGCTCCTTGATCAGGAGCCAGTCCTTCCGGCTCTTCTTGATCTTCACCAGCGTCCAGCGGCCCTTGAGCTTGTAGCCGCGCAGGTCGAACAGCAGCTTGCCCTTCTCCAGTCCCGCGTGCGGATCCTCGACCGCCACCCACATCCCGCGATCCCAGACGATCACCGCCCCCGCGCCGTAGTTGCCCTCGGGGATGATCCCCTCGAAGTCGCCGTACTCGAGCGGGTGGTCCTCGACCATCACCGCGAGGCGCTTGTCGGCCTGGTTGCGCGAGGGACCCTTCGGCACGGCCCACGAGCGCAGCACGCCGTCCATCTCCAGCCGCAGGTCGAAGTGGAGCTGCCGCGCCGCATGCTGGTGCACCACGAACAGCCGGCCGGCGCCCACCGCGCCCGGCGCCGCCGCGATGATGCCCGACGGCTCGGGCGTGGCGTCAGCGGAACGCTTTGCCCGGTAGGCGCTTAGCGCGTCGGCGGCCGGCTTCTTGGTTGCGCCCATGGTTGAGAATCCTTATCATACCGCCCCCTATGCCAGCGCGTCCAATCGGTTCGGCCACGCTCTCCTTCGGCCTGGTCTCGGTGCCGGTCCAGCTGTTCTCGACCGCCGAGTCCTCGGCGGGCGTCACGTTCAACTGGCTGCACAAGGCCTGCGGCTCGCGCCTCAAGCAGCAGTACATGTGTCCCAAGGACAACGTGAAGGTCGAGCGCGACGAGATGGTGAAGGGCTACGAGTTCTCGAAGGGCCAGTACGTGCTGTTCACGCCCGACGAGCTGAAGGCCCTTGGCATGGAGCGCACCGAATCGGTGGAGATCGCGCAGTTCGTGCCGGCCGAGCAGGTGGACCGGCTGTGGCTCGACCACGCGTACTTCCTCGGCCCCGACAAGGGCGGCGAGCGGGCGTACAAGCTGCTCACGGAGGCGCTCAAGAAGACCAGGCGCGCCGCGCTCGGCCAGTACGCGGCACGCGGCAAGCAGTACCTGGTGATGGTGCGGCCGCTGGGACCGGGGCTGGTGATGGAGCAGCTGCACTACGCGGACGAGATCCGCGACATCGCCGACGTGCCGATCCCCGAGGGCGACGTGAAGGAGGCGGAGCTGGCGCTCGCGGTGCAGATCGTCGAGCAGGGCGCGTCCGAGAAGTTCGAGCCCAAGAACTACGAGGACACGGTCAAGAAGCGGATGCTGGAGAGCATCCAGAAGAAGGTCGAGGGCCAGGAGATCACCTCCGAGCCGGCCGCGGCGCCGGAGACCCAGATCATCGACCTGATGGAGGCGCTCAAGGCGAGCCTCGCCAAGGGCGTGGGCGGCGGCGCCAAGGACGAGGCCGGCGAAGCGGAGGAGCGCAAGCCGGCCAAGCGGTCGCCGCGCCTGAAGCTGGAGAAACCCGCCGAGACGGTGAAGCGGAAGAGGAAGGTCTCGTAGCACCCCGATGAAGGGCTACGCGACGCGCGACGTCGCCAGGCTCCTCGGTCTCACCATCCCCCAGGTGCGGGCGTTCGCCCGCGGCGGCTTTCTCGCTCCCGGCCGCGGTCCCCGCGGCGAGCTGCGGTTCTCGTTCCCCGACCTCGTGCTGCTCCGCACCGCCAAGGGACTCGCGGCCGCGCGCGTCCCGGCGCGCCGCATCCGGCGCGTGCTGCGCATCCTGAGGCGGCAGCTGCCCGCGGGGCGGCCGCTGTCGGCCGTGCGCATCTCGGCGGACGGCGACCGCGTGGTGGTGCGCGACGGCGCCGCGGCCTGGAACCCCGAGTCCGGACAGTTCC
>DASPTN010000051.1:0-13468 GCA_035623395.1 Gemmatimonadales bacterium | reverse complement strand
GTACGTGATGCGCGAGGCGGCGAAGGTGGCGGGCCTCGACCTCACCACCGCGCAGTACGTCGTGCAGGGCTTCGGCAACGCCGGCTCCTACGCGGCGAAGATCATCGCCGACGAGGTCGGCGGCACCGTGGTCGCGGTCGGCGAGATCGACGGAACCATCTACAACGCCAAGGGCCTCGACGTGCACGCGCTGCACCGGCACTTCCTCGAGCACCGCGGCGTGAAGGGCTTCAAGGGCGGCGACTTCATGCCCAACCCGAAGGCCTGCCTGGAGCTGAAGTGCGACGTGGTGGTGCCGGCCGCGCTCGAGAACCAGATCACGGCCGACAACGTCGACCGGGTCAAGGCGAAGATCGTCGTCGAGCTGGCCAACGGCCCCACCACGCCCGAGGCCGACAGGGTGCTGGCCGACCGCGGCATCGTGGTGCTCCCCGACTTCCTCGCCAACGCCGGCGGCGTGACGGTCTCGTACTTCGAGATGGTCCAGAACGCGTACAGCTACTACTGGGACCTCGACGTCGTGCAGGACCGGCTCAGCCGCAAGATGACCCACGCCTACCAGGCCGTGCACCAGGCGGCGCTCAAGCACAAGGTGCACAACCGCCTGGCCGCCTACCTGGTGGCGGTGAGCCGGGTGGCCGAGGCCATGAAGCTGCGCGGCTGGGTGTGACGCGGCGCGGCGGCGCCGGCTATCTTGGGGGCCGTCCCCCGGAACCGGAGCCCGCGCCATGAAGTTCGAGAAGGCGACGGCGCTGTACGAGGAGTGGCTCGGCGGGCGGCTGCGGCTGCTGCCCGCCGACCTGCGTCTGAAGCACCGGCGGATGCGCGAGGAGCCGTTCGCCTTCCTCCGGGCCACCTACTACCGCTGGGCCCAGCTCTGGCCCGACCTGTGTCCCGACCTCGCGTCGGCGCCCGAGGTCCTGGCCGTGGGCGACCTGCACGTCGAGAACTTCGGCACCTGGCGCGACGCCGAGGGCCGGCTGGTCTGGGGCATCAACGACTTCGACGAAGCGTGGCGGATGCCGTACGCCAACGACCTGGTGCGGCTGGCGACCAGCGCCGCGCTCGCCGCCGACGGGCGGCACCTGGCCGTCGACCGCGACACGGCCGCCGAGGCCATCCTCGACGGCTACCGCTCGGCGCTGGAGGTGCGGGGACGTCCGTTCGTCCTCGCCGAGGAGCACCCGGCGCTCCGCGCGATGGCGGTCGCGCGGCTCCACGACCCGCGGCGCTTCTGGGACAAGCTGATCGTCCTGAGACCGGTCAAGCACCCGGTCCCGGCGGGTGCGCGCCGGGCGCTGGCGCGGATGCACCCCGATCCCGAGCGGGCCCGGCGGATCGTGCACCGGGTCGCGGGCCTCGGCAGCCTCGGGCGGGAGCGCTACGTGCTGCTCGGCGACTGGGAGGGCGCCCTGGTGGCCCGCGAGGCCAAGGCCCTGGCGCCGTCGGCCGCCGCGTGGGCCGAGCGCCGCCGCGGCGGCGCGATCCGCTACGCCCAGATCGTGGACCGGGCGGTGCGCTGCCAGGATCCCTTCCTCAGGGTGCAGCGCCGCTGGATCGTCCGCCGACTCGCGCCGGACTGCTCGCGCATCGAGCTGGCCGCCCTGCCGAAGGAGCGGGACGAGGTCCGGCTGCTCCGGGCGATGGGATGGGAGACGGCGAACGTCCACCTCGGCAGCGCCAAGGCGAGGGTGCTGCGGAAAGACGTCGCCCGCCGCAGCCGGAGCTGGCTGCGACGGGCGGCGTCGGTGATGCGCGATGCGGTGCGCGAGGACTACGAGTCCTGGCGGGCTACCAGCGGCCGCGCCAGAACCGCATGACCGGCGGCACGATGATCTTGCCGTCCTCCGTGATGATGATGTGGCGCACGGTGTCGTCGCGATCGAAGTACAGGCTCACCGTGTCGCCCACCGCCGGGATCACGAACGGATCGTCGGTCCGGAAGATCGCGCCCGTGCTGTCGGCGAACGGGAAGATCACGGGATAGGCCGTGTGGGCCTTGAGCGTGTCACCCGCCGGCGTGACGATCGTCGAGTCGAAGTAGATCTGCGGGTTGACGATGAACAGCCGGATGTGCCGGTACGTGCCGGCGGGCAGGCTGTCGGTCGCGACCTTGATCCCGGCCGCCGCGGAGTCGGGCAGGTGGATCAGGTCGAGGTGCGCGCTGTCGATCTTCAGCGAGTCCCAGCTCCACTCCCGCTGACTCCAGTCGTGGCCCTGGGCGCTGTCGGCCGCGGTGGAGTCGCTGTCCGGGTGCATCACCAGGAGCTCCAGCTTCGTGACCCTGACGATCAGCGAGTCGACGTCGCGGGTGCGGGTCCAGCCCCACCAGCCGCGCCAGTGGCGCCCCATCCCGTCACCGAAGTCGCCGAAGCCGCCCGGGCCGTTGAAGCCGCCGGGGCCGCCGAAGTCGTTCGCCGAGATCCCCCCGGTGGTCACCGGCGCGGTCGACGCGGAGGAGACCGAGGCGAGCTGTACGGTCAACGCAGACAGGTTGGAGCCGCCTGCGGTCCCCGGGCCGGTCCCTGGGCCGGTCCCCGATGTGGCGGCGTCCTTGCTGCAGGCGGCCGTGGCCGCGAGCAGCGCCAGGGCGCCGGTCGTCAACCAGGTCGGACGGATGGAACGCGTCATGGCTTCTCCATAACAGAAGGGGGATCGGCAGGGTCGTGTTGGTCCCCGCCGCTTCCTAGAGGACCGCCCAAGGGCCCGCGGGGTAACGTCCGGGGTTCATGGACGTTACCTTGCAGCCCAACACGAGATCAATGGGTTAGGGAGCGTGCAGTCGAGCGACGGTACCATCGTCCGCCGGGTTCTCGCCGGGGACGCCGAGCAGTACCGAATACTCGTCGAGCGCTACCGCGCGGAGTTCGGGCGGTACGCCGTCGCGTCCGTGGGCGACCTGGACGCGGCGCAGGATGCCATGCAGGAGGCGTTCATCCGTGCGTTCGACGCGCTCGCGACCTGCCGGGACCCCGACCGGTTCGGCGCCTGGTTCTTCCGGATCCTCACGAACCAGTGCCGCAACGTCCTGGCCCGGCGGCGCGACACGGTGCCGCTCGACGACGTGGATCCGCCGGGCGGCGGCCGGGCCGACGAAGGCCTGGAGCGGGGCGAGCTGGGGGCGGCGCTCGAGGCGGCGCTGGCCCGCCTGACGCCCGAGCAGCGCGAGGCCTTCGTTATGAAACACGTGGATGGCCGGTCATATGATGAGATGGCCGAGCTGCTGGGCGTCGGGGTGGATGCCCTGAAGATGCGGGTGCACCGGGCCCGGGACGCTCTGCGGACGATGATGGGGGCGCTGCGATGATGGAGTGGGACCGGTTCAGCGCGGATGCGCATCGCTACCTCGACGGGGAGCCGTTCGAGGAGCTGAGCGGCGCGGAGCTGGCGGCGGCCGACCGGCTGGCGGCCGAGGCCCGCGACTACGCCGCGCGGCTGGCGACCGTCGATGCGGCGCTCGACGAGGCCGTGATGGCGGCGGTCCGCGACCGCGCGACGGCGGAGCGGCGCCGCGGCCTGGGGTGGCTGCTGGCGCCGCGGACGGTGCGGCTGCGGCCGGTGTGGGTCCCGGTGCTGGCCGCGGCGGCGGGGCTGGTGCTGTGGCTCGCGCCGCGCGGGCGCGAGGTCGAGGTGGCCGCGGCGCCGGCGCGCGCGATAGCCGACACGGTGTTCGTGCGCTTCGAGCTGGCGGCGCCCCAGGCCCGGACGGTGTCGGTGGCCGGGTCGTTCAACGGCTGGCAGGTCGGCGCGCTCACCATGGTCAAGGACGCCCGCGGCGTGTGGTCGGCGACGGCCCCTCTTCCGGTGGGCGAGCATCGGTACGAATTTGTCATCGACGGGACCCGCTGGGTGCCCGATCCGACCGCGCACGCGGAGGTGGATGACGGGTTCGGGGGGCTGAACAGCGTGATCGTGGTCGGCCCGAAAGGGCTGGTGAGATCATGAACGGGATGCGGCGGTCCGTGGTCGCGGCGTGGCTGCTCGTGGTGCCGGCGGTGGTGGCGGCCCAGGGCACCGGCATCGAGAGCAGGCTGGTGACGCGCGGCCTCCCGGCGCCCCTCGCGCATCGCGTGGCGCTGGTGGCCGCGGCGGCCGCGGCGCGCGGCGTGCCCGACGGACCCCTCGCGGACAAGGCCATCGAGGGCTGGGCGAAGCAGGTGCCGCCCGACCGCATCGTCGTCGCGGTGCAGCGCTTCGCGGACCAGATGGCCAGCGCGCGCGACGCCGTGCTCAGCGCCGGCATCGCGTCGCCGCAGGGCCCGGTGATCGCGGCCGCGGCCGAGGCGATGCGCAGCGGGATGCGGGCGGACCAGGTCCAGAGCGTGGTGCAGGCGGCGGGCGCGGGCGCCATCGCCGCCCCGGGTCTCAGCGTGGCGGCGGCGCTGTCGGCGCAGGGCCTCGGCACCGAGCAGGCCACGAAGATCGTGGTGGGCGCCATGCAGAGCCACCGCAGCATGGCCGAGATCCTCGATCTCCCGTCGGTCGCGCGCGTGTGGCAGGACCAGGGCATGAGTCCCGGAGACATCGAGCATCGGATGATGGACGGCGGCTGGGGCGGCGGAGACCAGGGCAGCGGTCGCACCGGGGACCGGGGCGATCGCCCGTCGACCGTGCCGCCGGGGACCCACGATCACGACGGACATTCCCGCGATCGGTGACGTGTAGAAGCTGCCTCGCGGCGGCCGCGATCCTGCTCCTCGCGGCCGCCTCGCTCTCCGCGCAACAGGTCCGCTTCCGGCTCGGCGGCGTCCGCGCGCGTTACGCCGACACCGTTTCAGGGTCCGCCGGCGTCTTCAGCACGCGCCTGAGCTGGGACGGGCGCAGCAGCACCGGCACGCTCGACGGCTCCTTCACCCAGTTCACCTCCGGCACCTGGGCCGCCCAGGCGGCGACCTCGCTGTTCGGCATCCGGCTGCTGAGTCCGCACGTGGGTCTCGGACTGCGGCTGGACGGCGACGGGGGATACATCCAGGGCGGCACCTGGAGCGCCCTGGGATCGGCGGGCCCGGTGGCCGCGGTCGTCGCGGGGGACTGGATCTGGTCCGCGGGCGTGGCCGCGGGCGGCGTGCGCCGAGTCGACCAGGAATCCAACCTCACGCTGGACGGCAGCCTCACGGTGCGCCGGGACGTCGGCCGGTGGAGCGTGCAGGGCGGCGTCGCCGCCACGCGCGCGGGCGCGACCCGCTTCGCCGACGCGACCCTGGGCGTGCAGCTCCGTGCCGCGCGGCTCACCCTGAGCAGCCTCGCCGGCGCGCGCGCGGGCAACCTCGGCGGCAAGCCCTGGTACCAGGGCCGCGCCACCTTCCGCGTGCTGTCGTGGGCGACGCTCGAGGCGGAAGCCGGCACCTACCCGCAGGACCTCTCCGGCTTCACGGACGGCGCCTTCCTGAGCTTCGGCGTCTGGCTGGGCGGCGGCCTCCGCACCATCACCCAGCCCCGCCCGCCCGGCGTCGACGCGTCGGCGCCGTCGACGGTGGCCGTCGAGGTCGCGGAGTCCGGCCACCAGCGCGTCACCTTCCACGTGCCGGGCGCCCACAACGTCGCGATCGCCGGAGAGTGGAACGAGTGGACGCCGGCCGCGCTCGTGCGGGTGGACGACGAGCACTGGCGGGCCGACCTCGCGCTGAGCCAGGGCGCCCACCGCTTCTCGCTGGTGATCGACGGCAGCCGCTGGATGGTGCCGCGCGGCATCGCGACGCTGCCCGACGACATGGGCGGCACCGTCGGCCTGCTGGTCGTGGACCGGTGACGGACCGGCCCACATCTCCGTCAAATCCAGTCGCAATTCGCCTTTCGCATTTCCGTCGGACACACTAGGCTTTTCGCCAGCCCAAACCAACGAGGTCGGCATGCGTTTGATCCGTTCGCGTCGGGAAGCGCTCACCGCGGCAGCAGGAGCGGCGGTGCTGTTCGCGCTCGCCGCCGTTCCCGCGCAGGCGATCCCGAGCTTCGCCAGGCAGACCAAGCTGCCGTGCAGCGCGTGTCACACGCAGTTCCCGGAGCTGAACGCCTTCGGCCGGGTGTTCAAGCTGAACGGCTTCACCCTGCGGATGATCGAGACGATCGAGGTGGCGGACACCGCGGGGCACAAGGATCTCGCGATCAACCTGATGCCGCTGCCCTCGGTGATGCTCCAGGCGTCGGAGACGTACACGGCCCGCCCCCAGCCGGGGACCACGAACGGGACGGTGATGCTCCCGGACCAGCTCAGCCTGTTCCTGGCGGGCGCGATCACGCCGAAGCTCGGCGCGTTCGTCCAGGTGACGTACGACCCGCAGGCCGGCACGATCGGGATGGACAACACGAGCATCCGGTACGCGACGCCGGTCAGCCTGGCGTCGAAGTCCGGTGTCTTCGGCCTCAGCCTCAACAACAACCCCACGGTCGAGGACCTGTGGAACAGCACGCCCGCGTGGGGCTTCCCGTTCGTCGGCTCGGCGGTCGCGCCCACGCCGGCGGCGGTCACGCTGGTCGACGGCACGCTGGCGCAGCGGGTGGCGGGACTGAGCGCCTACCTGTTCTGGAACGACCTGGTGTACGCGGAATTCGGCGGGTACCGCTGGGCACCCCAGGGCGCGCCGGCGCAGCCGACGAACGCGGACAGCGGGGTCGTCGAGGGGGTCGCGCCGTACTGGCGCTTCGCGCTGACGAAGGCCTTCGGCCAGAGCGACGTCGAGGTGGGGACGTACGGCATGACGGCGCTGCGGCAGCCGGGCGGCTACCTGTGGGGCGGCTTCACCGACCGCTACACGGACGTCGCGTTCGACGCGCAGTACCAGCAGATGTTCGGCGACAACAGCCTCACGATCGCCGGCACGTGGATCCACGAATCCCGCTCGCTCGGCGCCAGCGTCACCGAGAAGCTGGCCGCGGTCAAGTCGCAGAGCGTGAACACCGTCCGGGTGCGCGCCACCTACCATGTCGGGCAGGGCTACGCGTTGACGGTCGCGCCGTTCGTCACCAGCGGAACGGTCGACACGCTGCTGTACGCGCCCGGCCCGGTGACCGGCAGCCAGACGGGGAGTCCGAACAGCAGCGGCGTGGTGGCCGAGCTGGACTGGAACCCGTGGATGAACACGCGCGTGTCGCTGCAGTACGTCGCGTACGGGAAGTTCAACGGCTCGAGCACGAACTACGACGGGAGCGGGCGCAACGCCTCGAGCAACAACACGCTGTACCTGGTGGCCTGGCTGATGTACTGAGTCCGGCGCCGCCCGGGCGAACCGGAGCCGGCGGTGGGCGCTTGCCCGCCGCCGGCTCCGTCGTTACCCGTTCTGCTCTTCCTCTTCGCGATCGACCATGACGCTTCGCATCGGATCACTCCTGCTCCTCGCCGGCGGTGCCGCGTGGGCGGCGCCGCGCCCCGCCGCCGCGCAACAGCCGGCCGACACGGCCCTGGTGGCGTCCTACCGGGCGACGGCCGGCCGCCTCATCGCGGCGGCCACGGCCGACACGGCGGCCTGGCTGCGCCTGGCCGAGCTCACCGACCGGTTCGGGAGCCGGATCAGCGGCTCGGAGAGCCTGGAGCGGGCGCTGGACTGGGTCCTCGACGAGATGCGGCGCGACGGGCTCGAGAGCGTGCACGGCGAGCGGGCGATGGTGCCGCACTGGGTGCGCGGCAGCGAGTCCCTGGACCTGGTGGAGCCGCGGCGCGAGCGGCTGCCGATGCTGGGGCTGGGGCGGAGCGTCGGCACGCCGCCGGAGGGCATCACGGCTCCGGTGCTGGTGGTGAGCGACAGCAACGAGCTGGCGGCGCACGCCGCCGAGGCGCGGGGCAGGATCGTCCTGTTCGACGCGCCCTACGTGAGCTACGGCGAGACCGTAAGGTACCGGGTGCGTGGCGCGGTGCTGGCGTCGCGCCTGGGAGCGGTCGCGGCGCTGCTCCGGTCCGTGTCGCCGTTCGACATGAGCACGCCCCACACGGGCACCACCGCGTACGACTCCTCCGCCCGGCCGATCCCCTTCGCGGCGATCTCGATCGAGGACGCGGCGATGCTGCACCGGATGCAGGGGCGCGGCCAGCCGGTCGTGGTCACGCTGAAGATGGAGGCGCGCACGCTCCCCGACGTGCCGTCCAGGAACGTCGTCGCCGAGCTGAGGGGCACGGAGCGGCCGGACGAGGTGGTGGTGATCAGCGGGCACCTCGACTCGTGGGACGTGGGCACCGGCGCGATGGACGACGGCGGCGGATTCGTCGCGGCGTGGCAGGCCCTGCTGACGATGAAGAGGCTGGGGCTGCGTCCGCGGCGCACCGTGCGGCTCGTGGGTTGGACCAACGAGGAGTACGGCACCCGGGGCGGGCTGGCCTACCGCGACGCCCACGCGCCGGACCTCGGGAAGCACGACCTCGCCATCGAGTCGGACGGCGGCGTGTTCCGGCCCATCGGCTTCGGCTTCACCGGCTCGGATTCCGCGTTCGCCGTCGTGCGGGCGATCGGCGGGCTGCTCGCGCCGATCGGCGCCGACACGATCACCAGGGGCGGCGGCGGCACGGACATCGGGCCCATCATGCAACGCGGCGTGCCCGGCATGGGCCTCAACGCCGACGGCTCGCGCTACTTCTGGTACCACCACAGCGACGCCGACACGGTGGACAAGCTCGATCCGCGCGAGATGGCGAAGTGCGTGGCGGCGATGGCGGTGATGGCGTACGTCGTGGCCGACCTGCCCGGGCAGCTGCCGCGCGGCGGGGCGCCGCCGGCCGGAGAGTAGCCGCCCTCTAGCGTCCCGCCAGGCGGCGGAGCGTCGCCTCGTCGATCTCGTGTCCTCCGTCGAACGAGAGTATCTCGTACGGCACGCCCGCCCGCTCGAGCGCGGCGCGCTGAGGCGCCAGGGCCTCCGGCTGGGCGAGCGGATCGCGGTCGCCGAGCACCAGGGCGAGACGCGTCGCGCGCAGCCTCGAGGCCTCGTCCGGCGCCGCCAGCTCGGGTGGCAGCACGCCGGCCCACAGGACCAGCCGGTCGACCCGCCCGTGGCCGGCGGCCGCCCATCTCGCGGCCGTCGCGGCCCCCTGCGAAAAGCCGAGCACGGTGAGGGACGCCCGCCCCCGATCCACGCGCCCGACGATCTCGTCGTGGATCGCGTCCAGGAAGCCGAGGTAGTCCTCGATCTCGTTCAACCGGTCCTCGCGCGTCATCCACGACGCGCCCACCTTCCGGTGCTCGGTGATCGCGTCCACGTAGAAGCGCGAGAGTCCCTCCGGCGCCACCACGAGCGTGCGGCCGTCGTCGAGCGGCGTGAACCGTTGCAGGAACCGCTCGGCCAGCTGTCCGTAGCCGTGCAGCACGATCCAGATGTCTGCGGGGGCGCTGCCGGCGTCGCCGAGCGTGTAATACCGTGCCGAACGCAGGATTTTCAGGTGGTGCTCGTGGGGCATGGGGGGTAATATGGCCGGCAGAAGCGTGAGAGGTGAAAGGTGAGAGGTGAGGCGTTCAGGTGAGGGGTGAGAAGCGAGAGGCGTGAGAGGGGAGGCTCGCTCCTCACCTCTCACCCTCACTTCTCACGCTTCACGCCCTCTCACCTCTCACCTGAACGTCTCACGGCTCACTCCTCACCTCTCACGGCTGAGCCGCATCCCTCACCCTGAGCCGCACCGCGGAGCCCTCCATGTCCTCCAGCTCGATCGCAGCAGCCATCCTCGGTATAGACACCCTCTGGGGCGGCGACGTCATGAACCCCTCGGGCACGGGACGGTTCATCGCCGACTCCTGGTTCTCGGACGAGCCGCTGCCCGCGGCCTACACGCATCCGACGGCCGGCCGGCTGCGCGAGACCGGGGGAGTGACCGCGAAGCAGCCCGACCTCGCCGCGATCGACGCCTACCTGCGGGCGGTGGACGTGCACGGCGCGATCGCCGCGATGGGCGAGGAGGCGAAGACCGGCCCCCGGGTCCGGCGCGCCTACCTCAAGGGCCTGGCGCAGTGCTTCGAGGTGATGTGGGACCTGGCGATGGAGATGGTGGGGCGCGGCGAGCGGGTGCCGTACGAGCGGTGCGTCGTCGCGTCCACCGGCCGGAAGCCCGAGCCATCCGATCCCGGGCCCAGGCGCCGGCGCGTGGCCGAGCTGCTCGCGAAGGCGGGGCATCCGACCGGGACCGACGACGAGCTGCTGGCGGCGGTCGATGCGTGGCGCAAGGCGCGCGCGGTGCCCAAGCCCTCGATCCCGGCGCTCGCGGCGGCGTTCATCGCGCGCTACGACGCCCTCGCCGCGAAGCACCTGGTGCCGTACCTGCCGCCGGCGCTGCGGCCGGTGCCGCGCTCCAACATCACGTTCCTCCCGATCAAGGACGCCTGGTTCTCGGGCTCGATGAACTACCTCGGCCGCGCCCGGCGGCCGGACGGCAGCCCCGAGTACGAGGCGACCTACGAGATCAACGCGTCGCTCGAGATCTCGGTGCCGGAGTTCGAGCAGCTGGTGAGCCACGAGGTGGTGCCCGGTCACGTCACCACCACCGCCTACTGCCAGAACCTCTACGTGCGCGGGAAGCTCGGCCTCGAGGCGACGATGCTGACGATGAACACCCGGCACGCGGCGCTCTCGGAGGGGATCGCCAACAACGCCATCCTCATCGCCCACGGCGTGACCGAGGTCGAGCAGCTCCCCGACGAGGACACCCAGGCGGGCGTGCTGCTCGCGCTGCTGCAGGATGACGCCAAGAACCAGTCGTCCTGGCTCACCTGGCACGAGGAGCTGCCGCAGCCCGAGGTCGCGCGCGTGCTGCGGCGCGACTACCTGTGCTCGCCGGAGCGCGCCGACAAGCTGTCGGGCGCGTGGGGTCGCCATCCGCTGCTGGGCCGGATGTACCTGCCGGCCTACCGGGCGGGCACCGAGCGCGTGGCCGAGCTGCGGCGCCGTTTCCCGCCGGAAACGGTGCTGCCGGCGCTCTACGGCGCGCGCGGGATGGTGGACGTGGTGACCATCGGGGGAGTGCTCCGGGAGCGCCGGGAGCGCTGAGGGATCCTGTAGTCGTCGCTGAGGTCCTGACGTAGAACTGCTTGCGGGGCTTGGGGATACGACCCTTGCCCAGAGCCTTTGAGGGCGGGGCCGCGCCGCGACCGGCGCCGGGAGGGGCCGTGCCGGTGGCGCCCTGGACGGGCGCCGGTGCGGCCTTGCCTCTTATCACGGACCCGCGGAAGTACTAGAATGGCGGTGCGGTCGCCTTTGGGTGGCCACGTCCGAATTCCAGTGAAAAGGTCCTCGCGGGCGGCGGTGGGCACGGCCGCCTCGTTCGAGGTTTGATCAGCCAGAACCGGGGGCTTTCGATGAACCGGAGTGTTCGCGCGTCCCGAGTCATCGCCACGTCGCTGTGGGTTGCCGCGCTCGCAAGCGCGGTGACGACGTGCAAGGACGTCCTCCAGCCGTCGGCGCCGCTCGCCGCGGCGATGGCCGCGCAGAGCGGCGATCTCCAGAGCGGGACGGTCGCGCAGACGCTCCCGAATCCGCTCGTCGTGAAGGTGACGAGCAAGACCGGCACGCCCGTCGAGGGCGTGACGGTCGCGTGGACGGTCGTGACTGGCGGCGGCAGCGTCACCACGGCCACGTCCGTGACGGACGCTTCGGGGCTCAACTCCGCGGTGTGGACCCTCGGCTCGGTCGCCGGGGCGAACTCGGTGAAGGCCTCCATTCCCAGCGTCTCGTCGGTCACGCCGATCACGTTCACGGCCACCGGAACGCCCGGTGCTCCGGCGAAGCTGCTGTTCAGTGCGCAACCCGTCGCGAGCACCGCGGGCACGGCGATGAACCCGGCGGTGCAGGTGACGGTGCAGGACGCGCTCGGCAACACGGTGACGAGCGCCTCGACCAGCGTGACCCTCGCCATCAGCGCCGGCTCGGGGACGGCGGGCGCCACCCTCGGCGGCACGCTGACGCAGGCGGCGTCGAACGGGATCGCGACCTTCGGCAACCTCACCATCGACAAGTCGGGTACCGGCTACACGTTCACCGCGACGGCGACGGGCCTCGCGAGCATCACGAGCACAACCTTCACGGTCAGCGCCGGGGCGCCGGCGAAGCTGGCGGTGACGACCCAGCCGACCACCGTGACCGCGGGCGCGGCGATCGCGCCGGCGGTGGCGGTGACGGTCCAGGATGCCCTGGGCAACACGGTCACGACCTCCTCTGCCAGCGTCACGGTGGCGATCACCAGCGGGACGGGGACGGCGGGGGCGACGCTCGGCGGGACGCTGACGCAGGCGGCTTCGGCCGGTGTCGCGACGTTCGCGAACCTGACGGTCAACAAGTCCGGCGCGGGCTACAGCCTGACCGCGACCTCCGGCACGCTGACGGCGGCGACGAGCGCCGGGTTCACGGTCAATGCGGGGGCGGCGTCCAAGCTCGCGGTGACGGTCCAGCCGACCGCGGTGACGGCCGGTGCGGCGATCGCACCGGCGGTGCAGGTGACGGTCCAGGACGCGCTGGGCAACACGGTCAACAGCACGGCCAACGTCACGGTCGCCATCACCTCCGGGACGGGGACCACGGGGGCGACGCTGGGCGGCACGCTGACGCAGGCGGCCGCGGCCGGCGTCGCCAGCTTCGGCAACCTCACCATCGACAAGTCGGGCAGCGGCTACACGCTGACGGCGACGGCGACCGGCCTGACGGCGGCCACCAGCGCGGCGTTCACGGTGAGCGCCGGGGCGCCCGTGAAGCTGGCGGTGACGGCGCAGCCGAGCGCAGTGACGGCGGGCGCGTCCATCGCGCCGGCGGTCCAGGTGACGATCCAGGACGTGCTGGGCAACACGGTCAATAGCGCGGCCAGCGTCACGGTGGCGATCACCAGCGGCACGGGCACGGCCGGTGCGACGCTGGGCGGCACGCTGACGCAGGCGGCTTCGGGCGGCGTCGCGAGCTTCGGCAACCTGACGGTCGACAAGGCGGGCACCGGTTACACGCTGACTGCGACGTCGACCGGCCTGACGGCGGCTACGACGGCTGCGTTCACGGTCAACGCCGGGGCGGCGTCCAAGCTGGCGGTGACGGTCCAGCCGTCCGCGGTGGCGTCGGGCGCGGCGATCACGCCGGCCGTCCAGGTGACGGTGCAGGACGCGCAGGGCAACACGGTCAACAGCACGGCCAACGTCACGGTGGCGATCACGAGCGGCACGGGGACGGCGGGCGCCACGCTCGGCGGCACGCTGACCCAGGCGGCCGCGGCCGGCGTCGCGACGTTCGGCAACCTGACGGTCGACAAGGTCGGCACCGGCTACACGCTGACGGCGACTTCGACCGGCCTGACGAGCGCGGTGAGCGCGGCGTTCGCGGTGAGCGTGGGCGGGGCGGCGAAGCTGGCGTTCACGGTCCAGCCGACGGCCGTCGTCGCCGGCGTCTCTATCGCGCCGGCCGTGCAGGTGACGGTGCAGGACGCGCAGGGCAACACGGTGACCGGCTCCACGGCCGGCATCACGGTGGCCATCACCAGCGGGACGGGCACGGCGGGGGCGACGCTCGGCGGCACGCTGACGCAGGC
>DASPTN010000050.1:0-10487 GCA_035623395.1 Gemmatimonadales bacterium | reverse complement strand
TGGGGTCAGCTGTATGTCGACGGCCAGCTGGTCGGGAACACGCCCCGGGCCAACATCATGCTGCTCTCGGGCCCGCACGTGATCCGGGTGCTGCGCGAGGGCTACCAGACCTACGAGAAGATGATCTCGGTCCAGCCGGGTCAGCTGGTCAGGCTCACGGACATCGTGCTGGTGCCGCGCCAGTGAGGCCGGCCCGTCTCGCCGCGGCCGCCGCCGTGCTCGCGCTCGCGCTGGCGGGCGCCGCGCGCGCCCAGAACCCTGCCGCGCAGGTCACGCACGGCATCACCGCCTACCAGAACCTCGACTACGACAGCGCCGCCGTGCTGCTGCGGGCCGCCCTGGCGGCGCCGGGCCCCGCGGCGCTGGCCGACAGCGATCGCGTGCGCGCCCTCGTCTACCTCGGCGCGACCGAGCTGTACCGCGACCGGCGCGACACCGCGGCGGCGCTGTTCGGCCGGCTGCTGCGCATCGATCCGCGCTACCACATCGACCAGCTGGTCTTTCCTCCCGAGGTCTCGGGCCTGTTCCAGCAGGTCCGGCTGATCACCCGGGCGGTCGCCGTCGTCGTCCCGGCCGATACGGAGATCGGCGGCGGCCGCGACGTGCTCAGCATCCGGATGTACGCCGCCACCTTCCACCCCATCGACGTCGCGGTGCTGCGGCCGGGCGGCGCGCGGGTGCGCTCGGTGTACGAGGGCAACGTCGGGGACAGTCTCCAGGTCACGTGGGACGGCCGGGCCACCGACGGGTCGCCGGTGGACAGCGGCCGCTACCTGCTGCAGGCGGATTCGCGCGGCGCCGACGGACACGTGGTCCGCTCGGTCGCGATCCCGCTCACCATCTCGCGGGTGAAGCGGGACACGCTGCCGCTGCCCGCGCCCCCGGCGGCGTCGCTGTTCAAGCCGGAGCACCGTCCGGGCGGCAACGGCGTGCGGGGCGCCGTCGCCGGCGCGGCGGGGGTCATCGCCGTGCTGGCGCTGCCGTCCCTCGTCGCCGGCGGCTTCCACCCGTCGACCGACCGGCTGCTCGTGGCGGCCGGCTTCGGCGTCGCCGGCGTGCTCGGCTTCCATGCCCAGCGCGGGCCGCAGCCGATCTTCGAGAACATCGCGGCGAACCGCACGCTCCGCCTGACCTGGCAGCATCAGGTGGACTCGGTGCACGCCCAGAACGTCGCCCGCCGCTCGGAGGTGCGCCTCAAGGTCCACGCCGGCCCGCTCCAGATCCTGGGGACGCCGTGAGCCGCCGCGCGCTCGGCCTGCTGCTCGCCGCCCTGCTGCGGGCCGGTCCCGCGGCGGCGCAGCTGCCGCAGTTCCTCGGCAGCGTGGACCTGGGCATCGCCCGCCAGCACTTCCAGAGCGCCTACCCGGGCGGCGCCGAGTCGCTGGCCGGCGCGCTGATGTACGGCCAGGTCGGCATCTCGGTGAACCCGGTCGCGGTGGACGTGTCTTACGCGCAGGGCCGCCTGGCGTCCAGCACGGCCAGCGCGGCGGCGCGCAGCGTCGTCGAGGCCAGCGTGATGGTCTCCGGGCGGGTGACCCCATGGCTGCTGCTCAAGGCCGGACCGCACCTCCGGGCCTACTCGGCGCCGGGCAGCACGGAGCGGTGGGCGATGTGGGAGCTGCACGCCCACGCCGACGAGCCGGTGATCACGGGAGTGCTGGCGGCCTACCTCGAGGGCTGGGTCGCCTTCACCTCGAGCGCCAACGTGGACCCCGGCGCCTCGGGCGCGCGAGGCGGCGAGGCCGGCGTGACGATGCGGATCCCCGGCTCGCTGTTCTGGGCGCGACTGGGTTACGCCGTGGACCGCTCCAGCCTCAAGGGCGGCGCGCGCACCGAGGCGCTGCAGTCGGTCCTGGTGTCGATCGGGCTCGGCGGCCGGTAGCCGCGCGGGCCTCCTCTCCGATATCCCCTTGAGGCCCAGCGGGTTGCGGCCCGCCGCGACGCGTGCATTCCCGACTCGAATGACGCGCGATTGACGGCGGCCCGGCTAACTATGGGCCATGAACGACTTCATCGCGCGCGTCGAGCGCGAGCACGGCCCGCCGATCGAGTCCGTCAAGGTCTCCCTGCACGAATCGATTCTCGGCGCCTGGCGCGGCTTCTTCTTCTGCACGGCGCGCGACCAGTACCGCGTGGGAGAGGTGCTGAAGCTCACGCTCGTCGGAGGGCGCGTCCGCACCGCGGTGGTCTACGCCACCGAGCAGGTCGCGGGGAAGGCGATGTGGGTGGTCGACCTCATCGGCGCCGACCCGAGCGCCAAGACGAGGGCCGAGGACGCCGCCAGCCGGCCGAACAACCCGGAAGGGCCCGGCGCCGGGGGCAGCCGCTAGGAGGGAGAGCGCACGGCGCAGAAATAGCCCTGCGCGCGCCGCATTGGGTAGGTCGAGCCCGCGCTGCTCGACCATCCGCCCGCAAAGCCGTCGCGAGTGATCCGCTGCACGTACAAGGTGGTGTGCCCGGCGTCGAACGGCCGCAGGCCCCGCGCGTTCGAGCCCGCGCCGAGGCGCACGACGACCGTCGGCGTGCCGTCGGGCGCGCGCTGCTCGTACACGCCGACCCCCGGAGCCGCGGGGTCGTCCGCCGTCAGATCGCCCATGCGCACCGCGGCCACGCTGTCGAGGGCGACGTCCGTCGTGCCGCGCAGCGGCTGCATCGCGCCATCGGCCGCCAGCAGCGCGCTGTCCTGCGGCTGGAGCGTGAGCACGCCGCTCGCCGACTGACCGGTCCGCGCCCCCCCCGTGGCGACCATCGTGAGCGCGAAGCGGCCGGCCATGTCGCGCGTGTCGGCGCCGGCGTCGAGCCGGCCCTCGACCGGGAGGCAGACGCTGTCGCCCTGGGTGCCGGCCTTGAGGTGGGCGCAGCCCGCGAGCGCGACGACGGCGACGAGCCAGCGACGATCCCCTGACATGCGGCCTCCTCCCGGTTCCGCGCGGTGGGCGCGGGTCCAGAACCCTGCCGCCGCCGGCGGCGCACCGCAAGGGCGCGACGCGAGCCACGGGAACCTGGCCGGGCCGTGTGGGTAGCGGACCTTCCATGTGGCGTCGTTGCCGGAGCGGTGCCGTGGCGCTCCTCGGGCTCTCGCTCGCTGGCGGCGGCGCCGGCGCGCAGGTGCCGGACTCGGGGCGGGCCGCCGCCGAGCCGGGGCGCGTCGCCGATGCGACGGCCGTCGCACGCTGCGCCATCGCGCGGCGGAGCGAGCGGCTGCTCTCCGCGGGAGCCTTCCGCTACGCCGCCTCCACCAAGCTGGTCGTCCGCGACGCCGGCGCTCCGGCCGACTCCGGCCGCTCCGTGCTCTTCCTCGGCGAGATCCTGAGCACCGCGTACGCCCGCCATCCCGGCGTCTGGCAGGAGACCGTCGTGGCGCGGAGGCGGTGGGGAGGGCCGGGGACGGAAGGGAGCGCCGTCGGCATCGTGGACGTCGCCGACTTCGACCGCGATCGCGTTCCGCTCACCCGCCGCCCGGACTTCGGCCCCGGAGAGCGCGGCGCGTTCGCCCGCGGCGTGTGGCGCCGAGGGTCGCCCGAACCGGGCGACGTGTCGGTCGCGCTGCCGCTCGCGGACGGGGCGACGGACCGGTACGACTTCCGGGTCGTCGACACGCTGGTCGTGGCCGGGCGGCGGGCGCTCCGGCTCGCCGTCGCGCCGAGATCGGGCTCGGTTCCCCTGTTCGAGGGGACCATGGAGGTGGCCGACTCCGGCTGCGACCTCCTGGCCCTGGACCTCGGCCTCGCCGGCGCCGCGCCGTTCCCGTCGGTCACGGGCCTCCGCTACCAGGAGCGCCTGGACGACGTCGGCGGCGGTCGGTGGCTGCCGGTGGAGATCCGGCTGAGCGGCGAGGCGCGGCCGCGGATCACGGGTCCCAGGCTGCCGGAGGAGGTCGCCGGCATCCCCGTGCCGAGGCTCCCCGGGCACGTGCGGTTCGAGGAGGTCACCCGGTTCGACGACTTCCGGTTCGAGGGGATCGAGCCTCCCGAGGGCGTCGACCAGCTGCGCATCGTGGTCCGCGACGACGCCGACCGCCGCGACGATTCCATCTGGACGGCCGGCGGCGCGCCGCCCCTCAGCGAGGCCGAGAGCGCGGCGCGGGCGCGCGCCGATTCCCTGGAGCGACGCCCGCCCACCTTCCTGACGCGGGCGGGCCAGGGCATCGGCTTCGTCGCGGGGCTCGCCGCCGACCCCGACTTCTTCCACTACAATCGCGTGGACGGGACGTACCTCGGGGCCGGGCACGACTGGCAGGTCGGAGACGGACTCGTGCTGCGCACCAAGCTCGGCTACGGGCTGGGCAGCGAGACCTGGCAGTACGAGGCGGGCGGCCGCGTGCGGCTCTCCGAGGCGCGCCGGACGTGGCTGGGCTGGTCCTGGCACGACGATACCCGCAGCGCGCCGACGCTCGTCTCCGCCGGCTACAATCCGACCTACCGCGCGCTGTTCGCGCGGCTCGATCCGCTGGACTACTACCGGGAGCGCGGGCTCGGCCTCACGGCGGGCACCGACCTCTTCGACCTCACGCGTCTGGAGATCGCCTATCTCGACGCGCGCCAGTCCAGCCTGCCCCTCGTCGTCTTCGGCGACTCCACGCGCCACCCCATCCGGCCCAACCCGCCGGTCGCGGATGGGCGCCTGCGCTCCGTCTCGGCGACCCTGACCTGGGATTCGCGGCAGCTGCGCCGCGAGCGGGGTACCGACCGCCCGCTCGGCGCGCCGGCCTGGACCCGCGTCACCCTGGGCGCCGAGGTCTCCGCGCACGACCTGCTGGCGAGCGACTTCTCCTACCGGCGCTGGTCGCTGCAGATCGAGCGGCGCCAGCGCACGCTGTGGGGCACGACCACCGTCTCCGGCGCCGCGGGCGTCGCCACCGGCTGGGTGCCGCCGCAGCGCTACTTCACGGTGGACTACGGGATGGAGTTCCTGACCTTCCAGGGCAACGGCTTCAACACGCTGGCGGAGACGAACTACTCCGGCACGCGCGCGGCGATGGTCGTCGTGTCGCACGAGTTCGACCGCCTCGCGCATCTCCCGTTCACGCTGAGCGTGCACGGCGGGGCGTTCTGGACCGGGTTCGTGGACCACCCGCCGTTCCCGGGCGACTCGCTGCTGGCCACGGCGCCGCGCGCCTACACGGAGGCCGGCTTCGGCGTCGGCAACCTCACCCCTTTCCTCTCGCCGTTCGACCTGGCGGTGCACTTCACGTGGCAGCTGTCCTCGTACCCGACCCGGCGGTTCCGATTCGGCTTCAGCGTCGACGGGTTGTGATCCGGGGCCGTCGAGGCCGTGTCGGTTTCGCAACGTCATAAGCACAAGGCACTTACGAGGACGCCGTCCCCTTGCGAGGACGGCGTCGAGTCGTGCGTGCGAGGTGCCCGCGCTACGGCGTCACGCCGAACCTGAAGACGGTGCGGGAGCTGTAGACCTCACCGGGCCTGAGGATGGTCGTGGGAAAGCCGGCCTGGTTCGGCGAGTCGGGGAAGTGCTGGGTCTCGAGGCAGAACCCGTTGCGATGCCGGTACACGTGGCCGCCCTTCCCGGTGATGGTGCCGTCGAGGAAGTTGCCCGAGTAGAACTGGATTCCCGGCTCGGTGGTGTAGACGTCGAGGGTGCGCCCGGTCGCAGGCTCGACGACGCGCGCGGCGTGGACGAGGTCCGGGCCGGTGCGGTTCAGCACGAAGTTGTGGTCGTAGCCTCGACCGCGCTTCAGCTGCTCGTTGTCCTGCGCGATGCGGGCGCCGATGGGGGTCGGGGTGGTGAAGTCGAACGGCGTGCCGGCGACCGGGTCCAGCGCGCCGGTGGGGATGAGCGTCGAGTCCACGGGCGTGTACCGGTCGGCGCTGATCCACATCACGTGGCGCAGCACATCGCCCGATCCGTCGCCCGCGAGGTTGAAGTAGGTGTGCTGGGTCAGGTTGACCGGCGTCGCCTTGTCGGTGGTGGCGTGGTACTCCACCACGAGCTCGTCCCGGTTGGTCAGCGTGTAGGTCACGCGCGCCTCGAGCTTGCCGGGGAAGCCCTGGTCGCCGTCGGGGCTCGTGTGCGAGAAGGCGACGCCGGCGCCGCTGTCGGTCCAGAACGGCTCGGCCTCCCAGACCACCTTGTCGAATCCGACCGTGCCGCCGTGCAGCGTGTTGGGCCCGTCGTTGGCCGGCAGGTGGTAGGTCGCGCCGTCGAGCGCGAACTGCGCGCGGCCGATCCGGTTGCCGTAACGGCCGATGATGGCGCCGAAGTACGGCGTGGCCTTGAGGTAGCCGGCGAGGCTGTCGTAGCCGAGGGCGATGTCGCCGAGCTTCCCGGCGCGGTCCGGGGCTTCGATCGAGGTGATGATCCCGCCGTAGGTCATCGCGCGCACCACCAGGCCGTGCGCGTTGGTGAGCGTGAACAGGTCCACCGCCTCTCCGGCCGGCGTGGTGCCGAAGTCCGATCGCGTCACGCGAGCTCCTTGCTGGGTTGAGGCCGCCGTCTCCGGCGGCGCGGCCACGAGCTGCGCGATCTCGCCCGCCGCCTCCGGGGGAAGCTTCACGACGGCGCGGTCGTAGGTCATCAGGCCGTTGACCTCGATCTCCACGTCCGTGGTCTGCGTGTACACGGCCGCCGCCAGGCCGTCCCTCACCAGCGGGCGCAGCCGCGCCAGCAGCGCGCGCCAGGCCGACCACAGCGAGTCGGTCGTGGCGAATCGACGGTAGCCCCACGCGCCCTGCTCGTGCCACAGGTGACCGGCCAGGGGCAGGCCGAGGCCGCCGAACTCGCCCAGCACGGCGGCGCGGCGCGCTTCGAGTGCCGGCATCGCGGGGCCGGGGTAGTCGTGCACGTCCATCACGTCGCCGACCCGGTGGTCGGTCCAGCCGCTGGCGTCGTCCACCAGCCGCGAGGGATCGTGCGCCTTGAGCCAGGACACGTAGCGCCCGGTGTCGTGCTGGCCCCACCCCTCGTTGAACGGCACCCACATCACGATCGACGGATGGTTGCGCAGCGCGTCGACCACGTGCTCGAGCTCCGCGCCGAACCCGGCGCGGCCCGCCTCGGTGGCGTTCTCGCCGCTGGGCATGTCCTGCCACACCAGGATGCCGAGCGAGTCGCAGTCGTAGTACCAGCGCTCGGGCTCCACCTTGACATGCTTGCGGATCAGGTTGAAGCCGAGCCGCTTGAGGGTGACGAGGTCGAAGCGCCGGGCGTCCTCGGTTGGCGCCGTGTAGATGCCGTCCGGCCAGAAGCCCTGGTCGAGCGTGCCGATCTCGAACAGCGGACGGCCGTCGAGGAGGAGCCGGTTCACGCCGGCCGCGTCGGGGCCGACGGCGATCTTCCGCATCCCGAAGTAGCTCCGGACCACGTCGCCGCCCGAGAGCTTCACCCTCAGGCCGTACAGGAACGGATCCGCCGGCGACCACGGCCGCGGGTGCGCGATGGGGATCGCCACCTGGCTGTCGGCCGGGACGTCGGCGAACGCGACGGGCTTCGCGCCGTCCAGCACGGTGACCTGTGCGCGCGTGGCCGCCGCGCCGCCGTCCACGGCGATGCCGACGCGGACCGCCCCGGCGTCCAGGTCGGGCGTCAGCACGAGGCCGGCGACGTGCTCGCGGAGCACGGGCTCGAGCCAGACCGTCTGCCAGATGCCGGTCACCGCCGTGTACCAGATGCTCCGGGGCCGGAGCACCTGCTTGCCGCGCGGCTGATCTCCGCGGTCGGTGGGATCCCACACGCTCACCACGAGGTCCTGGCCGCCGCCGGGCTTGAGCGCGCCGGTGACGTCGAAGGTGAAGGGATCGTAGCCGCCGGCGTGCTCGCCGATGCGCTCACCGTTGAGGTACACCACGGCGTCCCAATCCACGGCGCCGAAGTGCAGCAGCAGGCGGCCGCCTCTCGCGAGGTGCGGCGACCGGAACGTGCGGTGGTACCACAGCCGGCTGCTGTCGCTCACCGCCCGGCGCACCCGGCTGAGCTGCGATTCGATGGGGAAGGGCACCAGGATGCGGCCGTCCCAGGCGGCCGGCTGCGGCGCGTCCTTCGCCGTCACCGCGTAGTCCCACAGCCCGTTGAGGTTCTGCCACGCGCCGCGCGCCAGCTGCGGGCGCGGGTACTCGGGCAGCACGTGCTCCGCCGTGACGTCGCGGGCCCAGCGCGTCTGGAGCGCGGGCAGCGTGTCCTGGGCGCGGAGGCCCGCCGGCCGCCAGGCGCCGGCGAGCGCGAGGAACGCGAGCGCGAGCGGTGCCCGCGCGGATCGGAGGCTCATCATGGCAGGGTGTCCCGGACCATCAGCTCGGTGACGCCGGTGAACGCCGGCAGGTCGTGCTCGAACACGACGCGGATCTTCTCGGTCTCGACCGGTGCGATGACGACGGTGTTGAGCGCCCAGGTCTCGGGCCGCGCCGGCGTCTGCGCCAGCACGGTCGCGCCCGCCCAGCCGCCGCCGTCCCAGTACTCGACCGTGTAGCGGCGGGGCGCCTTCACGCCGCCGCTGTCGCCCCAGAGGTACAGGTCGACCGCGCCCACCGTGCGGCGCGCGCCGAAGTCGATCTGGACCCAGTCGCTCCGGTGCGGCGACCCGTAGGCCGTCCAGCGGTTGCGCGAGGCGCGGGTGAACGCGATCCGGCCGTCGTTGACCTCGGCGACGCTGTCGGAGCGCGAGGTGAACGACGCCGACGCCCGCGGGAAGCCGCGGCCGGTGCCGTTGTAGGCGAGGTCGCGCGCCGGCGTGGTGGCGGGCGGAAGCGGGAGCTGGGCGTGGGCCCACGCCTCGATCTCGGTGAGGCCCGTGGCGGCGCCGGGGCGGTGGGTGAACACCACGCGCAGCTTCGACGTGCGGATCGCGGGGAACGCGACGGTGTTGGCGCGGTGGCCCTCGGGCACGGCCGGCGTGCGGACCTGGCCCGCGACCTCGGCCCAGCCGGCGCCGGTCCACCGCTCGACGTCGTAGCGGGCGGGCGCGACGACGCCGCCGCCGTCGTCCACCAGGTAGAGCCTCAGCTGTTCGACCGGGCGCTCGACGCCGAAATCGAGCTCGAGCCAGTCGCTCGCGTGGCCGGAGCCCATCGTGGTCCACCGGTTCGCCGGCGTCGCGTCGTACCAGTAGTTGCCGTCGTTCGCGTAGAACGGCGGCGTGGTGGGCGCGCTGAACGACGCGGTGAGCCGCGGATAGGGGGTGCCGTCGTTGTTCACCGCCAGGTTCACGGCGCGGTCCACCGGTGCGAGCGGCGCGGCCGGCCCGAGCGGGGCCACGAGGCGCGTGAGGCCGGGCGCCCGGGCCGCGCGCCGCCCGTCGACGAACAGCATCAGGCCGCGGCCACGATGGTAGCGGCTGCCGTCCCGGTCCCACACGATCGCCACCCGGTGGCCGTGGTACGCGACGCCGTCGAGGGCGAAGTACGGCCAGTCGTCTGGCGCGAGCGGCCTGGCCTCGAGGGTATCGTCGGCCCGCGGGCGCAGGCCGGCGAGCCCGGTGATCACCAGGTTCACGTACCCCGAGTGGAAATAGTGCTCGCTGTGGTAGAACGAGTTCGCGCCGTCCCACGACCCGTTGTCGGGGTTGGCCGACTCGGCGACGTACGGCCGGCCGCGCCACCGCTGGTCGAGCGTGTAGGTCTCGAGCAGGCGGACGTAGTCGGCCTTCGTCACCACCGACTGCCGGTAGTCGTCGAGCAGGTTGGCCAGCGCGACCAGCGTCTGCGTGGTGGCGTACGGCCACTCGTTCCCGCTCCACCAGCAGCACTCGGGCGAGACGGAGTACAGCGGATCGTGGCGCTCGGCGGTCACCGGTCCGCGGGCCGAGTTGAAGGACGCCGTGTCCATCAGGAACCGCCACGCGCCCTCGTAGCCCGAGTCGGGCAGGTCGAACTGCCACGGCACGAAGCCGATCTCCTCCCGGCCGTGCGGATCGCCCGCCCTCGGCCCCGACTCGTAGACGCGGGTCCGCGCGCGGATCCCGCCCTTCTCGTCGCGGGCGAACTGGTGCAGAAAGAAGCTGCGCCGCGGGTCCCACAGCTCCGCCTCGACGCGCCGCTTCAGCGCGGCCGCCCGCGCGGCGAAGTCGCGCGCCGCGGCGCCGTCGCCGAGCAGTGCCGAGGCCCGCGCGACCGCCATCTCGTCCGCGTAGAGGTAGCTGTTCAGCGTCGGCCGGTAGCCGTCCGCGCCGTCGAACGGCGCCGCGGTCTGGCGGCTGTCGATGTTGTACTCCATCCCGTCGTGCATCCCGGCCCAGCGGTACATCCGGTGCGCCGGGTCCCAGCGCTCCCGGTCCCAGCCGGCGACCTGCGCGACGAGGTGCGGCAGCATCCGCCGCACGAACGTGCTGTCGCCCTGCACGAGGTAGGCCGCCCACACGGCGTCGCCGTACCAGTTGCTGTAGCTCCGCGGCGCGGCCCCGGGCGTCTCGAACCAGTAGCGGGCGAAGTCCTGCGCGTAGCGGCGGTCGCGCAGCCAGCGCACCTCGTACAGCTGGTGCCCGAGCGGGCAACTGATCGACCCGTAGGCCCCGGACCAGAACGGCCGGTCGAGGAACT
>DASPTN010000049.1:0-15075 GCA_035623395.1 Gemmatimonadales bacterium | reverse complement strand
GGGCGAGCGAGCCCGCGGCGTCGGTGCGGAAATGCGGCAGGAAGGCGCGGCCCCCGACCATGACCACGTCCTCCGGCCACTCGTTCTTGAGGATCTCGGTGAGGCGCGCCTCGTCGGCGACCGCGCCGGCGCGGGCCAGGGCCCGCGCCAGCTTGGTCGTGGCCTCGCGCACGCTCCGGGCTTCGAGCGGCACGACCACGCGCCGCCGGTCGAGGAGATCGGCGAGCGTCACAGCTTCGGCTTCACCAGCGACACGACGTCGGCCGGCCGCTTCATCACCGCGATGCCGGCCTTCTCGAACGCGGCGATCTTCTCGGCCGCGGTGCCGGAACTGCCGGAGATGATGGCGCCGGCGTGGCCCATGCGGCGGCCCGGCGGCGCGGTCTGACCGGCGATGAACCCCACCACCGGCTTCTTCATCTTCCGCTTCACGAACTCGGCGGCGTTCTGCTCGTCGGTGCCGCCGATCTCGCCGATCATCACCACCGCCCTGGTGGCCGGATCCGCCTCGAACGCGGCCAGGCAGTCGATGAAGTTGGTGCCGATGATCGGGTCCCCGCCGATGCCCACGCAGGTCGTCTGGCCGAGGCCGGCGCGGGTGAGCTGGTAGACCACCTCGTAGGTCAGCGTGCCCGAGCGGGACACGACGCCCACCGGCCCGCTCGCGCAGATGTTGCCCGGGATGATGCCGACCTTCGCCTGGCCCGGCGAGATGATGCCGGGGCAGTTGGGGCCGATGAGCCGCACACCCTTCTCGCCCAGGAACGGCCACACCCGCGTCATGTCCAGCACCGGCACCCCTTCGCTGATGCACACGACGAGCCTGACGCCCGCGTCGGCCGCCTCGAACACCGCGTCCGCCGCGAACCTCGCCGGCACGTAGATCACCGAGGTGTTCGCGCCGGTGGCCGCCACCGCCTCGGCGACCGTGTTGAAGATCGGGACCTTCTCCTCGAACTTCTGCCCGCCCTTGCCCGGCGTCACGCCGGCCACGACCGGGGTCCCGTAGGCCATCATCTGCTTGGTGTGGAACGAGCCGTCGCGGCCCGTGATGCCCTGCACCACCAGCCGGGTGCTCTGGTCGACGAAGATGCTCACGCCGCCGCCCCTCCCTTCGCCAGCTTCACCGCCTGCTCCACCGCGGCGTCCATGTCGGTGAGGGCCCGCATGCCGACGCCCTCGAGGATCTTCACCGCCTCCTTCTCGTTGGTGCCCGTCAGCCGGATCACCAGGGGGCGGTCCACCTTGAGCTGCCTGGTCGCGGCCACGATGCCGTTGGCCACGTCGTCGCACCGCGTGATGCCGCCGAAGATGTTGAACAGGATCGCCTTCACGTTGGAGTCGGCGGTGATGATCTTGAGCGCGGTGACGACCTTCTCCGGGTTCGACGAGCCGCCGATGTCGAGGAAGTTGGCCGGCTCGCCGCCGTAGAACTTCACCAGGTCCATCGTGGCCATCGCCAGGCCCGCGCCGTTCACGCAGCAGCCCACGTTGCCGTCAAGCTTGATGTAGGTGAGGCTCGCCTCGCGGGCCTGCACCTCCATCGGGTTCTCCGCCGCGACGTCGCGCAGCGCCTCGACGGCCGGGCGCCGCTCCAGCTCGTTGTCGTCGATGTTCATCTTGGCGTCGAGCGCGACCACCTCGCCCTGCGGTGTCACCACCAGCGGGTTGATCTCCGCCAGCGAGGCGCCCGCGTCCACGAACGCGCGGTACAGCTTCTGGAGGATGTCCGCCGCCTGGCGCACCTGGCCCAGGTCGGAGTAGAGTCTGAACGCGAGCCCCATGGCCTGGTGCGGCAGCAGGCCGTAGCGCGCGTCCACCGTGGTCTTGAAGATCTTCTCCGGGGTCTTGGCGGCGACCTCCTCGATGTCGATGCCGCCCGCCGGGCTCACCATGAACACCGGCGAGTGGCTCACCCGGTCCACGATCACGCCCACGTAGGCTTCGCTGGCGATGTCGGTCGCGGGCACCACCAGCACCTTGGTGACCGTGAGGCCCTTGATCTGCATGCCCAGGATCTGGGAGGCGACGCGCTCGGCCTGCTCGGGCGTGGCGGCGAGCTTCACCCCGCCCGCCTTGCCCCGCCCGCCCGCGTGCACCTGCGCCTTGACCACGACCTTCGCGACGCCCAGCCGCTCCATCGCGCGCTTGGCTTCCGCGGCGGTCGTCGCCACGATGCCCGGCGGCACGGCGATGCCGGCGCGCGCCAGCAATTCGCGGGCCTGGTACTCGTGAATGTTCATCTGTCCTCTGGCAGAATGGTGGTGCCCGTCTCGCCGCGAATCGCGGCCAATCCCTGGCTCAGCTCCGCGATGATCGCCCGGCCGCCCGTACGGGCGAAGGCGACCGCGGCCTCGACCTTGGGGCGCATGCTCCCCGCCCCGAATTGCCCGGCCGCCTGCAGCCTTTCCGCTTCGGCGGCCGTGATGCGGCGTATCGGTGTTGCACGCGGCGTGCCGTAGTCCCGGTAGACCGCATCGATGTCCGTGAGGATCAGCAACAGGTCCGCTCCGAGATCGCGCGCGAGGATGGCCGCGGTGCGATCCTTGTCCACCACCGCGTCGACGCCCTCGGTCCGCAGCACCGGGTCGCGGTAGACCGGCGGCCCGCCGCCGCCCGCCGCCACCACGATCGTGCCCTGCTCCACCAGGCGCCTGACGATCGGCGCTTCGACGACGCCGATGGGGATCGGACTCGCCGTGAGCCGCCGCCACCGCCCCAGCGGATCCGCCGCCATCGCGATGCCCTGCGCCTCGAGGCGGGCGCGGCGCTCGGGCGACAGCTCGTGGCCGATCGGCTTCACCGGCGCTTCGAGGGACGGATCGTTCCGGTCGACGAGGGTCTGGGTGATGACCGTCACCACCTCGCGGCCGATGCCCGCCCGCTCGAGGGCGTTCTGGAGCGACTGCTGGATCATGTAGCCGATCCACCCCGCCGTCTCGGCGACCAGCACGCCGAGCGGCAGCGGCTCCACCTCGTGGGCGGCGAGCTCGTTCCTGGCGAGCGAATCGCCGACCTGGGGGCCGTTTCCGTGCACGATCGCGATCCGCCATCCGTCGCGCGCCAGGTCCACGATCGGCGCGAGGCTCTCCCGGGTGTGGCGGAACTGGTTGGCGATGGTGGCGCGCTCGCCCGGCGGCGCCAGCGCGTTGCCGCCCAGGGCCACGACGAGGGTCTGTCCGCTCACGCCGCCTCCGGCCGGGGGGCGAAGCTAGGGACGACGCCCACGGTCCTCAAGGCCGGCGCGGCCCGGTGTCGACGCCCAGCGCCCGGCGCAGGGCCTGCCAGGCGCGGCCGAACTGCGCCCAGTCGCTGCGGCGCGCGGCGGAATCGAGCGCCAGGAACGCCGCCCGCGCGTCGGCCATCGTGATCGACGCGCGCCCCTCCGCGGCCGGCGTCTCCCTCGCGGCGGCGAGCGCGCGCACCGCCGCCGGCGGGTCGTCGCCCACGCCGATGCGTCCGGCCGCCAGGACCGCGACGGACCTCGGGATCAGCGGCGCGTTCTGGCCCGCCGAGGCGAACAGGAACTGCGCGTACGCCACCGTGCCCGCGGCCGGGAACGCGAAGGGCTGGCCGCGCCGCACGCTGCCCTCGGGGCCGGTGGCGGCCGCGGCGGCGCCCACCACGCCCGGTGACAGCGACATCCGGCTCTGGGCCGCCGCCGGCGTCGGGAAGCGGTCGGCCGGCAGCCGCAGCAGGCGCAGCGCCAGGCTGCCGTCCGGCCGCGCGGAGCCCGCCAGCATCCCGACCAGCGCGTTGCCGCCCACGTCGGCGAACGACAGCAGCCGCCACAGCCGCGCCGGCTCCCCGCCGAGGTCGAGCAGCGCGAGCGTCGCGCGAGGAGGTGCGGGCTCGGTGCCCTTGGGTCCGTTGGCCGCGGGCGGCGCGAGCACCCACGGTCGAGCGGTGGTGCCCGTGTCGCCGCGATGCCGCGCCAGCATCTGCGCCTGCGCGGCGAACAGTGCCTCCGGGTAGCCGAGGTGCGCGCGCACGTCGGCGGCGAGACTGTCGCTCGGCAGCGCCCGGGCGCCCGCGACGGCGGCCAAGCGGGCCGCGAACGGCATGTCGGGCGGCCGGAGGTACAGCCGCGTGGCCCCGCTCACCGCGTCCACGGCGACGACGTACGGCGCGCACAGGAAGTTGACCTCGTCCCCGTTCCAGCTCACGTGATCGGCCAGCGGGAAGCGCGCCGAGGCGAGGTAGCCGTCCGCGAGCCACAGCACCCGGCCGTTGGCGAGTACCGCGCGTGGCGGGTCGAAAGTGGCGAACGGGTAGAGGCGCGCCAGCCGGTCCGGCACGTCGCGCCAGATGAGCAGCCGATCGGCCAGGCTCGTGCGCCGGTCCAGCAGCGGGGTCGCCTGCAGGGCCCAGGCCAGCAGCAGGCGGCGCAGCCGGCCGCCGAGCCTGAGGCCGGCCGGCGATCCCGGAGTCTCCGGCTCGTCCGGCCCGACGACGGCGGGCTCGGCCCCATGGGCGAGGTAGCGGATCCTGCCCGCGGCCCGCTCGACCGGGGTGAGCGAGCCGAAGGCCATGCCCGGGGGATTCAGAGCTCCGAAGAACCGCAGCTGCCCGAAGGACAGGGCGCCGGCCGCCACGGCGAGCGGCTCGCCCGCCGCCGAGAGGGCGCCGCGGTGCAGCGTCGCCCAGTCGACCCTCCGGCCGGCGCGCCGCAGGGCCATCACGTCCGTCTCGGGCACGGCCAGCGTCGCCAGCACCGGCGGCAGGCCGCCGCCGTCGTAGCGCTCGAGCGTCGCCGTCCACGCGACGTCGCGCGACGAGTCGCCCAGCGAAGCGTCCAGGGCGGCGTCGAGCAGCCCCGGCTCGTCGTCCCAGGGTGACAGTCCCTCGAGGCCCCGGCGCAGCGCCTCCAGGCTCTCGGGCGGCACCGCCGAGGCCGACGGGCCCGGCTCGTCGCGGACGCCGGTGAGGATCCCGAGTCCGGCCCGGGAGTAGCGGTCGGCGTACTGCGCGAGTCCGAGGGCGACGGCCGGGTCGGGCTTGCCGCGCCACGCGTCGGAGAGGTAGGGCGCGATCCAGCGCCCCAGCAATGCCGCGATCGCCAGCGTGGACCACATCCCCAGCAGAATGCCGGGCCGGAGACGGCGCAGCATGGCGGCCGTGCCCGCCGACACCACCAGGGCCAGGGCGGCCAGCGCCGTGGACGCCGGGACGCGGATCGCGCGATCCGCGACCGCCAGCGCGCCGTTCGCGCTGCCTCCGCCGGCGACGATGCCGTAGGCGTCGAGCTGAAACCCCCAGGCCGTGACCAGGGCGAGCAGCGCGGCCAGCGCCAGCAGGTGCCCGCGGGCGTGCGGCGTCATCCGCAGCCGCCGCTCCGCCAGCGTGATGCTTCCGGTCATCGCGTACAGCGCGGTGGCGACGAACGCGCCGAACAGCACCATCAGCAGCGCCGCGAGGTGCAGGGTCTCGAGCAGCGGCAGCCTGGCGAGATAGAACGAGGCGTCGCGCCCCAGCACCGGCTCCACGACCCCCAGCGGGACGGCGGCGCGGTACAGCGAGATCAGGTCGGGGAGGTCGGTGAACGTGGCGGCCGTCACCAGGCCGAGCAGGACCGCGAGCCCCAAGGCGATCCACCGCAGCACCCGCGGCGGCACGGCCTCGGCGATCTCCAGGTTGCCGACCCGACGCGGGAGGTGCACCGCCCCGATGGAGCGGTAGACGGCGAGCGTCTGCACGGCGTACCAGGTCGTGGCCGCCGCCGCCACGGCGAGCTGCCACAGGGTGTCGCGGATCAGCCTGTCCCTGTACAGGCTGCCCAGTCCGAGGTCGGCGTACCACGAGGCTTCGGTGAAGCGGATCGCCGCCCAGCGGCCACCGAACAGCAGGAGCAGCGCGGCCGCGACGGCATAGAGCACGACGCGCCGGCGGCTCATGGCCCGAGGCCGCCGACCCCCTCGGCGCGCAGGACCTGGTCGGCCTCGCGCCGGATCGCGGCCAGGGCGGGCTCGCTCCTGGCCTCGAACCGGAGCACCAGGAGCGGCTGGGTGTTCGACGCGCGGATCAGGCCCCAGCCCTCACCGGTGCGCCAGCGGACGCCGTCGATGGTGACCGTCGGGTAGCGCGCGGCGAAGTACTTCGCGGCCGCCGCGACGACCGCCGTCTTCCGCTCCTCGGCGCAGTCCACCCGGATCTCGGGCGTGGAGACGTACTGCGGCAGCGCGGCACGGAGGGCCGAGAGCGGCTTCGGCTGGCCGGCGACGATCTTGAGGAGCCGGGCCGCGGCGTACAGCGCGTCGTCGTAGCCGAGGTAGTCGGGCGGGCCGAAGAACATGTGGCCGCTCATCTCCCCGGCGAGCACGGCGCCGGTCTCCTTCATCTTCTTCTTGATGAACGAGTGGCCGGTCATCCACATGGTCGGCTTGGCGCCGGCGCTCTCGAGCGCCTCGACCAGCGCGTCCGAGCACTTCACGTCGAAGATGACCTCGCGGCCGCGCCCGAGGCGCCGCACCAGGTCGGCGCCCAGGAGCGCCAGGATCTGGTCGCCGAACAGCACCGTGCCGCCCTCGTCCACGGCGCCGATGCGGTCCCCGTCCCCGTCGAAGGCGATGCCGACGTCGGCGCGGACGGCGGCCACCCGCGCCTGGAGGTCGCGCAGGTTGGCGAGCACCGTCGGGTCCGGGTGGTGATGCGGGAAGCTGCCGTCCGACTCGCAGAACAGGCGGTCCACCCGGGCGCCGAGCGATTCGAGCGCGTCGGGATAGGTGAGGCCCGGGACGCCGCTGCCGCAGTCCACCACGACGCTCAGCGGGCGTGCCAGCGGCCCGATCCGGGTGACGATCTCCGCCCGGTAGGCGGCCAGCACGTCGAGGGTGGCGTGCGAGCCGCGGCCGGTGGCGAAGCGGTCGCGCTCGATCCGGGCGCGCAGCGCCTGGATGTCGTCGCCGGCGAACGGCAGGCCGCCGAGCACCATCTTGAAGCCGTTCATCTCGGGCGGGTTGTGCGAGCCGGTGACCTGCACGCCGCCGTCGGCCCGGAGGTGGTGGATCGCGAAGTACAGCGCCGGCGTCGGCACCAGGCCCACGTCGAGCACCCTGGTGCCGGCGCCCGCGAGGCCCTCGACCAGCGCGGCGAGCAGCGACTCGCCGCTCGGGCGGTTGTCCCGCCCGACGGCGAGCGTCGCCGGACGGCCGAGCCGCTCGAGCGCCTCGGTGCCCGCGGCGGCGCCGACCGCACCGGCCACGTCGGTGGTGAGGTCGGCGCCGACCGTGCCACGGATGTCGTACTGGCGGAAGATGACGGGATCGATGCGCATCGCGGTGGGTCTCCGGCCGGCCGCGCGGCCGGCCTCCCTAGTTACCGACCGGGACGGGTGCCGTGATGGTCGGGATCCCGGCCGGCAGGAACGCGTGCGAGCCGGCCCGCGCGGCGGCGAGCGCCGCGTTGGGCCAGAACCCGAACACGAGCAGCGCCGCGACCATCACCGCCAGCGTGACCCCGGCGAGCCGCGGCACCAGCATGCCGGCGTGCGCCAGGTCGTGGCTGCGCGGCTTCATGTACATCGCCATCACCACCGGCAGATAGTAGCCCGCCGACACGACGCTGGTCAGCACCAGGATCGCGGCGAGCACGTCGTAGCCGCCGCCCGTGGCGGTGATCAGGATGTACCACTTGCCGATGAAGCCGGCGGTGCCCGGGAACCCGAGCAGCGAGAGCATGCACACCGTCATGCCGAAAGCGAGCCACGGGTGCGATTCGGCCAGGCCCGCGAGGTCGTCGATCAGGACGTCGCGCTCGCCCCCGCGGCCCTTGAGGGCCAGGATCGCGAACGCGCCGACGGTCATCAGCGTGTAGAACAGCAGGTAGAACAGGAACGCGGCGGCCCCCGCCATCGAGCCCGCCACCAGCGCGGTCAGCAGGTAGCCCGCGTGCGCGATGCTCGAGTACGCCAGCATGCGCTTGACCGACCGCTGGGCCAGCGCGATCAGGTTGCCGACCACCATCGTGACCGCGGCCAGCCACCAGATCACCTGCTCCCACACCAGGTGCACGCCGCTGAACCCCTCGAGCAGCACCCGCACCAGCGCGGCGAACGCCGCGGCCTTCACCGCCGTCGACATGAACCCGGTCACCGGCGTCGGTGCGCCGTCGTAGACGTCGGGCGTCCACATGTGGAACGGCACCGCCGCCACCTTGAAGGCGAAGCCCACCAGCAGCAGCGCGAGGCCCGCCAGGAGCATCGGGTGCCCCTGCAGGTGCAGCGGCGCGATCTGGGCCGCGATCAGGCGCAGCTTGGTCGTGCCGGTGGCGCCGTAGAGCAGCGCGATGCCGTAGAGCAGGAACGCGGAGGCGAACGCCCCGAGCAGGAAGTACTTGAGGGCGGCCTCCCCGCCCACCGGACTGCGGCGGTCGATGCCCGAGAGCACGTACACCGAGACCGACATCAGCTCCAGGCCGAGAAACAGGACGAACAGGTCCTCGCCGCCGGCGAGGAGCATCATGCCGACCGCGGCGAACAGGATCATCACGTAGTACTCGGGGATCCGGATCGCCTCGCGCTCCAGATAGTCGACCGACAGCAGCACCGCGAGCGCGGCGGCGAGCAGCACGATGAGGTCCACGGCGAACCGGAACGGATCGACGGCGAGGCTCGCCGCCATCCCCCCGACGCGCGCTCCGGACGCCCACAGCCACGCCGTGGCCGCGGCCGCGAGCGCGATGCCGCCCAGGGCGAGGATCGCGGACCGCCGCTGCGCCCCCGGCTCCCGGTGGTGCCAGGCGGCGTGGAGCAGCAGCCCCATCGCCCACACGGTGAGCACCACCTCGGGAAGCGCCGCCACCAGGAGGCCCCAGGCGCGATCCAGATCGAGCAGCATGGCTACGGAGTCCTCGCGCCGGCCGCGGCGCCCTCGCGCGACGGGGACGCCGCGCTCGCTTGGCGCGCTGCCTCAGGCACCGCCGCGTCGGCGACCACGCCGGAGGAGGCTCCGTCGGACGACGCCGACGGCCGTCGCGCCGCCCGCTGGGAACCAGGGGAAGCCGCCGTTGCCACCGCGGGCGCCGGCCGGCCGCGCACCGCCGTGATGAACTGCCGGGCCGACGGCTCCATGCGCCGCAGCACCGGGCCGGGCGCGAGGCCCAGCCACAGGATGGCGACCACGAGCGGGACCAGCACGCCCCACTCGCGGCCCGTGAGGTCGGTGAGCGACCGGTTCTCGGCCTTGTCGAGCTTGTAGTAGATCACCCGCTGCAGCGCCCACAGCAGGTACGCGGCCGCGAAGATCACGCCGGTCGCCGCGATGCCCGCGGCCACCGGATGCGTCCGGAACGTGCCGAGCAGCACCAGGAACTCCCCGACGAAGCCGTTGGTGCCCGGCAGCCCGATCGACGACAGGCTGACCAGCGTCAGCACCGCGGCGTAGGCCGGCACCACCCGGGCGATGCCGCCGAAGTCGGCCACCAGCCGGCTGTGGCGGCGCTCGTAGATCATCCCCACCAGGAAGAACAGCGCCCCGGTCGAGATCCCGTGGTTGATCATCACCATCAGCGCGCCCTGGACGCTCTGGACCGTGAGCGCCCAGATACCCAGCACCACGAACCCGAGGTGGCTCACCGACGAGTAGGCGATGAGCTTCTTGAAGTCGGGCTGTACCATCGCCACCAGGGCGCCGTAGATGATGCCGACCACGGCGAGGGTCACCACGATCGCGCTCACCGTCCGCTGCATCGCCACCGCCGGGAACAGCGGCAGCGCGAACCGCAGGAAGCCGTACGTCCCCATCTTGAGCAGGATCCCCGCCAGGATCACCGAGCCCGCGGTCGGTGCCTCGACGTGCGCGTCGGGCAGCCAGGTGTGGAACGGCACCATCGGCACCTTGATGGCGAAGGCGAGGAAGAAGGCGCCGAACAGCCAGAACTGGGTCGAGACCGGCAGGGTGGCGAACCGGAGGATGTGCTCGTAGGAGAACGAGTACAGCCCGCCGGCCGCGCGGCCGGCGTTGAAGAACAGCACCAGGATCGCCACCAGCATCAGCAGCGAGCCCAGGAAGGTGTAGATGAAGAACTTGATGCTGGCGTACAGCCGCCCCTTCCCGCCCCAGATCCCGATGATGAAGTACATCGGGATCAGCATCATCTCCCAGAACACGTAGAACAGGAACAGGTCGGTGGCGACGAACACGCCGAGCATCCCGGTGGCCAGCACCAGCAGCAGCGCGTAGTAGCCCTTCTCGCGGCGGGTGATGCCCGACCAGCTGCCGAGGACGGCCAGCGGCATCAGGAACGTCGTGAGCAGCACCATGAACAGCGAGATGCCGTCGATCCCGACCCGGTAGGCGATGCCCCACGCCGGGATCCAGGGCAGCCAGCCGCCCACCTGCATCCCGGGCATCGCGGGATCGTACGCCCACCACAGCCCGAGCGAGACCACGAACTCCACGACCGCGACCCACAGCGCGATGCGCTTGGCCGCCGGCGCCGGCGCCGGCCAGATGGCCAGCGCCCCGGCGAGGGGGACGACCAGCAGGGCGCTCAGCGCCCAGCGGGCGTAGTGGAGGGATGCCAGGAGCGCGATCACGGCACCCTAGCGGAGCAGCGCCGCGAGCACGGCGACGACCCCGACCACGAAGAAGAAGACGTACGTGCCCACCTGCCCCGTCTGCAGGCGGCTCCCGATCCACCCGAGCCCGCGTGCCACCGCGGCCGAGCCGTTCACGCCCGCCGTGTCGATGACGCCGGCGTCCAGCCCCTTCCACAGGACGACCCGGGCGAGCCAGACGACCGGCCGCACCACGACGGCGTCGTACAGCTCGTCCACGCGGTACTTCTCGAGCAGCAGCTTGGCGAACCCGGTCTCGGCCGGCGCGCGCTCCGGGGTGACGAGCGACCCGGGCTTCAGGATCCGGGTCGCGAGCCAGATGCCGCCGACGCCGATGAGGGCCGCGAGCACCATCAGCGCGACCTCGACGCCCGTCGACGGCGCCAGCGCCGGCAGGAACGCGGCGCTGCGCTCGGTGAGCGGTTCGAGCCAGCGGTGCAGCGTGGCGACGTGCGGCAGGTTGAGCACGCCGCCGAGCACGGTGAGCCCGGCGAGCGCCACCAGCGGCCAGGTCATCACCCACGGCGCCTCGGCCAGGTGCGGCCGCTCCAGGTCCCCGGTCCGGTTGGGCCCGTGGAACGTGTACAGCATCAGCCGCGCCATGTAGAACGCGGTCAGGAACGCCGCGACCAGCCCGAACGCCCACACCAGGTAGTAGAACGGCGACGCCGCCCCGCGCGCGAACGCGGCGCCGAGGATCTCGTCCTTGGAGAAGAAGCCGGCCAGCGGCGGGATGCCGGCGATGGCCAGCGTCGCCACCCACATCACGCGCGAGGTCCACGGGAGGTACGCCATCAGGCCGCCCATGTTGCGCATGTCCTGGGCGTCGGCCTCGCGGTGCGTGTGATGGTAGGCGCGGTGCAGCACGTGGATCACGCTGCCGGCCCCGAGGAACAGCAGCGCCTTGAAGAAGGCGTGCGTCACCAGGTGGAAGATGCCGGCGGCGTAGGCGCCGACCCCCACGCCGACGAACATGTAGCCGAGCTGCGACACGGTGCTGTACGCGAGCACCTTCTTGATGTCCCACTGCTTGAGGCCGATGGTGGCCGCGAACAGCGCCGTGAGCGCGCCGACGCCGGCGACCACGGCGCTCGCCGTGGGCGACATCGCGAACAGCACGTTGCTGCGGGCCACGAGGTACACGCCGGCCGTGACCATCGTGGCCGCGTGGATCAGGGCCGAGACCGGCGTGGGGCCCGCCATCGCGTCGGGCAGCCAGACGTAGAGCGGGATCTGAGCCGATTTCCCGACGCAGCCCATGAACAGGAACAGCGCGATGGCCGTGACCGTGCCGCCGCCCGGCACCAGGGCCTGCGGCGCGCGGGCGAACACGTCGCGGAAGTCCAGCGAGCCCAGGTGGGAGAAGATCAGGAACATGGCCACCAGGAAGCCGAAGTCCCCGATGCGGTTCACCAGGAAGGCCTTGAACCCGGCGTCGGCCTTTTCCTTCTCCTCGAACCAGAAGCCGATCAGCAGGTACGAGCACAGGCCCACGCCTTCCCAGCCGATGAACATCGCCGGGAAGCTGGCGCCGAGGACCAGCACCACCATGAAGGCGACGAACAGGTTGAGGTAGGCGAAGTAGCGCGCGTACCCCGCGTCGTCGTGCATGTAGCCGATGCTGAACACGTGGATCAGGGACGAGACGCCGGTGACGACCAGCAGCATCACCACCGACAGCTGGTCCACTTGGAGCGCCGCGTCCACCCGGAGGTCGCCGGCCGGGATCCAGGTCCACAGCGTGCGCACGTACGGCTCGGCCGGGTGCGCGCCCAGCACCGCCAGGAACACCGCGACCGCCACGGCGAACGCGGCGGCCACGGACCCCACGCCCACCACGCTCACCGCGCGCTTGGCCTGCGGCCGCAGGAACGCCAGCGCCCCGTTCACCAGGAACCCGGCGAACGGCAGCAGGATCGCCAGGCCGGCCCAGTCCGCGGCGCTCCCGGCGAGCGGCCTCATCCGCGGAGCAGGTTGATGTTCTGCAGGTTCACGGTGTCCCGGTGCCGGTACACGGCGATCACGATGGCGAGGCCGACCGCGGCCTCCGCCGCGGCGACGGTCATCACGAAGAACACGAACACCTGTCCGTCGAGGCCGAGCCGCTGCGACAGCGCGACGAACGTGAGGTTCACCGCGTTGAGCATCAGCTCGATGCACATGAAGATCACGATCGCGTTGCGCCGCAGCAGCACGCCCACGACGCCGAGCGAGAACAGGACGGCCGAGACCGCGAGCGAGGGACCGAGCAGCACGCTACAGCCTCCGCTTGGCGAGGACCACGGCGCCCACGATGGCCGCCAGCAGCAGCACCGAGGTGATCTCGAACGGCACCAGGTAGCTCTGGAACAGCGGCTGGCCCACGGCCCGGACGGCGCCGCTGGCCTCGACCGACTGCGCCACGGCGCCCGCCGGCAGCTGCAGCTCGCCCGGCGGCGCGGCCAGCCGGAGCACGATCAGCTCCGCGACCAGCACCAGGCCGGCGACGCCGGCCACCACCCTGCCGCGCGTGCCGCGGATGTCGGTGGGCCCGCCGCGGCCGAGGTTGAGGAGCATGATCACGAACAGGAACAACACCATGATGGCGCCCGCGTACACCAGCACCTGCACCGCGGCGATGAAGTGGGCGTCGAGCAGCACGTAGATCGCGGCGAGGTTGAACAGCGTGTTCACCAGCCACAGCGCGCTCGCCACCGGGCTGCGGCGGGTGATGCACAGCAGCGCCGACGCGACGGCCACGGCGGCGAACGCCCAGAAGGCGACGACGGTCACGTCACTCCCCCCTGGGATCGGCGGGATCCCACAGGCTCGAGACGTCGTGGGACTGCCGGGTCAGGCGCGCCAGGTCGTACACGAAGCCCTCGCGGGCGTACTCGGCGTTCTCGTAGTGCACGCCGACGTGGATCGCCTCCTCGGGGCAGACCTCCTGGCAGTAGCCGCAGAACACGCAGCGGAACTCGTCGATCTCGTAGACCAGCGGGTAGCGGTTGCCCTGCTCGTCCTCGCCGGCCACCAGCTTGATGCAGTTGGCCGGGCACACCTGCGGGCACAGGCCGCACGCCACGCACTTGGCCTTGCCGGTCTCGTCCACCGCCATGCGGTGGGTGCCGCGCCACCGCTTGGAGAGCTGCCAGTCCGGCGCGGCGGTCTGCTCCGGGTACTGCATCGTCCACTTCTTGGCGAACAGGTGCTTGAAGGTCAGCGCCATGCCCTTGAGCGTGGCGCGCACGTAGGAGCTCTCGGCCTCGGGCCGCGGCAGGGTTCGGACCGTGATGGCCATGCTAGGCCGCCGCCCCCCGCGAGCGCGCCGCGTCGCGCCGCCACACGGCGCGCTGGCGCGACCCCGAGCCGCCGATCACCCGGTTGCGATCGAGGACCCACAGCAGCAGCGCGCCCAGCACCAGGCTCACGGCCGCGAGGACCAGGGTGTAGGTCACGCCGAACCGCACGCCCGCCGCCTCGAGCGCCCACACCGCCACGGCCACGACCATCACGTAGGCCAGCGCCACCGGCAGCAGCACCTTCCAGCCGAGGTCCATCAGCTGGTCGAAGCGGAACCGCGGCAGGGTCCAGCGCACCCACACGTACGCGAACAGGAAGAACAGCACCTTGGCCCAGAACGCGGCGAAGGTGACGAGGAACTTGAGCACCGTCCACGGCGGCGTGTTGTCCCAGGACGTGAACGGCACGTCCCACCCGCCGAAGAACAGCGTCACCATCAGCGCCGACGCCGTCACCATGTTCGAGTACTCGGCGATGTAGAACATCGAGAACTTCATCGCGGAGTACTCGGTGTGGTAGCCGGCGATCAGCTCCGCCTCCGCCTCCGGGAGGTCGAACGGCAGCCGGTTCGTCTCGGCGAAGCTCGCGATCAGGAAGGTGAAGAAGGCCACGAACAGCGGCAGCACGAACCACACGCTCTGCTGCTGCCGGGCCACGATCTCGTTCATCGTGATGTTGCCGGCCAGCACCAGCACCGCCACCGCCGAGAGCCCCATCGACACTTCGTACGAGATGAGCTGGGCCGAGCCCCGCAGCCCGCCGAGCAGCGAGTACTTGTTGTTCGACGACCAGCCGGCCAGCACGACGCCGTACACGCCGAGCGAGCCGATGGCCAGGATGTAGAGGAATCCGACCGGCAGGTCGGCGATCGCCGTGCCCACCAGCCCCCAGGGCGTGGGGAGCGGCGAGGCGAAGGGCACCACCGCGAAGGTGATCAGCGCCGGCGTGAACGCCATCATCGGCGCGAGGATGAACAGGAAACGGTCGGCGAACGGCGGCAGCGTCTCTTCCTTGAGGAAGTTCTTGAGCCCGTCGGCCGCCGGCTGGAGCAGGCCCTCCGGGCCGACCCGGTTCGGGCCGAGGCGGTTCTGGATCCAGCCCGCGCCGCGGCGCTCCACCCAGGTCCACAGCGCGATCAGCGTCAGCAGCCCGCCGAACACCACCAGGATCTTGACCAGCGAGATCCACACGAACGCCGCGCCCGCGACGGGCGTCACGCGCGTGCCCCAGCGCGCGAG
>DASPTN010000048.1:0-2754 GCA_035623395.1 Gemmatimonadales bacterium | reverse complement strand
GCACCACCACGCCGTGCAACGTGTGCGGCGCCGAGGGCGTGGTGCAGGCGTTCCTCAAGGCCACGGGGGCGAAGGCCCCGGGCGAGACCAGCCCGGACGGCAGGTGGACCATCGTCGAGGTGGAGTGCCTCGGCGCCTGCGGCTTCGCCACGCCGGTCATGATCAACGACGATTTCGTCGAGGGCGTGAGCGCCGAGTCCGTGCCGGCCCTCGTCGCCCGCTACCGGTAGGCGCGATGGGCTACCCGCACCCGCCGCACCCGAAAGAGACCCAGGTCCTGAGCCGCCACTTCGGTGAGCCGGATGCGCGCGGCTACGACGGCTGGGTGAAGCGCGGCGGCTACGCGGCGCTCGAGAAGGCGCTCGGCACGCCCCGCGAGCAGGTGATCGAGGAGGTGAAGGCCTCCGGCCTCCGCGGCCGCGGCGGGGCCGGCTTCCCGGCGGGCGTGAAGTGGAGCTTCATGCCGAAGCAGAAGACCAAGCCGCACTACCTGTGCTGCAACGCGGACGAGTCGGAGCCCGGCACCTTCAAGGACCGCGAGATCATGCGCTGGACGCCGCACCAGCTCATCGAGGGGTGCGCGATCGCGGCCTACGCCATCCAGGCCGAGCAGGTCTTCCTCTACGTCCGCGGCGAGTTCACGGAGCCGATCGCCATCATGCAGCGCGCGCTCGACGAGGCCTACGCCAGGGGCGTGCTGGGCGCGAACGCGATGGGGAAGGGCGTCCGCATCGAGTTGATGATCCACCGCGGCGCCGGCGCGTACATCTGCGGGGAAGAGACCGCGCTGATGAACTCGATCGAGGGCAAGCGCGGGAATCCCCGGATCCGCCCGCCGTTCCCGGCCGCGGTCGGCGTGTTCGGCTGCCCGACCACGATCAACAACGTCGAGACCCTGGCCAGCGTCCCCCACATCATCGAGAAGGGTGGGGCGTGGTACAAGGGCCTGTGCCTGTCGAATCCCAAGAGCACGGGCACGAAGCTGTTCTCGATCTGCGGGACCGTGGCGAGGCCCGGCAACTACGAAGTGACGATGGGCTTCCCGCTGAAGGATCTGCTGTACGACGTCGCCGGCGGGATGCGGCCCGGCCGCAAGCTCAAGGCGGTCATCCCCGGCGGCTCGTCGGTGCCGATCCTCACGGCCGCGGAGGCCGAGGACACGGTGCTCGACTACGAGGGCTGCGTCGCCAAGGGCACGATGCTCGGTTCCGGCGGCATGATCGTGCTGGACGACTCGGTGGACATGGTCTACCAGGTGATGCGGCTGGCGCGGTTCTACGCGCACGAGTCCTGCGCCCAGTGCACCCAGTGCCGCGAGGGCACCGCCTGGACCGTGAAGATCCTGCAGCGGATCCTCGGCGGGCAGGGCAAGGCAGAGGATCTCGACCTGCTGCTCGACCTCTCCGAGCAGATGACCGGCCGGACGATCTGCGTGCTCTCCGACTCGTGCGCGGCGCCGGTGGTCAGCGCCATCCGGAAGTTCCGCCCGGAGTTCGACGCCTACCTGCGGAACGGCAGGCGGAAGGCGCGGGCATGACCGATCTCGTCCGGCTCACGATCGACGGGCGCGAGGTCGAGGTTCCGGCCGGGACCTCGGTGCTCGAGGCGGCCAAGCAGACCGGCGTCCTGATCCCGCACTACTGCTACCACCCGGGCCTCCCCGTCGCCGGCTCGTGCCGGATGTGCCTGGTGGACGTCGAGAAGAGCCCCAAGCCGGTCCCGTCGTGCGCCACGCCCGTCGCGCCCGGCATGGTGGTCCACGTCGCGAGCGAGCAGGCCAAGGCGGCGCGGCGCGCCGTGCTGGAGTTCCTGCTGATCAACCACCCGCTCGACTGCCCGATCTGCGACAAGGCGGGCGAGTGCACGCTGCAGGACTACACCTTCCAGGAAGGGCGCGAGGCCGGGCGCTACGCCGACTACGCCAAGCGCTACAACCCGGTCGAGGACTTCGGGCCCGACGTCCTGTACGTGCCCAACCGCTGCGTGCTGTGCACCCGGTGCGTCCGGTTCATGGACGACGTCGCGAAGGAGCCGACGCTCAACGTGTCGGAGCGGGGCGACCGCGCGCACATCGGCATCTTCGAGGGCAGGCAGCTCGACCATCCCTGGGCGGGCAACGTCGTGGACCTGTGCCCGGTCGGCTCGCTGCTGTCGAAGGACTTCCTGAACAAGGCGCGGGTGTGGGACTTCGACAAGACGGCGTCCGTCTGCCCGGGCTGCACGCAGGGCTGCAACGTGGTGCTGGAGACCCGCGAGAACGTGGTGGTCCGCGTCCGGCCCCGCCCGAACCCCGAGGTCAACCGGTTCTGGATGTGCGACGAGGGGCGCCTCAGGTACGGGTGGCTCAACCGCTCGGACCGCATCGAGGCGCCGCTGGTGCGGCACGGCGACCGGCTGGTGCCGGTGGAGTGGGAGGCGGCGCTGGAGCGCGCCGCCGAGCTGATGGGGGCGGCGGAGGGCGCGTGGGTCGGCCTGGTGTCGCCCGGCGCGTCGTGCGAGGCGCTGGAGGCGGCGTCCGCGCTCCTGGCGCTGCGCGGCGGGGCCGGCGCGTTCCGCGTGCGCGAGGGCCCGGAGGCCCCGCTCGCCGGCGTGCCCGACCTGGCGCTGCGCAAGGAGCGGGCGCCGAACGTGCACGGCGCGCTGGCCGCCGGGTTCACGCGCGACTGGAGCGGCACGCTCGACCGGGCGCGGAGCGCGGCGCTGGTGCTGGTGCTCGACGAGGACCTGGCCGACCCCGCGGGACCGCTCACCGCC
>DASPTN010000047.1:0-41132 GCA_035623395.1 Gemmatimonadales bacterium | reverse complement strand
GGGCGAGTCCCCAGTGCGAAGGCTCCACCTGCGCGGCGCGCAGGGCCACGTGGCGCTCGCGCCAGCGGCGGTACGAGGGCAGCCTGAGGCGGCGGCGGATGATCGCGTCCACCTGTTCCTGGAGGAGCACCTCGGTGAGCTGGTACTGCTCGCCGCGGGTCAGCTCCTGCACCGCCTCGTCGCCGATGCCCAGGATCGAGGCGCGCGGCAGCCCGTCCTTGTACTCCTCGATGCGCTGCTCGATGAACTCCTCGTACTCCGAGCGGAGGCTGCGCGGCGCGCGGGCGGGTCGATCCACGGCGCTCAGGACGGCTCGATGTGCACGACGACGCGGTCGATCTTCAGGTCGTCCTTGAGCTGGCGCTCGACGGCGTCGGCGATCTCGTGCGCCTCGTCGACCGACAGGCGGCCGGAGACCCGGATGGTGAGCTCGGCCAGGGCGACGCCCGCGGCGAGGCGCGAGCGGATGTCGTGGGCGGACCGCACGCCGTCGACGCCCTCGGCGGAGCGGCGCACCGCCTCGGGCTCGTGGGCCGCCTGGTCGACGAGGACCGGCACGCCGCGGGCCAGGATCCGGTAGGCGACGCGCCCGATCATCAGCACGACCGCCAGCGCGACGATCGGGTCGACGTGGCGGATGCCGGCGCGCGACAGCACGCTGCCGGCGATCACGCCGGTCGTGATCATCACGTCCACCCGCGTGTGGGCCGCGTCGGCGAGCAGCAGGTCGCTCGCGAACTCGCGCGCCTTGCGGCCCTCGAGCCACGCGACCCACAGGTTCACGACCAGCGTGCCGGCCAGGAGCCCCAGCTCGAGGCCGGACAGCGCGGGCGGTGGCGCCTGCGAGAGGAGCCGGGCCAGGGCGCTCTTCAGCAGCTCGAACGACGCGACCGCGAGGAAGATGACGATGCCCAGCGCGCCGAGCACCTCGAACTTGCCGTGGCCGTAAGGGTGGTTGGCGTCCGCCTCGGCGCCCGCGTACCGCATCAGCACCACGAACACGACGTTGTTGAAGGCGTCGACCGAGGAGTGGATCGCGTCGCTGATGACGGAGAGGGAGCCGGCCCGGATGCCGATCCCGAGCTTGACCGCCACGACCACCAGGTTGGCGGCGAGAAGGCCGAGAAACACCCGCTGGATGGAAGCCGTGCGGTCGCGCCGGGGAGCGCCGGCCACTGCCATGCGGGCAAGCTGAGGAGCGGTTTCCCGGCTGTCAACTCCCTTGTTCGCGTTTGCACCGCTCCGTAGGTTGGGTTTCACGGAGGCGGCCGCGCGATGCATCTGGATCTCCACGTTCATTCGACCTGCTCCGACGGGGCGCTCGCACCGGCCGCGGTGGCCGGCGCGGCGCAGCGGGCGGGACTCGGGCTGATCGCGCTCGCCGATCACGACACGGACGCCGGGGTCGAGCCGGCGCGGGCCGCGGTGGCGGGGTCCCGCACGTCGGTCCTGGCGGCGATCGAGATCACCTGCCTGCGGGGCGGGCGCGAGCTGCACCTCCTGGGCTACGGATTCCGCTCCGGCGATCCGGGCATCGCCGCCCTGTCGGCGCGGGCGGCGCAGGCGCGGCGCGAGCGGCTGGCCGCGCTGGTCGAGCGGCTGGGCGCGCTCGGCGTGCGGATCGCGGTCGCCGACGTCACTACCGAGCCCGAGTGCGCGTCTGTCGGCCGCCTGCACCTGGCGCGCGCCCTGGTACGCCGGGGCCAGGCGGGGTCGATCAACGACGCCTTCGCGCGCTTCATCGGCGACGGCGCGCCGGCCTGGGTGCCGAGCCGAGGCCCCGACGTCGGCGACGCCATCGCCGCGGTCGCAGCCGCCGGCGGGTGCCCGGTGTGGGCCCATCCGGCGCCGGAGGATGCGGAGCACTTCCCGGCGCTCGCCGAGCGCGGGCTCGCCGGGGTGGAGGCCCTCAGGCCGGCGCTGGATCCGCACGCCTCGGTGCAGCTCGAGCAGGCGGCCCGCGCCGCGGGCCTGGTGGTGACGGGCGGCTCCGACTGGCACGGCACCGCGCGGCCGGCGCTGGGCAGCTGGTACGTCACGGAGAACCACGTGGGCGCGTTCCTCGAGCGCCTCGGCATCGCGATCCCATAGAAAGGACGGAGCCGTGCGCGTATTCCCCTGGCTCGTGGCCGTCGCCGTGACCGCCGTTCCCGCCGCGCTCGCGGCGCAATCCGGCGCGTACCGGACGCTGCAGAACGGCAGGGAGCTCACCGTCGAGGTCTATCGCTGGACCGGCGACACCCTCGACGCGACTGCGGACGTGCCGCTCGCCGGCCACCGCGTCGTCGCCCGCACCGTGTACGACGCCGCGTTCGAGCCGCTCTCCTACGACCTGCGCGTCTACTCGCTGGCCACCGGAGCCCAGCAGCAGGCGGTGCAGGTGACCTTCGGCGACTCGGCGCGCTTCACGGTGAACGGGCGCGCGGCGCCCCTGGTCCGGGCGCTGCCGGCGCCGCGCGCGGTGATGCAGAACCTGCTGTGGAGCCACATCGCGGCGATGGCCCGCCGGCTGCCGCCGTCGGGCGACGCGTCGCTCGTGCTCCACACGCTGCTGGTGGACAACGGCTCGGTGCTCGACCTGACGCTGGCGCGGCAGGCGGGGCGCGTGACCGCGTCGCTGGCGGGCACCGTGGTGGTGCTGGCGCCGACCGGGGACGGCGGCCTCGACTCGGCCTCGGTGCCTTCGCAGGGGCTGCGGATCGAGCGGGTCCCGGCGGACAGCGTGTCGGCGTCGCGGCCGCTCGCGGTGCGCGCTCCGACCCCGCTGCCGCCCGACGTGCGCGAGGAGCCCTACGGATTCACCGACGGCGCGCAGCAGCTGTCGGGCACCCTCGCACGCCCGGCCGCGGTGGCGGGCCCGGTGCCGGTCGTGATCATCCTCGCGGGATCCGGCCCCACCGACCGCGACGGCAACTCGCGGCTCGGCCTCACCACCGACCTCTACAAGAAGCTCGCGTGGGACCTGGCCGAGCAGGGGATCGCGACGCTCCGCTACGACAAGCGTGGCATCGGCGCTTCGCCGCTGGCGGGTACCTGGGACTCGGTCACCTTCGACGACTTCGCCAGGGACGCGATCGCGGCGGCGCGCGGCCTGGCCTCCGACCGGCGCTTCTCCAGAGTGGTGATGCTGGGGCACAGCGAGGGCGCCTCCCTCGCCACGCGCGCGGCGAACCTCGGTGCGCCCGTGGCCGGCGTCGTGATGCTGGCCGGCATGGGCCGTCCGCTCACGACCGTGCTGCGTGAGCAGGTGGGGCCGCAGCTGGACTCCGCCCAGAACGCGGTCTTCGAGCGCACGATGGCCGCCTACCTCGCCTCGGGGCCCATGCCGGACGTCCCCGCCGATCTGCGCGCCCTGTTCAACCCCTCGGCCCGGAAGTTCCTCCAGACCGAAAGCGCGACCGATCCCGCGGAGGAAGCGCGCCGCGTGAGGGTCCCGCTGCTGGTGATCCAGGGCGGCATGGACATCCAGGTGAGCGTGGCCGACGCCGAGGCCCTGCGGGCGGCCCACCGCGGCGCGGAGGTGCACATTCTCCCCGACGCCAACCACCTGTTCGTGCACGTCGCGACGCGGGAGCGGGCGGCGCAGCTCGTGACCTACAACGACCCGAGCTTGCCCCTGGTGCCGGAGCTGGTGCCGCTCGTGACGGCGTTCGTGCAGAAGGTGGCGCCCTAGCCTAGTCCGCGGCGCACAGCAGGGCGGCCTTGAGGTAGCCGGTCTCGGGGATGGTGACGATTTCCGGATGGTCGGCCGCTGCGCCGCGGATCTCCACGAGTTGCAGGCGGCGGCCGCTGTCGCCGGCGGCGTCGGCCAGCATGGCGAAGAAATCGCCGCGGTGCACGTGGTGCGAGCACGAGGCGGTGAACAGCAGCCCGCCGGGCGCCAGGAGCTGCATCGCCCGGAGGTTCACCTCCTTGTAGCCGGCCAGCGCGCGCGGAAGCGAGCGCCGGTCGCGGGCGAAGGCGGGCGGATCGAGCACCACCACGTCGAACCGTTCGCCCGCCGCCGCCGTCGCCTTCAGCCAGTCGAACGCGTTCGCCTCGACGGTGCGCACCGACGCGAAGCCGTTGAGCGAGGCGTTGCGGGCGATCCGCTCCACGGCGTCGGCCGAGATCTCGACGGCCACCACCTCCCGCGCTCCGCCCGCCGCCAGCTGCAGCGCGAAGTTCCCGTGATAGGCGAAGGCGTCCAGACAGCGGCCGCGCGCCAGCGAGCCGAGGAGCCGCCGGTTCTCGCGCTGGTCGAGGAACGCTCCCGTCTTCTGGCCGGTGAACGGCGCCGCGAGGTAGCGGACGCCCGGCGCCTCGCTGACCTCGATCTCCTGCGGCACGTCCCCGAAGGCGAGCGTGACCTCCCGCGGCAGCCGCTCGCGCTCCCGGACCGCGGCGTCGTTCCGCAGCACCAGGCCCTTGGGGTCGAGCGTCGCGCGGATGGCGTCGACGACGTCGCCGCGGACGGCTTCGAGGCCGGCCGAGAGGAGCTGCGCCACGGCGCAGTCGCCGTAACGGTCCACGATGAGCGACGGAAGCCCGTCGCCCTCCGCATGCACCACCCGGAACGCGCCGTCCGCGATGCCGCGGCGGCGGTCGAGCGCCGCGGCGACCATCGCGGTCCACCAGGAGCCGCGCACCGGCGTACCCTCGGGCGCCAGCCAGCGCGCGCGGATCTCCGAGGCGGGCGAGAACAGGGCGGTGCCCAGACCCTTCCCGCGCTCGTCCACCAGCCGCGCGAGTCCGGGCTCGTCGGCATCGGCTTCGCGTACGTCGGAGCGGAAGATCCAGGGGTGACCGGCCCTGAGCCGCCCCACGCCGCGAGGGGCGACGACCAGGGTGGCGCGTGCGGTCATCGGCCGAGCGCCGCCCGGAGGTCGCGGGCGGCGAGCGCCGGATCGGCGGCGTCGAGCACGGCCCGGATCACCGCGACGCCGGCCGCACCCGCCGCGACGAGGCCGGGCGCCAGCGCGGCGGTGACGCCGCCGATCGCCACGGCCGGCACACCGGGCGCGGCGGCGTGGATCCGGCGGAAGCCGTCCACGCCGATGGCGGCGCCGGCGTCGCCCTTGCTGGCCGTCTCCGCGATCGGGCCGATGCCGAGGTAGTGGGCGCCGGCGGCCGCCGCGCGCGCCGCCTCACCCGGGGTCCCGGCGGAGCCGCCGAGCCAGAAGCCGGCCGGCACCATCGCGCGCGCCGCGTCGATCGGGAAATCGTCCTGGCCCAGGTGGCATCCGGCGGCGCCGACGGCGAGCGCGACGTCGAGCCGGTCGTTCACGACCACGGGAAGCCGCGTCGCCGCCGTCACCCGGCGGACCAGGTCCGCGAGGGCGCGGGCCGTCGCCTCCTTCGCCCGCACCTGGAGCATGGTCGCGCCGCCGTCGGCGGCGTGCGCTCCGATCGCGGCGAGGTCGCGGCCGCGCCCCACGCCGGCGTCCAGGATCACGATGAGCCGCAGCGCCTCGCCCAAGAGCGGCGGCGCGGTCATCGCGGCGGGACGGGCGAGGGCGTGCGGGGCGGCGCGCTGTCCAGCCTGGCGGGGCCGGCGGAGAGCGGCGGCGAGGGCAGGTGGCCCAGCTGCTGGGCGGCGCGCACGGCGGCGATGCTGTCGCGCCGCGCCACCCGGACGCTTTCCGCCCTGGCGGCGATGACGGCGGCACGCAACCGGCGCGCGACGCGCACCGAGTCGGCGTGCTGGGCGGCGGTCTCGCTGAACATGTGGCTGCCGTCGGGCCGGGCCACGAAGAACAGGAACTTGTGCCTGGCCGGCGAGAGGACGGCGAGGATGGCGGCCCGGCCCGGCGAATCGATCGGGCCGGGCGGCAGTCCCGTGTGGAGGTACGTGTTGTACGCAGACCTGACCTGCAGGTCCCGCAGCATGACCCGGTTCACGTGGCGGCCGAGCGCGTAGATGACGGTCGGGTCGGCCTCGAGCTTCATCGGGTGCTTGCGCGTGAGGCGGTTGTAGTACACGCCGGCGATGAGCTGGCGCTCGGCGTGACGCTGGGCCTCGGCCTCGACGATGCTCGCGAGCGTGATCACCTGGTGCCGGGTGAGTCCCAGCTGCCGGGCGCGCGCGTCCCAGGAGGTGTCCCACTGCGCCTGGAACTCCTGCACCATCTGGGCGACCAACTGCTCGGCCGACGCGCCGAACACTACCCGGTAGGTCTCGGGGAAGAGGTAGCCCTCGAGGCTGTGGTCGTCGGCAGGGATGCCGAGCGAGGCGCGCAGCGTCGAGTCGCGCGCGGCGGCCAGGAAGGCGGCGGTGTCCATGCCGAGCCGCTGCCCCGCCGCCTCGGCCATCTCCCGGATGGTGTAGCCCTCGGGCACCGTGAACATGTCGTCGTCGGTGCGGCCGTTGAGCATCGCCGAGAGGATCGTGCGGGTGCGCTCGCCGATCGGGAAGTCGTAGCGCCCCGGCCGCAGGTGGCGGTCGAGGCCGCGGTAGTCGCCGACGAACAAGCCGAGCAGGCGGGCCTCGAGCAGGAACCGCTCGCCGGAGGAGATGATCCGGTGCGCGGCGAGCGACTCGGCCACCGTCTTGAGCGAGGCGCGCTTGGGAACGATGAGCCGCTCGTGCGGCGCGTCGGGCCTGGGCCCGCACGCCGCGAGCAGCAGGCACAGGGCGAGCGGCGCTGGCGCGCCGGAGCGGCGGCCGCGCCGCGCGGCGCGGCCGCGGGCGGGCGCCGCGCTCACGCGTCCGCCGCCGGCGTCCGCTCGCGCGGCTGCGCGTCCAGCCAGTGCTGGAGGATGGCCACCGCCGCCATCTGGTCGATGCGGCCGCGCGAGTCCCGGTCCCTGACGCCCGCGGTGCGCGCCGAGCGCAGCGCGGCCGCGGTGGAGAGCCGCTCGTCCCAGTACGTCACGGGCACGGCGGAGCGGCGCCGCACGGCCTCGCCCAGCTCGCGGGCCTCGCGCGCCGCGTCGCCCTCGGCGCCGTCGGGGTCGAGCGGCAGGCCGACCACCACCAGCGTGACCCGGTGGCGCGCGATCAGCTCGACGATGTCGGCGACGGGAGCGCGGTGGTTGGCGCGACGGGTCAGGGTGACGAGGGGTTGGGCGATCAGCCGGGTCGGATCGGAGAGGGCGAGGCCGAAGCGTTTGCTGCCCCAGTCCACCGCCAGCACGCGCCCCCCCCCGCCGCCGGCGTCGCCGTCGTCCGCCTGCGGCCGTCCGGGCGGCACCCGCTACCCCTGGGCCATCGTCGCGAAGAACTCCTTGTTGTTCTTGGTGCGCTTCATGCGCTCGATGAGGAACTCGATCGCCTCGACCGGCGGCATGTCGGCCAGGAACTTCCGCAGCAGGTACATGCGATTCAGCTCGTCGGGCGGCAGCAGCAGCTCTTCCTTCCGGGTGGCGCTCTTCTGCACGTCGATCGCCGGCCAGATGCGCCGCTCGCTGATCTTGCGGTCCAGCACCAGCTCCATGTTGCCGGTGCCCTTGAACTCCTCGAAGATCACCTCGTCCATCCGGCTGCCGGTCTCGATCAGGGCGGTGCCGACGATGGTCAGGGAGCCGCCGCCCTCGATGTTGCGCGCGGCGCCGAAGAACCGCTTGGGCTTGTGCAGCGCGTTGGCGTCCACGCCGCCGGAGAGGATCTTGCCCGAGTGCGGGACCACCACGTTGTGGGCCCGCGCCAGCCGCGTGATCGAGTCGAGCAGGATCACCACGTCCTTGCCGGACTCCACCAGCCGCTTGGCCTTCTCCAGCACCATGTCCGCCACCTGCACGTGCCGGTCGGCCGGCTCGTCGAAGGTCGAGGAGATCACCTCGGCCTTCACGTTCTCCTCCATGTCCGTCACTTCCTCGGGCCGCTCGTCGATCAGCAGCACGATCAGGACGCATTCGGGATGGTTCTCGGTGATGGAGTTGGCGAGCTTCTGCAGCAGGATCGTCTTGCCGGCCTTGGGCGGCGAGCTGATCAGCGCCCGCTGGCCCTTGCCGATCGGCGCCAGCATGTCGATCACCCGCATCGACAGGTCGGCGTCCTTGCGCTCGAGCCGCAGCCGCTGGTCCGGGTAGCGGGGGCGCAGGTTGTCGAACGCGATGCGGTGCTTGGCCTTCTCCGGCTCGTCCCCGTTGACGCTCTCGACCTTGAGCAGCGCCAGGTAGCGCTCGCCCTCCTTGGGCGGGCGGACCTGGCCGAGGATGGTGTCGCCGGTCCGGAGGTCGAACCGCTTGATCTGGCTGGGCGAGACGTAGATGTCGTCGGGGCCGTACAGGTAGTTCCAGTCCTGGCTGCGGAGGAACCCGTACCCCTCCGGGAGGATCTCCAGCACGCCTTCGCCGCGCAGGACCGTGTCCGAGTCGAGCAGGTTCTGCTCGATCCGGAAGATGAGGTCCTGCTTCCTGAGGCCCGAGTAGTTGGTGATGTTCAGCTCTTCCGCCATCGCGTGCAGCTCCGCGACGGACTTCTTCTTGAGTTCGGCGATGTCCACGGGATGGAGACTCCGAGTGTGGTGCGGGAGGTGGAGGGGCTCAGCCCTCTACCCGGTGAACCCTCACAGTGTGGAAGCGCGAAGCCGACAGCGCGGCCAGCCCATAGGAAGCAGTGCAGTGACGGGGTTGGTTTGCGAGCAACTGATTATAGGTCAGCGACATAGGGTGGTCAAGACCGGTGGAGCTGGTAGCGAGGCACGAGACGGGCGCTACGAAGTGCCGCCCCGCCCGTTCGCAAGTCCAACCCACGCCCCGGCGCCCGTTGCGCAGTATTGCGCAGGTCTCGTAACTCGTTATTTTGCTTCAAACTCGGGCCTTCCGGCGGTTCAGGCCCGGGTTCGGACGCCCCCTCACGCTTCGGAGCCTCCGATGCCGCTGCCACAGCCCCGACCCAGCGCCCCCGATCCCACCGAGCCGGTGCTGCACGATCTGGCCCCCATCCGGTACGAGGGGGTCGCCATCGCCGTCCAGCTCGGCGTGCGCAGGAGCGAGGACGGGATCTGGCGTGGCCGGTTGCACTTCTTCGAGAGCGGCGCGATGGACGAGCGGGTCACGGCCGAGATCTTCTGCGCCACCTCGGAGCAGGACCTGTGGCAGGCCGTGCGCGACCTGCGCGAGCATCACCTGCGGGATCTCTACCGCTCGCTGGCCACGTAGCCCTCGTCATGCCGGCCCCGGAATCCGACGCCATCCGCAAGCTGCGGCACGACCTCTCCAATCCGCTGGCGGCGATCCTCGCCGAGGCGCAGCTGCTGCTGCTGAACGAAGCGACGCTCGACGCCGAGACGATCGAGGGTCTCCGCGAGATCGAGGGCCTGGCGCGGCGGATGCGCGAGATGCTCGCCGCGACCAGGAACGCCGGCTAGCCGCGCCGGACCCGCCCGCGCCGTCGGCGCCCCCGTGCGATGACTGACGACCTGCTGACCACCACCCGGGACGACCTGCGGGCGTGGGACGTGCCGCGCCACGCGCCGCTGGTGGCGCTGCGCTCGACCCACGTCTTCCCGCTCGGCGTGGCCGCGGTGCAGGTCACCAGCGGCACCAACGTCGCCGCCATCCGCTCGCTGTCGCGCACCCAGAACGTGGTGATCGTGGTGCGCGGCGACGCGGCCGGGGCGGCGCCGGCGTCGTTCGTCGGGAAGATCGGCGTGGCGGCCGGGGTGCTCGACCGGATGAACCTGGCCGACGAGGCGGTGCAGGTCACGTTCCAGGGCAAGCGCCGGGTGCGCATCGCCGCGGTCGCGACCGACGGACCGTGGCCGGTCGCGGAAGTCGTGCCGGTGCCGCCGCTGGAGGAGTCGCGACCGGAGCTGGACCGCCGGATCGGCGCCGTGCTGCGCCTCGCCGAGACCCTGTCGGCGCTGGAGCCGGCGGTGAACGTGGACCTGGTCGAGAACCTGCGCGCCAACGTCGAGGATGCGAGCCACTTTGCGGACCTGGTGGCGCAGCAGCTGCCCTTCACGCTGGCGCAGCGCGACCGGATCGTGGCGGAGCCCGCGGCGGCGGTGCGGCTCGACATGCTGGCGGACTTCCTGGCCGCGGCGGTCGAGCGGGCCGAGGTGCAGCGCGAGGTGGACCGGCTGACCACGCTGCAGGTGGAGCGCGGGCGGCGCGAGTACCTGCTGCGGCAGCAGCTGGAGGCCATCCGCTCGGAGCTGGGTGAGGACGACGCGCTGCGCGAGGCTCGCGAGCTCCGGGGCCGGCTCGAGGAGCTGAAGATGCCGGACACGGCCCGCGCCGAGGCGATGCGCGAGCTGGACCGGCTCGGCCGCCTCACGCCCGCCTCGGCCGAGTACCAGGTATCGCGGACCTACGTGGACTGGATCCTCGCCCTGCCGTGGGGCGTCGAGGTGGAGGAGCGGCATCCCGACCCGGCGGCGGTGCGCGCCGTCTTGGACCTCGGGCACCTCGCCCTCGAGGAGGCGAAGAAGCGCATCGTCGAGTACCTCGCGGTGCGCAAGCTCGCGCCCGAGGCCCGCCCGCCGATTCTGTGCTTCGTGGGTCCGCCCGGCGTGGGGAAGACGTCGCTGGGGCGCGCGATCGCCGACGCGATGGGGCGGCCGTTCGGGCGGATGAGCCTGGGGGGCGTCGACGACGAGGCGGTGATCCGCGGCCACCGCCGCACCTACGTGGGGGCGATGCCCGGCAAGATCATCCAGGAGGTGAGCCGGGCCGGGGCGATGAACCCCGTGCTGATGATCGACGAGATCGACAAGCTCGGCGCCGACCGCCCGGGGCACGGGAGCCCGTCGGCGGCGCTGCTCGAGGTCCTGGATCCGGAGCAGAACGTCGCCTTCGTGGACCACTACCTCAACGTGCCGTTCGACCTGTCGCACGTGCTGTTCATCGCCACGGCCAACGCGGAGCCGCAGATCCCGGACCCGCTGCTGGACCGGATGGAGGTGATCGAGATCCCCGGCTACACGCCCGAGGAGAAGGTGGCCATCGCCCGCCGGTTCCTGCTGCCGCAGCTGCTGCCGGAGCACGGATTGGCGCCCGCCGAGGTGGCGATCGACGACGACTGCCTGGCGCTGCTGGTGCTGGGGTACGCCCGGGAGGCGGGGGTGCGGGGGCTCAAGCGCGACCTCGCCGCCCTGCTGCGGCACGTCGCGACCCGCAAGGCGGGAGGCGCCGCCGGGCCGTGGACGGTGGACGCCAAGCTGATCGACGAGGTGCTCGGCCAGCCGTGGTACGTGGACGAGCGCGCGCAGAAGGTGCCCGCGGTCGGCGTCGCCAACGGCCTGGCCTGGACCGCGACCGGGGGCGACCTGCTGCCGGTCGAGGCGATCGCCATGCCCGGCACCGGCCAGTTCCAGGTCACGGGGCAGCTGGGCTCGGTGATGATGGAGTCGGTGCAGGCGGCGCTGTCGTGGGTCCGCAGCCGGGCCGACGACCTCGGGGTCCCGCGCCGGCTGTTCAACCAGAAGGACGTGCACGTCCACTTCCCCGAGGGCGCCATCCCGAAGGACGGGCCGTCGGCCGGCGTCACGATCGCGGTGGTGCTGGCGAGCCTGTTCACCGGCCGGCCGGTGCGCTCCGACGTGGCGATGACGGGCGAGATCACGCTGACGGGGCGCGTGCTGGCGATCGGCGGGCTGCGGGAGAAGCTCGGCGCGGCGGTGCGCGGGCGCATCACGACGGCGGTGATCCCGGCCGCGAACCAGCCCGACCTGCGCGACGTGCCCGAGAGCATCCAGCGCGGCCTCAAGATCCACCTGGTCGAGACGACGGACGAGGTGCTGCGGCTGGCGCTGCTGCCCAGGGCGCGCGCGTCGCACGCCCCGGCCCGGGCGCGGGAGCCGGCCGCCCGCGCGGCGTTGACGGGGCGGCGCCCGCGACGCTAGCATTGCCGTTCCTCCGATCCGCGAGACGCACCCCGTGACGCAGCCCGGCAACGCCAGCACCACGCTCGTGCGCGCCATCAGCCCCACCGCGGCCGTCGCCATCGTGATGGGGTCGATGATCGGCTCGGGGATCTTCATCGTCCCGGCCGACATCGCGCGCCAGGTCGTCTCGCCAGGCCTGCTGCTCGTGGTGTGGGCGATCACCGGGGTCGTGACCGTGATGGGCGCGCTCACCCAGGGCGAGCTGGCCGCGATGTACCCGCGGGCCGGCGGCCAGTACGTCTACCTGCGCGAGGGGTTGTCGCCGCTGTGGGGGTTCCTGTACGGCTGGACGGTGTTCCTGGTGATCCAGACCGGGACCATCGCCGCCGTGGTCGTGGCCTTCTCCAAGTTCCTCGCCGTCCTGTGGCCCGGCCTCACGCCGGACGTGTGGCTGTCGCTCGGGCACATCCCGGCGCCCGGCGACGCGCTGTTCGCGCTGCTCGGCCGCCCGTCGGCGCACCCGGAGGCGATCGAGATCGGCGTGTCGTGGCAGCGCCTCATGGGCATCGGCGTCGTGCTGCTGCTGACCTGGGTCAACGCGCGCGGCGTGAGGACCGCGGCGTGGATCCAGACGGTGTTCACCGCCGCCAAGGTGCTGGCGCTCGCCGCGCTGGTGCTGCTCGGCCTCACGATCGGCCGCCACGCGGCGGCGCTCGCCGCCAACTTCGGCGCCGGGCAGTTCTGGGGCGCGGCGCCGCTCACGCTGGGGGTGCTGCCGGTCGTGGGCGCGGCGATGGTCGGCTCGCTGTTCTCGTCCGACGCGTGGAACAACGTCGCGTTCGCCGCCACCGAGGTGAAGCATCCGCGGCGCAACCTGCCGCTCGCCCTCGGCGTCGGGACGGCGGTGGTGTGCACGCTGTACCTGCTCGCCAACGTCGCCTACCTCAACATCCTGCCGCTCGGCCAGATCCAGAGCGCGGCGCAGGACCGGGTGGGGACGGCGGCGATGCAGACGATGTTCGGGCAGGCCGGCCTGGCGATCATGGCGATCGCGATCATGGTCTCGACGTTCGGGTGCGCCAACGGGCTGGTGCTGGCCGGAGCGCGGGTGACCTACGCGATGAGCCACGACGGGGTGTTCTTCCGCAGCGTGGGCGCGGTGGAGCCGCGCCACCGCACCCCCAGGGTGGCGCTGTGGGTGCAGGCGCTGTGGACCTGCCTGCTGGCGCTGTCGGGGACCTACGGCAACCTGCTCGACTACGTGATCTTCGCCGCGGTGCTGTTCTACTTCCTGACCGCGCTCGCGCTGTTCCGGCTGCGGTGGATCCGCCCCGACGCCGAGCGGCCGTACCGGGCGGTCGGCTATCCCTGGATGCCGGCGGTGTACCTGGTGTCGATGGCGCTGCTGATGGTGGACCTGCTCGTGAAGAAGCCGCTGTACACCTGGCCCGGGCTGATCATCGTGGTGATCGGGATTCCGGTCTACTTCGTATGGCGGCGCTTCGGCGTGGCCTCCGCCATCGTGGAGGCGCCCGACACGGCGTAAGCGCCCCGTCCCGGCCGTGCCCGGGCGCGGGGCACCGCTACTCTCCCGCCATCTCCACCTTCGCGTCGCGGTGCCCGCGCACCAGCAGGACCAGCGGGAACGACACCAGGAACAGGGCCGCCACGAGCAGCAGGACGTGGTTGTAGGCCAGGACGGCCGCCTGCCGCGTCACGTCGAGATCGAGGATGCGCAGCGCCTCGCGGCCGGCGGTCACCGCGTCCGATCCGCGCCGCATCATCCCCGCCGTCAGCGCCCGCAGCCACGCCTGGGTCGCCGGTCCGTAGATCGTGACGTGCTCGGCCAGCCGGTCGTGGTAGATCGCGGCCCCGCGGGTCAGCTCCGTCGCCGAGAGCGCGATGCCGACGCTCCCCAGGACCTGGCGCACCACGTTGTACAGCCCCGAGGCGGCGGTCATCTTGGCCTTGGGAATGGTGGCGAGCGCCGCGGTGCTCAGCGCCACGAACAGCAGGCTGAACCCGACGCCCTGCCACACCTGCGGCAGCAGGATGTCCCACACGCCCGTCTCGCCGGTGAGGTGGGCCAGATCCCAGAACGAGAACGCGCTGATCGCCAGCCCGGTGCCGACGAGGACCCGCGGCCCGAGCCGGTTGTAGAGCAGTCCCACGATCGGCATCAGGACGGCCATCGCGAGGCCGCGCGGCATCATCGCGACGCCCGACTTCTCGGCCGGGAAGCCGAGCAGCTGCTGGAGGAACAGGGGCAGCAGGAACAGCGCGCCGTAGAGCCCCATCCCCAGCACCCCGCCCAGCGCCGTCGCGGAGGCGAACGGGACGTTCCGGAACAGGCCGAGGTCCACCGCCGGCCGCTCGGTCCTGAGCTCCCGCCACACGAACAGCACCAGGCCCACGGCGGCGATCACCGCCAGCCACACGATGAACGCCGACTCGAACCAGTTCTCGTCCTGGCCCTTCTCGAGCATCAGCTGCAGCGCCCCGAGGCCCGCCGTCATCAGCGCGAGCCCGGGGAAGTCGATCCGGCCCTTCGAGCGCACCAGGTACGGCGGGTCCTCGACGAACCGCTGCACCGCCAGCACCGCGATCACGCCGATCGGGACGTTGATGTAGAACACCCACGGCCAGGACCACTGGTCGGTGATCCACCCGCCGAGGGTCGGTCCGAATGCCGGGGCGAGCACGATGCCGAACCCGTACAGCCCCATCGCCGTGCCCTGCTCCTCGGGCGGGAACGTCTCGCGCAGGATCGCCTGCGAGACGGTGATGAGCACGCCGCTGCCGAGACCCTGGAGGGCCCGGAAGAAGACCATCACGGCCATCGAGCGGGCGACGCCGCACGCCATGGAGGCGGCGGTGAAGGCGATGATGGAGGCGATGTAGAAGTTCTTGCGCCCGAACCGCTGCGACAGCAGGGCGCAGATCGGCATGATGATGACCTGGGCGAGGATGTAGCCGGTCACGACCCAGGTGATCTCTTCGATGGTCGCGCCGAGGCTGCCGCTCATGTCGGGCAGCGCGACGTTGATGATGCTCGAGTCGAGCACGGCCATGATCGTACCGATCAGGACCGTGCCCGCGACGAGCCACTTGTGGGGGGGCTTGGACATGCCCTCGAAAAGTAATCAGGAAACGGAGGTGAGTGGCCGGCGGCTCCGCCCGCCTCACTTCTCGATACTGATCTCCCTCGACGTCGCGGTCACGTCGAACTCCGCCACCCGGCGCGCCGCGTCGAACCGCGCCGCTGCCGGCCGGCCGTCGACCGCGACGCCGGCCGGCGCCTTCGCGAGGCCATGGACCACCACGTGGAACGTGCCGGCCGCGCCGCCGTAGCCGCCGGTCTGCGCGACCTGCAGCCGCAGCGACGCCGAGTCGCTGGTGGTCTGGAACCGGCTCAGCCGGAACGCGCCCTGTTGGTAGGCGAAGCCCTCGCCGGCGTCCTCGTACAGCTCGCTCGCCTGCGACCCGCCGTCCCACACCTGCAGCTCCAGTGTGTCGAGGTGCCGCTCGCCCACGTACTGGAGCACGGCCTGCATCGGGATGACGGCGCCCGCCCGGACGAACAGCGGAATCCCCCGGACGAACACGGAGTCGTCGCGGGCCCACGGATCGACGCGCGGCGCGCTCACGGTGTAGGTGCGCCCGCCCTCGTACAGCGAGTCGAACGGGTAGCGGTACCAGCGGCCCGCCGGCAGGTAGACCTGGCGCGCGTCCTGGCCCTGACGGACGACCGGCGCCACCAGCAGGTGGTCGCCGAAGGTGAACTCGTCGTTCAGGCCGTACACGGCGGAGTCCCCCTGGAACTCGTACACGAGCGGCCGGGCGATGGGCCGGCCGTCGCGGCCGTGCTGGTAGAAGGCCGTGTACAGCTGCGGCAGCAGGCGGTAGCGCAGCCGGATCATCTCCCGGTTGGCGTTCGTGTACACGGGCCCGAACGTCCACGGCTCGCGCGCCGGCGCCGAGAACTCATTGTGGGTGCGCTCGAACGGGAAGAAGGTCGACGCCTCCAGGAAGCGCGAGAACAGCTCGCCGTCCGGGGCGCCCGCGAAGCCGCCGATGTCGGCGCCGGAGAACGGCACGCCGCTGATGTTGAGACCGAGCACCATGTCCACCGCGAGCGCCAGGTGCTCCCAGTCGGCGGAGTTGTCGCCGGTCCAGATGCTGGTGTAGCGCTGCAGCCCGGAGAACCCGGCGCGGGTGACGAGGAACGGCCGCCGGTCGGGCTGGAGCCGCCGCCAGCCCTCGTAGGAGGCCCGCGCCTCGAGCAGCGCGTAGATGTTGTGGTACTGCAGGTGGCTGCCCTCGTGCTCGCCCCTGCCGAACAGCGTGACGTCGGGCAGCGTGCCGCCGTAGAAGTTCGCCGGCTCGTTCATGTCGTTCCACAGCCCGGCGATGCCGGCGTCGAGCAGCCGGTCGTTCATCTCGCCCCACCACGTCCGCGTCCGCTGCAGCGTGAAGTCCGGGAAGATGGTCTTCCCCGGCCACACGTCGCCGACGTACGGCGTGCCGTCGGGCCAGGTGACGTAGCCGTTCGCGGCGAGCAGCTGGCGGTACACGTCGTACGCGCTGTCGACCTTCACGCCCACGTCGACGATGGTCACCACCTTCATCCCCTGGCGCCGCAGGTCGGCCAGCGTCCGCCGCGGATCCGGGAAGCGCTGCGGGCTCCAGGTGAAGAGGCGGTACCCGTCCATGTAGTCGATGTCCAGGTACAGCACGTCGCACGGGATGCCGCGGCTGCGGAAGCCGGCGGTGATCCGGCCCAGCTCGCTGTCGGGGATGTAGCCCCAGCGGCTCTGCTGGTAGCCGAGCGCGAATTCGGGCGGGAGCGGCGTGCGGCCCGTGAGCCTGGTGTACTCGGCGAGGACCGTTCCGACCTCGGGGCCGGGGAAGACGTAGAGGCGCAGCTCGCCGCCGTCGGCCGTGAAGCCGACGTTGCCCCGCAGCCTGGCGCCGAAGTCGAACTCGCTCCTGTAGGTGTCGTCGTAGAAGACGCCGTACGCCCGCCCGCCGCTCACCGCGACGTAGAAGGGAATCGAGGAGTAGATCGGCGTCGGCTGGCCGGCGCGGTAGCCCGCGTCGGTGTTCCACATCGTGAGGATCTGTCCGGTGCGGTCGAGCGGGAAGGGCTCCTCGCCGATGCCGAAGTAGTGACCGCCGGCCGGGCGCGCGAGGACCTGCGTGACGCGCTCGCCCTGGTGCCCGGCGCCGAGGGATTCGGCGAGCAGCTCGTGGCCGGCCGTGTCGGCGAACGTCACGCGCAGCGGACGCTTCCGGACCGTGACCACCAGCGCCGAGCCCCGCACCACCAGTGCGTCCGCGGTCTCGCGCACCTGGACGTCGGCGAGCGCGATGCTGTCCGCGAGGGTCGCCCACGACGACGTGGTGTCGAACGCGCCCGTGAACGAGTAGCGGAGGCGGAATCCGATGCCGGCGATCTGCTCGATGCGCACCGCGCCGTTGTCCGCGCGCGCCACCACGCCGCCCTTCACGCGCTCCATCCCGCGGTAGCTGCCGAGGAAAACGAAGCGCCCTTCCTGGGCCCGGGCGCCGGCGGCGCCGGCGAGCGTCGCGGCGAGCGCGAGTGCGAGCGTGGTGCGTCCGTTCATCGTGGTGCCTCCCTGGTGGCCCTCAATTGTGGGGTGGGGAGGCACGGCCCGCAAATCGATCCGGACCGCACGGTCGGCGGCGCGAGACGCGAGCTCGGCGAGGCGGCGCGCCGGAACGGCGCGCGCTAGCGGCCCGGCGGCCCCGCGGCGGGCAGGGCGCGCTCGAAGCGGATGTCGATGAGCTGCTGGGTCTCCGTGTAGCGGGCGATGGGCGTACGCACGTCGTAGCGCGGCTCCGGCACCAGCTCTCCTTCCACCCGTCGCGGGATGAGGACGTTGGGATACAGCTCGGCGAAGGTGATGGTCGAGCTGGTGGAGAGCAGCCCCGGCATCGCGCGCCCGACCCGGGTGAGCCGGACGGTGGCGATGCGGATCTGGAACGAGAGCGCATCGAGGTAGACCTCACCCTCGATGTCCGGCGTGCGCAGCGCCTCCGTCGGCACGTAGTCGAACCGCACGTAGCGCCCGCCGTTGCGGTCCACGGTGCCGGCGTAGTAGAAGCAGTGGGTGGCCTGAAACACGCTGTCGCCGAAATCCGACAGGGTCGGCAGCACGATGCGCGGCATCAGACTGTCGTTCGGGCCGAGGCCCGTCTTGACCACGTAGCCGGGCTGGTACCGGACCCGGTTGCTGCTGACGAGCTGCACCACGTCGGAGGACGAGGACGCGACGCGGCCCATCTGGTCGTAGTCGGCGAACTTGCGCGACATCCGGTAGCGGAACGGATACGAATCGGCCAGGAACGCGTACCGGTCGGCGTTCTCCCGGATCTGCTCGAGCAGCGCGGCCAGCTGCGGCGCGGCCGCGGAATCGGGCGGGCCGGGCGCGGTGCACGCTCGCGAGGTCGTGACGGTGATGGCGGACAGCTCCACGACGAGCGGCTGCATCTCGATCGAGAGCACCAGCGGGACTGCCGCGACCTTCACGACCGTCGAGTCGAACGGGCGGAAACCGATCTGCCGCACCAGCAGCCGGTAGGCGCCCGGGGGGACGCCGGCGAGCCGGAACGCGCCGCTGTCGTCGCTGAACTCCTGTCCCCGCGCCGGCTCCAGTGCCACCACGGCGTAGGGGACGGCCGCGCCGCCCGATCGCACGAGCCCGCGCACGACGTCGGGTCGTTGCTGGGCGGCGACGCCGCGCGAAGCCGCAGCGACGGCGCAGACGGCCAGCAGGCTCCGAATCGTCGACCGGTGGATCCAGGCCATCCGATCCTCTTCGGCTGCGGTACGGCGGCCGAGGGCGCTTGGCCGGCCGCCGCCAGTAGCTAATAGCGCCGGCCGCCCGGGCCGCAAGGCGCCGGAGCAGGACCGTCCTCGATTCAGGTCGGGCGTCCGTCACGGCCCGATTGACTTTCCACTGGCGGCCTGAAGACCTTCCGACCTTCCCCAGGCTGCCACCGCACGACGACACCGGGAGCTTCCGTGCCGAACCAGCGCGCGCACCTTCCCGGGAGATGCGCCACGAACGAGGTGGGCATGGCCTCTCCGATTGAGCAGGCGGGCGGCGTCGCCAGACGCGATTTCCTCGCGCGGCTCGGCTGGGCGGGATGGGGCGTAGCCGCCCTGTCGCCCTGGCTGCGCCGGGCCCTGGCGGCCGGCCGCTGGGCGCCGCTGCAGGACGGCACCGCGGCCGCGCCCCGCTGGGCCGCCGGTGATGACTGGCCGCCGGAGTTCCTGTCGGGCCTCCGGTGGCGGATGCTCGGCCCGTTCCGCGGCGGCCGGGTGGACGCCGTGGCGGGCGTGCCCGGCCGGCCGTTCGAGTTCTACTTCGGCCACGTGAACGGCGGCGTGTGGAAGACGGTCGACGGCGGGCGCGTCTGGAAGCCCGTCTTCGACGGCCAGCCGGTGGCGTCGATCGGCGCGATCGCGGTGGCGCCCTCCGCGCCGGAGGTGCTCTACGTCGGCACCGGCGAGTCGACGCCGCGCGATTCGACCGGCTACGGCGACGGCGTCTACAAGTCGACCGACGGCGGCCGCAGCTGGACGCACTGCGGCCTCGAGGGCACCGAGCACATCGGGAAGATCGCGGTGGACCCGCGCGACCCCGACGTGGTGTTCGTCGCCGCCATCGGGTCGCTCTACGCGCCCAACGCCGAGCGCGGCGTGTACCGCTCGCGCGACGGCGGTCGGAGCTGGCACAAGGTGCTGTACAAGGACGAGAACGTCGGCGCGGCCGAAGTGGTCGTGGACCCGTCGAACCCGCGCGTCGTCTACGCGGGCCTGTGGAACACGCGCCGTCCGCCGTGGTTCGTGTACGCACCGACCAACGGGCCTGGCGGCGGCATCCACAAGTCCACCGACGGCGGCAGCACCTGGAAGCAGCTCACCGCGGGCCTGCCGAAGCAGGGCATCGGCCGGACGGGCATCGCCGTGGCGCCGAGCAACCCGCGGCGCGTGTACGCGGTGGTCGACTGCCTGGAGCCCGAGCGCACGCCGCCCGGCGACGAGGGTCCGGCGGCGCAGCCCGGAGCCGCGGGCGCGCCGCCCGCGGCGGCGGGCCGCGGGCCGCAGCAGGAGCCGCCGGCGCAGGGCGGCTTCTTCCGCTCCGACGACGGCGGCGAGTCGTGGACGCGGCTGTCGGCCGACCCGATGCTCTGGGGTCGCGGCTGGTACTTCGAGAAGATCGCGGTGGACCCGAGGAACGCCGACGTGGTCTACGTGCCCAACGTGAGCGTGAATCGCAGCCTCGACGGCGGCCACACCTGGGTCGTGCTGCGCGGCTCGCCGGGCGGCGACGACTACCACCAGGTGTGGATCTCGCCCGACGATTCCGACACGCTGATCATCGGCAGCGACCAGGGCGCCGTGATCACGCGGAACGCGCGGGCCGCGGACCCCCGCGACGTGACCTGGACGTCGTGGCTCAACCAGCCCACGGCGCAGATCTACCACGTCTCGGTCGACTACCGGTTCCCGTACTGGGTCACGGGTGCGCAGCAGGACAGCGGCGCGGTGGCGGTGCGCTCGCGCGGCAAGTTCGGCGAGATCGCCGAGCGCGACTGGGAGCCGATGGGCGCGGCCGGCGAGAGCGGCTACACGGCGGGCGACCCGCTGCACCCCGGGATCGTCTACGGCGGCTCCGGATCGCGGTGGGACCTCGAGACCAACAGCGCGGTGCCCGGGACCACGGCGCCGCAGAGCCCGGAGCCGGCGCGCGGCGACTGGACCCAGCCGCTGGTGCTCTCGCCCGCGGACCCGCACGCGCTGTACTACGGCAACCAGTTCCTGTTCCGCACGACCGACGGCGCGCGGTCGTGGACCCGCATCAGCCCGGACCTCACGCGGCCGGAGCCCGGCGCGCCGGCCAACCTCGACGCGGCGGCGGCGGCCGACACGGGCGGCAACGGCCGGCGGGGCGTGATCTACACGATCGCCCCCTCTCCCGTGCTGGTGCCGATGATCTGGGTGGGAACCGACGACGGCCTGATCCAGGTGACGGCGGACGGCGGCGCCTCGTGGCACGACGTGACGCCCCCGGCGCTGACGCCGTGGAGCCGCGTCACGATGATCGAGGCGTCGCACGCCGACCCCGACACGGCCTACGCGAGCGTGGACCGCCACCAGCTCGGCGACTTCGACCCCTACGTCTACCGGACGCGCGACCGCGGGACGACGTGGGACAGGATCACGACCGGCCTGCCGCCCGGCGTCTACGTGCACACCGTGAAGGAGGATCCGGCGCGGCGGGGCCTGCTGTTCGCCGGCACGGAGCGCGGCGCGTTCGTCTCGCCCGACGACGGAGACCACTGGCAGGCGCTCCGGCTCGGCCTGCCGGTCACGTCGGTCCGGGACTTCGCGATCTACGGCAACGACCTGATCGTGGCGACGCACGGACGCGGGTTCTGGGTGATGGACGACATCAGCCCGCTCCGCCAGGTCACGGCCGCGTCGCTGGCTGCCGACGCGTGCCTGTTCAAGCCGGCCGACGCGGTCAACGTGATCCAGGGCGGCGACGACGGCACGCCGCTGCAGAAGGACGAGCCCCAGGCGGCGAATCCGCCCAACGGGGCGGCGATCGACTACTGGCTGCGCGCGGCGGCCACGGGGCCGGTGACGCTGGACATCCTGGACGCCGGGGGCACGCTGGTGAAGAGCTACTTGAGCGAGGCCCCGCCCGCGCCGGCCGGTGCCCGGGCGGGAGAGCCCGCGGCGGCCGGCCTCCCGCGCGTCTCGCCGCTGTGGCAGGCCGCGGCCGAGTCGTTCCCGGCCACGGCGGGCCTGCATCGGGTGGTGTGGAACCCGGTGATGGAGCTGAGGGGTGGGCCGGGCGCGGGCGGCGGCCCGCGGCGCCAGGTGCGGCTCCTCACGGGCACGTTCACCGCGAGGCTCACGGTGAACGGGCAGACCTACACGCAGACGTTCGCCGTGCTGCCGGACCCGAGATCCGGGGCGAGATAGCGGGCGACGAGCGGCGCGGGCGGCGGCCGGCCCCGCGCGGGGTCAGTAGATCAGCCGGTAGTCGAGGCGGAAGCCGCGCCCGGGCTGCGGGACGAAGTCCTTGATCACCGACAGGGCGTCGCGATACACCCGGTCGAACACGTTGTCGCAGTGGACGCTGATCTCGGAGACGAGGCCCCGGTGCACCAGCCGCAGGCCCGCCCCGAGGTTCACGACGCCGTAGCCCGCCGTGGGCGTGTCGCCGTCGCCCAGCCGGGTCTGGCGGGCGGCTCCCCGCCACTCGAGCATCCCCATCCACGCGGTGCTCTGCCACGTCGCGCGCAGCAGGCCCCGGAGGGGCGGCGTGAACGGCAGCGGCACGTCGCGGCGCGTGTCCTGCGCGTTCACGTAGTCGGAGGAGGCGTGCAGGGCCAGGTGCGGCGCGACCTGCGCGGTGACGCCCGCCTCGAACCCCGCCAGCCGCGCGCGGGTCGCCGCGAACTGGCGCACCGGGAACCCCTGGATCGTGTCGCCGCGCAGGAACGCGTAGATGTAGTCGTCGACCGTGTTCAGGTACGGTGACACCTCGAAGCTGATCCGGCCCAGGTCGCCCTTGAGCGACGCGTCGACGCCGATGCCCGTCTCCGGCCCCAGGCTCGCGGTGCCGATCGAGTAGGTGCCGCTCGCGGCGTCGAGGCCGTTGGCGAACAGCTCCTGCACCGTGGGCGCGCGGAACGAGCGCGCCACGCTCACCGACGCCGTGAGCCGCGGGCCGAGCCGCTGGATCGCGCCGAGCGACGCGGTGACGGCGTTGGAGAGCCGCGACTCGTCCAGGGTCCGGAACACCGAGTCCGTGGATTGCGGGTAGGGATGCGTTTGGATCCGGTTGTAGTCGAACCGGACTCCGGCCTGGAGGCGTGTCGCCTCCGCCGCCTGGTACTCCTCGTAGGCGAACGCGGCCAGGCCGGTGGTGACCGAGTTGGGTCCCAGCGGCTGGTCGCCCTCGATCGTCAGGTCCTGGATGTCGGTCCACAGGCCGAGCGTGCCGCTGAGCGCGGCGGGCCGCTGCTGGAGCTGCAGGGTCGCGTTCAGCTCCCGCTTGTGGAAGTGGTTGGCCTGGGGATCGGACACGCCGGTCGAATCCTCGGCGGTCGGGAACTCGGAGTGGTTGTAGTCGTTGTAGCTCGCGTCGAGCCTCACGCGGTCGATCAGGGCGCCGCCGGCGTTGAGCAGGCTCCGGAGCTCGAGCGTGTTGCGCCGCTGCTCGATGCGCGACGTGGTGGGCGGGACGTCGATCCAGTCGGGGTTCGGCGGCACGCCGGGGATGCCGTAGTTCGTCTCGTAGTGGTTCCCGCCGACGCCGATCATCCCGAAGTCGCCCTGGTACGACCAGCCGAGCCCGACCTCGCCGCTGTGGTCGAACGACTGGGGGATCCGGTCCAGCGCGAACGCGGCGCCGGTGCCCGGGTCGACGTAGGTGCCCGAGGGAATGCGGATGTCGGACGAGCGCAGCCCGCCGGCCGACATCCGGAACGCGGCGTGGCTGCCGCTGACGACGGCGTTGACGTAGCCCGTCACCTCGTCGCTGACGCTGTTGCCCTCCAGTGCCACGGTGCCGGACAGCGGACGGTCGGCGAGCGTGGGCACGAAGTCGGTGATGACGTTCACCAGCCCGCCGAGGGTGTTGGGGCCGTAGAGGATCGTCGCCGGGCCGCGCACCACGTCGATCTGCGCGACGCCCATCGCGTCGATGGGCGTCGCGTGCGCCGGATCGTAAGTCGCGATATCGCCCATCCGCAGGCCGTTCTCCAGCACCAGCACCTCGTTGTCGCCCATGCCGCGGATGATCGGCCGGCTGGGCGCGGAGCCGTTGCCGCGCACGTTCACGCCCGGCAGGTCGGAGATCTTCTCGGCGAAGCTGGTGCCGGGGCTGTCGTCGAACGTGCTCCGCGACTTCGATTCCACGGGCTGGTACAGCTCGTCGGTCGGGCGCGGTGTGGGGGACGCCGTGACGGTGATCTCGCGGAGCGGCACCGCGGATTCCCGGAGCTCGAACGCCACGGTGGCGGCCGCGACGACCGAGACGGTGTCGGTGGCCGAGGCGTAGCCGGTGGCGCTCACGAACAGCCGGTAAGTGCCCGGAGGCACGTTCGCGAACCGGAAGGCGCCCTGCGCACCCGTCCGCTCCACGCGGTCGAGCTCGAGCAGCCGCACGGCCGCGCCCACGACCGGCGCACCGCGGCTCTCGACCATCCCGCTGACGGTCTGGGCCCGCGCCGCGCCGGCCATCGCGAGCGCGGCGGCAAGGCAGGCGGCGAGTCTACCGGTTCCGTTCGGCACGGGGCGCCTCCTGGTCGGATCGCGACGGGTCCGTCCACACGCTACGGACCGGCACGGAGGAATGTTGCGGCCGGCCGCGGCGGGGGCAACGAGCCCGGCGGCGGCCGCCTTGACGCGCGCGACCCCGCAGGGCCACGCTTATCGGGATTTCGGCCGCTTCCCGCGGTTGATACTCGACCCGGACGTCGCTCTCTGCCCCATCGGCGATTCGACACATGGACGAGCTGAAGGCGCTCCGAACCCTCGCCGCCGCGCTTGGCGTCCACACCCGCTACACGGACGGACTCGGCAGGAAGATCGTCGTGGCCCCGCCGACCCTGGTGCGCGCGTGCGCCGCCCTGGGCGCTCCGGTCTCGCGGCCCGGCGACGCGCCGGGCGCGCTGCGGGAGCGGAGGGCCGCCGGGAAGGCCGGGCTCGTGCCGCCGGTCGTCGTGGCCTGGGGTGGAGTCCTGCCGCCGCTCGCGCCGCGGACCGCCGGCCAGGTGCGCTCGGAGCTGCGGCTCGAGGGCGGGGACCTCGCCCGCCTCCGGCTGTCGGGGAGGAGCATCCGCGCCACGCGCCGGCTGCCCTTCGGCTACCACCGGCTCACGGTCGAGGCCGGGCGCCGCAGCGAGACGTGCACGATCATCGCCGCGCCCGAGCGCGCGTGGCACCGTCCGGGATCGCATCGGAGCTGGGGAGTCGGCACGCACCTCGCCGCGCTGCGATCCGCGCGGAGCCGCTCGCTCGGCGATCTCCGGGACCTGGAGTCGCTGTGCCGATGGGTGCGGGACCGCGGCGGCGATCTGGTGACCGTTCTCCCGCTCACGCCCACCTTCAATACGGCGCCGCCGGAGCCGAGCCCCTATTCCGGGGTGAGCCGCCTCTTCTGGTCGGAGCTGATCCTCGATCTCGGCGACGGGCACCGGCCGGCCGCCGCGCCGGCCACGCTGGACGTGACGCGGGCCGCCGCCGAGGTGCGTACCGCACTGGCCGCGCACCCGGCGCCCGCCCCGTCGCTCGTCGACGCCGAGCTGGCGCGCTACGCGCGCTTCCGGGGGGCGCAGGCGCGCCTCGGAAGGAACTGGCGCGACTGGCCCGGCGCGGCCAGGGCGGGGAACCCGCGGCCCGCGGACGTGGACGCCGACGAGGAGCGCTTCCACCTGGTCGCGCAGACGATGGTGCGGCGGCAGCTGCACGACCTGAGGAGCCGGCTGGAGAAGGACGGGATGCGGCTGGGGCTGGACCTCGCGGTCGGCGGTCACCCGGACGGCTACGATCCCTGGTCGCGGCAGGAGCTGTTCGGCGACGGCATGTCGGTCGGCGCTCCGCCGGACCTCGGATTCCCCAGCGGGCAGGACTGGGGCTTCGCCCCGGTGCTTCCCGACGCGTCGCGACGCGAGGGCCACCGGTACCTGGCGGCGTCCATCGCCACCCAGGCGGCGCTGGCGGGGGTGCTGCGGGTGGATCACATCATGGCCTGGACCCGCCTCTACTGGATCCCGCACGGCTTCGGGCTGCACGAGGGCACCTACGTCTCGTATCCCGCCGAGGAGCTGTTCGCCGTCCTCACGCTGGAGTCGCACCGCGGCCGGTGCGAGGTGGTGGGTGAGAACCTCGGCAACGTCCCGCGCGAGATCTACGAGGCGCTACCGCGCCACCGCATCTGGGGTATGTACCTGGCGCAGTTCCAGGCCTCGAAGGACCCGCGCGTCTCGCCACCGGGATCGAGGGACATGGCTCTCGTCGGCACGCACGACACCCCCACCTTCGCCGGGTGGCTCGGAGGCGCGGACATCACCGAGCGGGTGCGCTACGGCCTGCTGAAGCGCGAGGCGGAGCCGGCGGTCCGTGAGGAGCGGGCGCAGGCCACCGCGCGGCTGGCGAGGCGGCTCGGCGGCCGCGTGGACGAGCCGCGTGAGCTGTTCGCCGGGCTGCTGGACTGGCTCGGCCGGTCGAGGAGCCCGCTGGTCGTCCCGTGGCTCGAGGACTTCTGGCTCGAGGCCCGCGGGGTGAACCTCCCCGGCACGCCGTCGTCGGTGCGGCCGAACTGGCAGGGCCCGATGCGGCGCCTCCTCGACGACGTCTGCGCCGATTCCGAGGTCGACGCGCTGGCGCTTCGGCTCCGCCGGGCGCGCGCCCGCGGCCGCCCGTGAACCCGTCACGACTCCATCCCTGAGGCCCAGGACCACCATGGCATCACCCGCCGCCACCGCGCCCCGCGCCCTCCGCCCCAAGCCCCGGCTCACGTTCTGGGAGATCTGGACGATGAGCTTCGGCTTCCTGGGCATCCAGTTCGGCTTCGCGCTCCAGAACGCGAACGTGAGCCGGATCTTCGAGACCCTGGGCGCCAAGGTCGAGAACCTCTCGCTGTTCTGGATCGCCGCGCCGGTCACCGGACTCGTGGTCCAGCCGATCATCGGGTATTTCAGCGACCGGACCTGGAACCGGCTGGGCCGCCGGCGCCCGTACTTCCTCGGCGGCGCGATCCTCGCCTCGCTGGCGCTGGTCGCGATGCCGAACTCGCCCGCGCTGTGGATGGCGGTGGGGATGCTGTGGATCATGGACGCCTCCATCAACATCTCGATGGAGCCGTTCCGGGCCTTCGTGGGCGACAACCTCCCCTCGGAGCAGCGGACCACCGGGTTCGCGATGCAGAGCTTCTTCATCGGCACCGGCGCGGTCGTCGCGTCGGCGCTGCCGTGGATGCTGGCCCGGTGGTTCGGCGTGGCCAACACCGCGCCGGAGGGGACGATTCCGGCGTCGGTGCGGCTGTCCTTCTACCTCGGCGCCGCCGTGTTCTTCGCCGCCGTGCTCTGGACGGTGACGCGCTCCAGGGAGTACTCGCCGGAGGAGATGGCATCGTTCGAGGAGAACCAAGCGCGGGAGAGCACGATCACGGTGCGCCGGACGCCGGAGCAGTACGCCGGGCTGGGCGGGCGCCAGATCGCCGTCGGCGCCATCCTGGTCCTGGTGAGCGTGCTGTTCAGCCTGTGGCTTGAGTCGGAGGGCGCCGAGCAGGTGATGATTCTCTCGGTGGGGATCGGGGTAGCCGGGCTGCTGCTCGTGCTCGGCGGGCTGCTGCAGCGCGCGGGCCGGTACGAGAACGGCTTCGTCACCATCCTGAACGACTTCGGCGACATGCCGCGGACCATGAAGCAGCTCGCCTGGGTGCAGTTCTTCTCGTGGTTCGCCCTGTTCGCGATGTGGATCTACACGACGCCCGCGGTGACGAGCCACGTCTACCACACGACCGACACGGCGTCGGCGCTGTTCAACGAGGGTGCCAACTGGGTCGGGGTGTGCTTCGCGGTGTACAACGGTGTGGCGGCGGCGGTGGCGTTCGGCATCCCGGTGCTGGCGCGGGCCACGAACCGCCGGACCGCGCACGCCGTCTGCCTGGTGCTCGGCGCGCTCGGCTACCTGTCCATCTTCGTCATCGCGGAGCCGCGCTGGCTGCTGGGGTCCTTCGTGGGCGTGGGCATCGCGTGGGCGAGCATCCTCGCGATGCCGTACGCGATCCTGACGGGGAGCCTGCCGCCGTCCAAGATGGGCTACTACATGGGGGTCTTCAATTACTTCATCGTCATCCCGCAGATCGTGGCGGCCGCGGTGCTCGGCTTCCTGGTGAAGCGCTTCTTCGGCGGCGAGGCGATCTACGCCCTGCTGATCGGCGGCGCGTCGCTGGTGCTGGCCGCGGCCCTGACGCTGCGGGTCGAGGACCGGGACGAGGCGAAGGCCTGAGGGCCGGCCGGCGCGGCGCGAGCGCGCCGGGCGGGACTCCTTGCGAAAGGTGGGTGGGGACATGAAGACCGTCATCCGTGCCGCGACGCTGATGGGGCTCGGCGCCTGCGTCCTGTCCGCGTGCATCCACCAGACGCCGGAGGCGACCCACCAGGAGGCCCTCTCGATCGAGCGGGCCCGGCACCCGGCCGAGTTCTGGAACGCGGCCACCGTCTATTTCCTGCTCACCGACCGGTTCGTGGACGGCGACACCTCGAACGACCATGCGCTCGGCCGCGCACCGGACGGCGCCGTGCTGCGCAGCTACATGGGCGGTGACCTGAAGGGCGTGCTCGAGAAGATCGAGGCCGGGTATTTCGACAGCCTGGGCGTGGACGTCCTCTGGCTCACCCCGTTCGTGGAGCAGATCCGCGGCAAGGTGGACGAGGGGCAGGGGATGACCTACGCGTACCACGGGTACTGGGGCCGGGACTGGACCGCCGTGGACCCCGCGCTGGGCACCAAGGACGACCTGCGCGCGCTGGTGGACGCGGCCCACCGCCACCACATCCGCGTCCTGATGGACGCCGTGATCAACCACGTCGGGCCCGTCACGCCGGAGGACCCGGCGTGGCCGTCGGACTGGGTGCGCTCCGGGCCCGCCTGCACCTACCGGAGTTACTCCACCACCGTGGACTGCGACCTGGTTCCGACGCTGCCGGACGTGCGCACGGAGAGCGACACGCCCGTGGACCTGCCGCCCTGGCTGGTCGAGAAGTGGAGGCAGGAGGGTCGCCTGGCGCAGGAGCGCGCCTCGCTCGACTCGTTCTTCACGCGCACCGGGTATCCGCGCGCCCCGCGCTACTACTTCATCAAGTGGCTGACCGACTGGGTGCGCGAGTTCGGCATCGACGGCTACCGGATGGACACGGCGAAGCACTTCGGCGCGTCGGTGGCCGTGGAGCTGAAGCGCGAGGCCGACCGCGCGTTCGCGGACTGGAAGCAGGCGCACCGCCCGCAGGTGCTCGACAGCCTCCCGTTCTTCATGGTGGGCGAGGTGTACGGCTGGGACCCGAGCCAGGGGCGGCTCTACGGCTACGGGGACAGCACCGTGGACTTCTTCGCCCACGGCTATGACGGGCTGATCAACTTCGCGTTCAAGCGTGACGTCGCCGGGTCGCTGGACTCGGTGTACACGCGCTACTCGGCGGCGCTCCACCCCGGCGGCGCGCTGTACGGGCTCTCGTTCCTCAACTACGTCAGCTCGCACGACGACGGCGCGCCGTACGACCTGGGCCGCCGGGATCCCTTCGGCACCGCCACCCGCCTGCTGCTCGCGCCGGGCGCCGCGCAGATCTACTACGGCGACGAGCTGGCCCGGCCGCTCCGGGTCCCGGGCGCGCAGGGCGACGCGAACCTGCGCTCGCTCATGAACTGGGGCGACCTGGCCAGCCCGGCCCCGCACGGCGATTCCACGCGCACCATTCTCGCGCACTGGCGGAAGCTGGGCGAATTCCGGCGCGCGCACCCGGCCGTCGGCGCCGGCCGGCACCGCACGCTCCAGGCGCACCCGCTGATCTTCAGCCGCATCCTGGTGACCGACAACATCGACGACCGTGTCGTGGTCGCGATGGACCAGCCGAAGGGCCCGAAGGCGGTGCCCGTCTTCGGCACGTTCTCCAACGGCACGCAGCTGGTCGACGCCTACTCGGGCGAGGTGGGCCAGGTCCGGGACGGGGCCGTCGCGGTCAACACCCCCTTCGACCTGGTGCTGCTGAGCCGGGTGCCGGAGTCGCCGAACGACACGGTGGTCGTGTACGTCGAGAACAACTACGCGCTGCCCATGGACATCCTGGCGATCGCGGCCGGCACGACGTTCCGGATGGGCACGGTGAACCCGGGCATCCCCAGCCGGTTCGTGCTGCGCAGGGACCTGCTCGCGACCGACCGGCTGGTCACGTTCGTGGCGCAGGCCACCGCGGTCGGGCCGCAGTTCCACACCGACCCGATCCCCGTCTCGCCGGGCGACGTGATCGATTTCACGATCGAGACCAACCTGATCGGCAGCCGGGCGGTGGTGCGGCCGTAGGCCGCCGGCCGGCCGCCGAGCGCGTCAGGGCGCTGCGAGCGCCGAGGCCGCCGGCAGCACGTTGCCGGTGGTGTCGAAGAGGCAGAGCGAGCCGCCACCCCAGATGAAGAGGCCGGGCACCTCGATCGCCTCCGGGTACCACCACACCACGCCGGCCCCGTGGCCGTTCGGCGTGCCGGCGACGGTCGTCACCAGGCTCTGCAGGTAGGACGCCTGGCCCTGCGGCGTCGCCGGCCAGGACATGCCCGCGCCGTTCGTCACCATCGACTGCCAGCCGTCCGTCCGCCACGGGTAGGTCGTCTCCACGACGACGATGTCCTTCCCGTAGCGCGTCGCCGTGGCCCACAGGTTGGACTGGAGATCGACCATCGCCCCATGCCAGAAGGGGTAGTAGCTCAGGCCGATGACGTCGTAGGGCACGCCGTACGCGCCCATGTGGTCGAAGAACCACTGCGTGCCGCCGCTGTTCCCGCCCAGCGAGTAGTGCAGCATGATCCGCACGCTGTCGCCCGGGGCCAGCGAGTCCCGCACGCCGCGGATCGCCGCCTTGAGCAGGGCGGTGAACTGGTTCCACTCCGTCAGCGTGTCGGCGCCGGTCACGTACAGCTCGCCGAGCGGCCACAGCATCCCGGAGTCGATCTCGTTGCCCACCTGCACGATGTCCGGCAGCGCTCCGGCCCGCTCGAGCTGCGCCATGACGCCGGCCGTGTAGGTCTCCACCGTCCGCTCGAGCGAATCGAGGCTCAGGCCGGCCCAGGCCGCGGGCGTGGTCTGGTGGCCGGGATCCGCCCAGGTGTCCGAGTAGTGGAAGTCGAGCAGGAGCTTCGCGCCCGCCGCCTTGACCCGCCGGGCCAGGGCCACGGTGTAGGGCAGATCGTTGACCACCACGTCCGAGTCGTTGGGATTCACGAACAGGCGCAGCCGGAAGCCGTTGCTGCCGTGCGCGCGCAGGATCGCGATGGCGTCACCGGCCTGGCCGCCGTCGCGGAACACCCCGCCGGCCTGCTCGATTCGCGCCAGGGCGGAGATGTCGCCGCCGACGAACGCCCTGGCCGGTAGCCGGACCACCACCGGCGCGGAGCTGCTCTCGTGGCAGCCGACCACGTCCGCGAGGCCGACGAGGAGCGCTCGAGCCCGCATGCGGATAACTTAGGGCACCGTGCCCCGTCCCGCGATTGTCGCTCCCCTGCGCCGCCAGGTGGCGGTGGTGGACGCGACGCGCGGCGTGGCGATCCACCGGGACGTGCTCGGCTTCGAGGCGCTCGGGAGCGGCATGGTGGCGTCGGGTCCGGCGCCTAGCGTCCGGGCGGGGCGGCCTCAGTTGGCGCGCCGAAGCGGAGCGTGATCCCCTCCACCTCCACGCCGTAGCTGCCCGGCGTGACCGGGGCGCCCGCCTCGGCCCGGAGCGAGAGCTGCAGGCGCTCGACGTGCTCGAGCTTCATGTGGTCGCCGGCACCGCCTCGCCCTTCGGCCGGCCCGACCCAGTAGTTCCACTCGCCGGGGAATCCCTCGGGCAGCAGCACGCTGCGGCCCGCCTCGAACGCGGACAACGGCACCTGCCGTTCACTCCAGGTGCTGTCCGCGGGGACGTCCGCGGTCCAGCTGGTGCCGTCGTCCTCGACCAGCGTGACGTGCAGTACGTGGTGCGGGCCGAGGCCGCGCAGCCGCACCGTCACCGTCTCGGCTCCCTCCAGGGTCTCCTGCCGCGCTTCCAGGCGGTCCTCGACGACGAGCGACGCCGTGTAGTCGTCCAGCGGCTCGCCGTTCGGATGGGTCGGCAGCTCGAGGTGGAACACCGGCCGCCCGGTCGCCTCCGAGAGCCCCAGCCGGAAGAGGCCCAGGCGCCCGGCGTCGCCGATGCGGCTGAAGGCCAGGCGCGCCGCGTCCAGCGCAGGATCGAACAGCGCCAGCGGCGTCCGCGCGGTCACGACGTCCAGGCTCCACGCCGCCGTCGCGTAGTAGTTCCAGGCGTTCGGCCGCAGCGCCAGACCGCTCGGAAAGGTGATCGCCGAGTCGCCGCGGAAGATCGTGATCACGTACCGCCACGGGCCCTCGCGCAGGGCGGCGGCCGGCACGGCGGCGGCGTACTCGTACCCGCCGGCCGGGCGCATGGGGAAGGGACGGTAGAAGAACCCGGCGTCGGGACGCAGAAACAGCGTGACGGAGTCGGGCGGCACGGGCGTGACGACGCGCGCGAGGAGCTGCGCGTCCCGGCCCGCGAGGACCTGCGTCGGTGCGAGCGACGTGACGGACGGCGGCACGGTGTCCGGCGGCGGCGCGTGGTACTCGCCGAAGCCGACCGCGCCGATGAACGCGGGCAGCGACGCCGTGTCGACCTTTCCGGCCGCGCCGAGCACGTAGACGCCTGGCGTGACCGTGAACCGGCCGCTGGCGGCGCGGGCGATGCGCGGGTTGCCGGCGGTAATCGGCTGCACCGTGAAGGTCGTGCCGAGATCGGGCAGCGACACCGTCATCGGCCAGGCGCGGCTGATCGCGCGCGTCACGACCTTGCCGGCATTGGGGGGCTCGAACGGGTCCCGGACGGGCACCGCGTCGGGGTAGACCTCGAGCCGCCACACCCCGGACCGCACCTTGTCCAGGAAGTAGATCCCCTCGCCGCCGTAGGTCACGACCGGGGAGGAGCCGTAGCCGGCGACGCGGCGCAGCGCCTTCGGCTCCGGCGGCACCGCGCTGGTGGAGCCGGCGTACAGGTACGCGTCCCGGGCCACCAGCTCGCCGAGGTTGTCGTCGTAGGCGACGTGGAAGTCGCCGAAGCGGGTGTTGCCGGGATAGGCGCCGTACGACCGGAAGCGCGGCAGCCGCCGCATCGCTTCGGCGGCGATCACGGCGCTCATCGCCTTGCGGGGCGTGTACACGAGGTTCAGGTAGTGCGTCTGCCAGCCGAGGTTGCGCGAAGCCGTCCCCAGCATGTCGTAGGCGAACATCGCGGCGAACTGCGCGCCCACGGCGCGGAACGTCCGCGCCATCGCGGGATACATGAAGCCGGTCCGCAGGTCCGGCGAGTCGAACTCGTAGACGATGCGCGGCAGGCGCGCCATCTCCGGCCGCAGCATGTCGGGGAAGGCGTCCACGGCGCGGAGGTAGTTACCGGCGAGCTCGTGGCCGGCATTGAGGCCGGTGGGGTACCAGGCGAACGTCACGCCCTGGACCCGCGAGCGCCGGATGGCCTCGGCGATCCGGAAATCCTGGCTCACGTTGTAGAACACCAGCTTGCGGCAGCCGGTGCTGCGCACCGCGTCCGTGAGCGCGTTCAGGTAGGCGATCGAGCCCTCCAGATCCTCCGGGTGGTGCCACGGCTCGTTCACCAGCTCGATGAACAGGATCGCCGGCTCGTCCTTGAGCGCCACGCCCGTGTACGGATTCACGTGATCCAGGATCTGCTTCAGGTAGTTCACCTGCGCCGCGATGGCCGCCGGATCGGTGCCCATCCGGCCCTTCCCGAACACGCGGGCGAAGCCGGGCGTCGCGGGGTCCCGCTCCATCGCGTCGGGCCAGTTGGAGCTGTAGAGCTGGATCGGACTGAACAGCATGTAGATGCCGCGCTCGCGCGCGCGGGCGACGAGGTAGTCGAGCAGGTCGAGGTGGTCGTTCGCGATCAGGTTGCCGGCGCTGTCGGCCGACTCCCAGTCTCCCCAGAAGGTCAGGCGCAGGCCGTCCCAGCCCAGGCGCGCGAACTGCGCCATGTCCTCGTCGATCATCCGCCGGCGATCGAGGTGGAGATAGCCGGCCGCGCGGTAGTCCGAGGCGGTCGGCAGCACGTAGTTGGCGCCGAACAGCGCGACCTCCTGCCGGTCGTCGGTCCAGCGCACCACGCCCGCGCTGTCGAGGAAGACGGTGCGCGCGGCGGGCGTGGGCCCGCCCGCACCCGGGCGCTGCGCGCGCCCGGACGCGGGGATCAGGCCTGCGAGCAGGATCGGGACGGCGAGGGTGAGCGCGCGGCGCACGGTGCGGTCTCCGGGGCGATGGGTCACGGCCGGCGGGGAAGGTGCGTTGCACCTGAGCCGGGCGCAACACGCGCCGCGGGACGGTCGGCGCGGAGTCATGTTACGGGCGACATCCCGCGGCGCGTTCACCCGGCGGCGGCGCCCCGCTACATTGCTCGCGTGCCGCAGGGCCCCTACGCCTCGTTCCGGATCCCCGACTTCCGCTGGTTCATCGTCTCGCTGCTGACGACGACGGTGGGAGCGCAGGTCCAGACCCTCGTCGTCTCGTGGCAGATCTACGGCATCACGCACGACCCGCTGTCGCTCGGCCTGATCGGCCTGGCGGAGGCGGTGCCGTTCATCGGCGTGGCGCTCGTGGCCGGCCACGTCGCCGACCGGCTCGACCGCCGGCGGATCGGGCTGTGGTCCCTGGGCGTGCTGTTCGCCTGCGCGCTGGCGCTGGTGGCCCTGAGTCAGGCGCGGGCCTGGGTGGCCGCGCACGGCGTGTGGCCGTTCTACGTCGTCATCGGGATCGGAGGTCTGGCCAGGAGCTTCCTGATGCCGGCGCGCAACTCGCTGGCGGTGGGCCTGGTGCCGCGGGAGCTTCTGCCCAACTCCATCGCCTGGCGCAGCTCGACCTGGCAGACCGGCGCGGTCGCGGGCCCGGCCCTCGGCGGGCTGCTGTACGGCTTCGCCGGCGTGACCGCGACCTACGCGGTGCAGGCGGCGCTGCTCCTCGCCGCGCTCGTCTCGTTCGCGATGATCCGGGCCCGGGCCCGCGCCGCCGCCACCGTGCGCAACGGGGACGCCGGCGACGGTCTGCTGTCGGGCCTGCGGTTCGTGTGGGGCGAGCGCGTGCTGCTGGGGGCACAGACGCTCGATCTCTTCTCCGTGCTGCTGGGCGGCGCCGAGGCCCTGCTCCCGGTGTTCGCCGACCGGATCCTGCACGTGGGGCCGCAGGGGCTCGGCATCCTGCGGGCCGCGCCGGCGGCGGGCGCGGCGCTGATGTCGCTCTACATGGCGCACCGGCGGCCGTTCCGGCGCGCCGGGCGGACGCTGCTGGTGGCCGTGGCGGTGTTCGCCGCGTGCATCATCGGCTTCGGGCTGTCGCGGAGCTTCGCGGCGTCGGCGGCCCTGCTGCTGGTGAGCGGGATGGCGGACAACATCAGCGTGCTGATCCGCCAGACCATGCTGCAGGTGCTGACGCCGCCCGCGCTGCTGGGGCGGGTGCTGTCGGTGAACTCGATCTTCGTCGGATCGTCCAACGAGATCGGCGCGTTCGAGTCGGGGCTGACGGCGAAGCTGCTGGGGGCGGTGCCCGCGGTGGTGCTGGGCGGCGCCGCGTCCCTGGCCGTGGTGGGGATCGTGGCCGGCACGGTTCCGCGCCTGAGGCGGATGCGCGAAATTCACCGGATGGAGGTGGCGACCCCGTGACCGAAACCGACGAGATCCCCGCCGAGGCGCGCGGCCTGCCGCCGTCGGTGCTCGTGCTGGTGGCGGCGAACCTGGTGCCGCTCCTGGGCGTGCTGGGCTCCCACTGGACGGTGTTCTCCGTGCTGCTGCTCTACTGGTGCGAGAACGTCGTCGTCGGGGTGTTCAACATCCTGCGCATGCTGGTCGCGAGCCCGAAGGACGTGGGCGCCGACGCCGCCAAGCTGTTCCTCATCCCGTTCTTCACGTTCCACTACGGGATGTTCACGATGGTGCACGGCATCTTCGTGCTGGCGCTGTTCGGCCCCGGGGGGCACTTCTCGCCGAGCCCGGCGTCGTTCGTCGCCGCGGTCCGGGGAGCGGGCGTCGGGCTCGGCGTGCTCGCGATCGTCCTCAGCCACGGCTTCTCGTTCGCGCACAACTACATCGCCGGGGGCGAGTTCCGCCGTGCGTCGCTGCCGCTGCTGATGATGCAGCCCTACGCCCGCGTGGTCGTCCTCCACCTGACCATCCTGCTCGGCGGCTTCGCCGCCAAGGCGATGGGCGCGCCGGTCGCAGCGCTGATCCTGCTGATCGCGCTCAAGACCCTGATCGATCTCCGCGCGCACCTCGCCGAGCGGAAGAGGCTCGGGGCGATCAGCCCGCCGTAACGGCCCGCGCGGCCGGCGGACTACCGCGCGGCCGGGATCGCCGGCGGCGCCGCGGCCGCCCGCACCGCGACCGTCACGGTCGCGCCGTGCAGCCCGTCCGCCGTGGCGCTCACCTGGAGCGCGCCGGGCTGCGAGGCCCGCAGGATGGCGAGGCCCCGGCCCTCGAACGCGTGGCGCCGGTCGGAGCGGTACGGGTCGTGGTCCTGGAGGTTGCCGCTCTCGACCACGAGCACGTTGCCGCCGGCGACGGTGAAGCGCACCACGTCGTCGGCCGTGGGGACCACCGTCCCCGCCGAATCGACGATCTCGAAGCTCACCAGGGCCACGTCGCCCGGGGCGGTGGTGACGGTGTCGCGATCCGCGGCGAGGCGCACCGCGGCGGGCGCCCCGGCGGTCCGCACCTCGGCGACGGCGCAGTCCGACCCGTCGCGGTGCCTGCCCACCGCGCGCAGTACGCCGGGCGCGTAGGGCGCGTCCCAGCTCAGGTGCAGGTCGTCGGTCGTCGAGCGGACGGCCGGCAGCGCGTAGCTGTTCCAGCCCCCCGACGTGCCCTGCGCCGGGAACTCCAGGGCCTTGGTCCCCAGCGAGCGGCCGTTGAGGAACAGCTCCACCGTGTTGCAGTTGGTGTAGGCCAGCACCGGGATCGTCTGTCCCTCGCGGCCCGGCCAGTTCCAGTGCGGCAGCAGGTGCAGCACCGGCTGATCCGTCCACCAGCTCCGCCAGAAGTACCACGAGTCCTTCGGGTGGGCGGCGACGTCCAGCGGCGCGGAGCCGAAGCCGGTGAACGGCCAGAAGCTCTCGCCCAGGTAGTCCACGCCGGTCCACATGAAGTCGCCGGCGAAGTAGTCGTGCATCGCGATCCACTTCCAGCGACGCTCCGCCTCCATCATCCCGCCGGTGTAGTTGGGCCGGACCACGGTCGAGTCGGTGCCCAGCGACGGCCGCCCGTCGAACGACTGGAACACGGTCCCGCTCTCCGTGCCGACCATCTTCCAGTCGGGGTGATCGTGCCGGTCCGGCTCGGCGAACAGCTCGCGGCGCTCGTGCCAGCGGTCCACGTAGTTGTAGCCGACCACGTCCTCGGCTTCGAGGAACGCCAGCGTCGCCGGGTGGCCGTCCGCGTAGATGTTGTCGTTGCCCGTGGTGACGGGGCGCGTCGGGTCCTCGCGGTGGAAGACGTCGACCAGCCGGCGCAGCACCTGCACGCCGTCGGGCGTGGACTGCTCGCCGATCTCGTTGCCGGCGCTCCACAGCACGATCGAGGGATGGTTGCGGTCGCGGTGGATGAAGTCGGCGAGGTCCCGCTCGCCCCACTCGGCGAAGTACTCGTGGATGCCGTGCGGCACCTTGCCGATGGTCCACTCGTCGAACGCCTCGGCCATGACCAGGAAACCCAGGCGGTCGCACAGGTCGAGGAACTCGGGCGCCGGGGGATTGTGCGACGTGCGGATGGCGTTCGCCCCCATCGCCTTCAGCATCAGCAGCCGGCTCTCCCAGATCCGCTCCGGCACGGCCGCGCCCACGCCGCCGCCGTCGTGGTGCAGGTTGACGCCCTTGAGCTTCACCGGCCGCCCGTTGAGGAGGAAGCCGCGATCCTTGTCCCAGGCGATGGTGCGGATGCCGAACGGCGTGGTGGTCGCGTCGAGGGACTGCCGGCCGTCCAGCACCTCGGCGCGCAGCGTGTACAGGGTCGGCGACTCCACCGACCACAGCCGCGGCGACGCCACCGCCAGCCGCTGCTCCACCTCCGTCTGCTGCCCGGGTGTGAGCGAGATGGGTGTCTGGGACCATGCCACCTCCTTGCCGGTGCCGTCGAGCACCGCGGCGCGCAGCGTGCCGCTGCGCGCCGCCGGGCCGTCGTTCTCAACGCGGGTGCGGACCACGACATCGGCGCCGGTGGAGTCCGCACGCGGCGTCGTCACGTACGTGCCCCAGTGCCCCACGTGGAGCGGTGCCACCAGCGTCAGCCAGGTGTGGCGGTAGATGCCGCTGCCCGTGTACCAGCGGGAATTCGGCTGCGCCGAGTTGTCGACGCGGACGGCGACCACGTTCACGCCGGCAACCAGGTGCCCGCTGACGTCGTAGGCGAAGCTGCTGTAGCCGTAGGGCCGCCTGCCGAGGTGGAAGCCGTTGATCCAGACGTCGCTGTTCATGTACACGCCGTCGAGCTCGAGCCAGACCTCGTGGCCCTTCGCGGCCGGCGGGAGACGGAACGCCTTCCGGTACCAGCCGATTCCCGCAGGGAAGTAACCCATGCGTCCGCCGCCCGGGGCGTCGTGCTGCGGCGTGCCCTCGATGCTCCAGTCGTGGGGCAGGTCCAGGCTGCGCCAGGCGTGATCGTCGAAGCCGGGGCGCTCGGCGCCCGCGGCGTCGCCCAGGTTGAAGCGCCAGCCGGGGTCCATGGAGAAGCGCTGCCGCTGCGCGGCGGCGGGCCGGACGGACAGCAGCGCGGCTGCCGCGCCGATCACGAGCAGGGACGTCGTGCGGATGACATGCATCGTTCGACTCCTCCCGGTTTCCCGGCTGTGCGTGCGTCGAGCGCCGATACGTTAGGCCCCGGCCCGAGGTGGCCGCAAGAATGCGGTGCGAGCTACATTGGCTCGCGCAGGTCCGACCGTTCCTTCCAGGCAGGAGTGACCGACATGCGCAGGATCTCCGCGGCGGTCGCCGCCGCCGCCTCGTCGCTCGTGGCGTGCGTCCTCGCGCCGGGTACCGTTCACGCCCAGGCGCCGTCCGTGGCCCTCGCGCCGGACACCTCGTGGGTGGTGCGCAGCGCGCTCTACGAGGTGAACGTCCGGGATTTCTCGGCCGGGGGCAACCTGACCGGCGTCACCGCCGGGCTGGCACGCATCCAGGCGACCGGGGCGGACGTCATCTGGCTGATGCCCATCTTCCCGATCGGCGTCCTCAACGCCAAGGGCCCGGTCGGCTCGCCGTACGCGGTGCGCGACTACGACGCGATCAACCCCGACTACGGCACCGCGGCCGACCTCAGGGCGCTGGTGCGGGCCGCGCACGCCCGCCGGATGAAGGTGATCCTCGACTGGGTGCCGGACCACACCTCCTGGGACGCGGTGTGGATCAAGACGCACCCGGAGTACTACGTGCACGACTCGAGCGGCCAGCCCGTCGTGCCGCGGGATCTCCAGGGCCATCCGACGGACTGGACCGACGTGGCCCAGCTCGACTACAGGAACGCGGGGCTGCGCACGGCGATGATCGCCAGCCTGCGCCACTGGCTGGTCGACTTCGACCTCGACGGATACCGGATGGACGTGGCGCACTTCATCCCGCCGGACTTCTGGGCCGAGGCCAGCACGGCGCTGCGGGCGGCGGTGCGGAGGCCGATCCTGATGCTCGCGGAGGCCGGCGAGCTGGAGACGCACCGGGTCGGCTTCGATCTGAGCTACGGGTGGGACGGCTACGGGCGCCTCAAGGCGGTGTGGCGGGGCGCGCCCGTGGACTCGTTCGTGCTCGGCGTCGTGGCGGACCAGCGGGCGATGCCGCCGGGCGGCATGCGGATGCGGTTCACCACCAACCACGACGAGACGGGATGGGACAACCCGCCGATCACGCTGTTCGGGAGCCCGGCGGGCGCCCGCGCCGCCTTCGTCGCCATGGCGCTGATGCCGGGCCGGCCGCTGCTGTACGACGGCCAGGAGGTCGAGAGCCCGCAGAAGCTCGGCCTGTTCGAGCGGGAGACGGTCGACTGGAGCCAGCCGTGCGGCGCGACGGCGGTCGCCTTCTATGCCCGCGTCGTGCGCCTGGCGCGCACCGATCCCGCCTTCCTGCGGGGCGACCTGCGGAGGATCCGCACCAGCGATTCGACCGATGTCATCGCCTACGGCCGGGGTGCCGCCGTGGTGCTGGTCAACGCGCGCAGCCACGCCGCGCGCTTCACGGTGGCGGGCTTCGACGTGGCGGGCGCGCGCGACCTGCTGACGGGCAGCGTGGTGCGCGGCGACACGCTCGCGCTGCCGGCCTACGGGGCGATGGTGCTGAAGCGCTGAGGCGGGACCGCGCGACTGGCGGGGCGGTCCGGCGCGCGCCCCTCGAGCCCCGGGGGGCGCGCGCCGCTCCGCGGGCTAGAACGTCGCCGTGACGAGGACCACGCCGCTGGCACCCGAGGCCGTCACCGCCGTCAGGGTGGCGTTCAGCGTGCCGTCGGCCGAGTAGCCGATGCCGGTCGCGTTGGTGCTGCCAACGACCAGCGACGAGAAGACCAGGGTGTAGCTGCCGGTCGCCGTCACGCCCGGACCGACCGCCGCCTGCCAGACCTGATTGGTGGACGTGGTGATGGAGACGGCGGCCTGCGCCGCCGAATCCGCGTTGGTGTAGGCGGTGTCCTTCGGCTGGCCCGGCCAGAGGATGGCGAGCGAGATGGCCGGCCGCGTGCCCGAGGCGGTCACGCCGAACGAGAAATCGCCCTTGTTGTCCGCGCTGGACCACAGGGTGGTGGCGGGCCGGCAGTCGTAGCTTCCGGAGATCGAGCCCGACAGCGTCACCGTGCACGAGCTGCTGACGCCCGTCTGGGTGCTCGTCCCGTTCTTGTCGCAGCCCAGGGCGGCGACCGCCGCCAGCACCACCGCGATACGCATCCTCACAGAGCCTCCCATCGAGTTCCCCATCGTCGTGGTTCGCCGTCCACGCATACACCGCGCCGGTCGCAAGGTTGCCGGACGCGCCTCACTGCCGGGCGAGGTCGAGGACCAGGCTTTCCCTCGGCCCGATCGTCGCCGCCGGGACGTAACCCGCGACCCGGCCGTCGGCCCCCACCCGGAGCGCCGCGGCGGCCGACCGGTGAAGCAGGTCGCGCGGCACGTACGCGCCGGGAGCGAGCGCTCCGGCGCCCGAGCCGATGGCGATGTTGGACGCGGGGGCGTCGCCCAGGTTGGCCACCACCATCACGGCGCGGCCGCCATCGCGTCGGAGGTACGCGACCACCCGGGGAGCGCCGGTCTCGAGCGCCACCAGACGGCCCGTGGCGAGCGCGGCGTTGGCCGCGCGCAGGTGGATCAATCGCCGGTACAGGTTGAGCAGCGATCCCGGGTCCCGGTCCTGCCCGGCGACGGTGGTGGTCCGGGAATCGGCCTGCGGGCTCTCCCACGCCCTTCCGGTCGTGAACCCGGCACCGGGCCCCGGGCTCCACTGCATCGGGGTCCTGATCCGCGGGTCGGGCTTGTCGCCCGTCATCCCGATCTCCTCGCCGTAGTAGACGAA
>DASPTN010000046.1:0-21680 GCA_035623395.1 Gemmatimonadales bacterium | reverse complement strand
ACCTTCTTGGCGAGCTCGATCTCCTCGTGCGGCTTGAGGAGGGGCGTGACCGACACCTCGTACAGGTACTGGTCGAGGATGTCCCGGTCGGCCTCCCCCGGCCCCAGGGGCAGGAGCGGCTTGGACGGGCGACGGCGCTTCCGGGCGGCAGGCTGTTCGGCCATCTCATTCCTTATATAGCGCGGCGCCCTCACCCGGCGCCGAGGCGTCTTGTTGTTCATGCGGCCCTTGTACCCACCACCCCGGCCGAAGTTCTCGTTGACCGGGGCGGGGCACCAAAATAGCTTTCGGGGCTCCGAACGGAAGACCCATCCGTCCGGGGGCGGGGGGCGTAGCTCAGTTGGGAGAGCGCGTGAATGGCATTCACGAGGTCAGGGGTTCGATCCCCCTCGCCTCCACCTGCGGGAATAGCTCAGTTGGTAGAGCACAACCTTGCCAAGGTTGGGGTCGCGGGTTCGAGTCCCGTTTCCCGCTCCTACGCACCGGCGGCGCCCCGGTTTCGGGCGCCCGGGGACGATCACGGGCGGTTAGCTCAGTTGGTTAGAGCGCTACGTTGACATCGTAGAGGTCACAAGTTCGAATCTTGTACCGCCCATCGCGCCCATAGCTCAACTGGATAGAGCGCCTGACTACGGATCAGGAGGTTGGGGGTTCAACTCCTCCTGGGCGCACTCTGAAGACTGGTTGCCAGGTGGCAGACGCCAAGTTGCCAGTGGCTCCAGGCGGCAACGTGGCAGAAACGGGAAGAACACCCGGTCGGTATCGGGGCGGGCCGATCGCCGGCATCCTGCAGCTGGCAACCACTGGCAACTTGGCGTCTGGCAACTGTAGTCTGGTAGTTCGGGGCGTGGCGCAGACCGGTTAGCGCGCCTGGTTCGGGACCAGGAGGTCGGAGGTTCAAATCCTCTCGCCCCGACTGTTGCGCCAGTAGCTCAGCTGGATAGAGCGTCAGCCTCCGGAGCTGAAGGCCACAGGTTCGACTCCTGTCTGGCGCACTTCGCGACCATCCGCCGCAACGACGTGGGGCCGCCGAGTCGGCGGCCCCACGAGCGTTGCGCGTGACCCGACGAGGCTCAGGCGATGTGCCGCTCGCTGATCACGCGGAAGTGATGGCCGTAAATCGCGAGCGTGACGGCGTGCGCAAATGCCCTCGGTCTCCGGGCCAGCGTCCAGACCAGCAGCTTCCAGTACTCGAGCCGCTCCCTGCCGATGATGCCGAGCCGCACGACCGACCGCGCGAACGCCATCCCCTGCCGGCGCACGAAACCGAGGCTCAGCCGCGCCTTGATCCTCGGCGGGTGGTAGTCCCGTAGCATCGCCCGTACGCGCTGGTAGTACGCGCGCGGGGTGTACAGCCGGCGAAGCAGCTCCTTGTAGACGCCCGGAAGTCCGCCGGCCCCCTCCAGGGGAACGATGTTCGTCGTGCCGTCCACGTTGTCGCCCGATCCCGCCTCGAGCAAGCGGCCGGCGGCCTTCATCCGCTGGTAGAGCCGCGTGCCGGGAAGCGCCTGCAACAGACCCACCATCGCCGTGGTGATCCCGCTCTTCTGAACGAACTCGAGCAGGCGCCGGGGAGTCGACGCCGAGTCGCTGTCGAAGCCGAGGATGAACCCGCCCTGGACCTGCAGGCCGGCGCGCTGCAGGCCCCGGACGTCGGCGACGAGGTCGCGGCACAGGTTCTGGCGCTTGCCGCACTCGGTCAGCGCTTCCTCGTCGGGCGTCTCGATGCCGACGAACACGGAGTCGAACCCCGCCCGGACCATCCGGTGCACGAGCGGCTCGTCGTCGGCCAGATTGATGGACGCCTGGCCGTTGAACGGCATGCCCCGGTGCCGCTTCCGCCACTCCAGCAACACGGGCAGGAGGTCCCGCTTGAAGCACTTCTTGTTGCCGATGAGGTTGTCGTCCACGAAGAACACGCCGTCCTGCCATCCGAGCTCGCAGAGGCGATCCAGTTCCCTCACGATCTGGTCGGGACTCTTGGTACGCGGGCGGCGGCCCAGCTGCGCCGTGACGTCACAGAACTCGCAGTCGAACGGGCAGCCGCGCGAGAACTGCACCGGCATCGAGGCGTACGACCGCATGCGGATCAGATCCCACCGCGGAATCGGCGTCTCCCGGAGATCGGCGAACTCCCGCGTGGTGTAGAGGTGCTGCGCTTCGCCAGCCGCCAAGTCGCGCAGAAACGCCGGGAGGGTGAGCTCCGCCTCGTTCAGGACGAGGTGATCCACGTACGCGTACCGCTCGCGTTCCGCGCTGAACAGCGGCCCGCCTGCCACGACGCGGAGCCCCCTGACGCGGCATCGCGCGATGATCTTCTCCGCCGACTCCCGCTGCGCCCCCATCGCGCTGAGGAACGCGCAGTCGGCCCAAGCCAGATCCCGGTCCCTGACCGCCCGCACGTTGGCATCTACGAGGCGCAGCTCCCAGTCTGCGGGAAGCATGGCCGCCACGGTGAGCAGACCGAGGGGGGGATACGATGCCTTCTTGCGGACGAACTTCAGGGCGTGCTTGAAGCTCCAGAACGTATCGGGAAACTCCGGGTAGATCAGGACGACCTTCATCGTCCGGTGCCCTGCTCAGGTGGGAGGAGTCATCTGCGACCCAGGCTCGTCCCGCGGGTCGGTCCCGGCCCGCTGCCAATGCCGAGGTCGCGCTCTTGGGTAATGTAGATCCGCCTCGCGGCGCGCGAGAAGGGCACCGAATTACCACCAGGACAGTCGCAATTATGCGCACGGAGCGCGGACCCTGAAGAAGGCTCCCGGGTAGTGAGCCGATTCCCGTCGGACAGGAGTGCTGATTGGACTACGTACTGCTTCTTGCCCTGCGGACCGCCGTCCAGCACCTGCCCGCGGTGCAGCCCCTCCCCGCGACGCCCACCGTGACTGTCATGGCGACGCGGGCGAACGCAGGCCTGGCCCTGCTGGCGCCCGACGACGCCGGCGGCCTGCGGCCCGGTTCGCTCGCGGTGAGCGAGGCGCCGCAGCGTCCGCGCGCGATCGAGCACAGCGACTTCTACTACACGCGCCTGGAGATCCACAAGATCGCGAGCCTGGCCACGGCGCCGCTGTTCGTCACGGAGTATTTTCTCGGCCAGAAGCTCATCGGCGATCCGACGGCCTCTTCCTCGACGCGCAGCGCGCACCAACTGGTCGCCCTCGGCATCGGCGGCCTGTTCGCGGTGAACACGGTCACCGGCGTGTGGAACCTGTGGGACAGCCGCAAGGACCCGGCGGGCCGCGCCAGGCGCTACCTCCACGCGGCGCTGATGATCGCGGCGGACGCCGGCTTCGTCGCGACCGCGGCTGCGGCGCCCGGGGGCCGGCGCTTCCGCACGACCGGCTCCACGGCCGCCACCACGCACCGCGCGCTGGCGATCGGCTCGATGAGCACCGCCCTTGCGTCGTACGTCATGATGCTGCTGTGGAAGAACTGACGGTGGTCGCCGCCGCTTCGCCGGGACTGGTCGCGTGGTGGGCGCACCAGTACGCCGACTCGAAGGCGCTCAGTGCGGGCGTCATGTTCGTTCACCTGGCCGGCATCCTCATCGCCGGCGGCTTCGCCATCGTCACCGACCGCGCGTCGCTGCTACTCGCCCCTGACGGCGGGAACGACCTGCTGCGCGAGCTCGAGCGCGGGCGGGGCGTGCACGCGTGGGTCCTCGGCGGACTGGCCGTCACGGTGGCGAGCGGCGGGCTCCAGTTGTTCTCCGACCTGCACACCTATCTGACGTCGGTGCTGTTCTGGGCGAAGATGGCCCTCATCGCGCTGCTCCTGTTCAACGGCTGGGTGCGGCTGCGGATCGAGCGGCACCTGCAGGCCGGCGACGCCGCCAGCTGGAGGCGCTTTCGCCTCACCTCGGGCGTCAGCCTGGTGCTGTGGTTCACCGTGCTCCTCGCCGGCGCGTTCCTCACCACTGTCTCCTGACCCATGACACGAGATCGCAGCGCAGAGCCCGGATCGGCCCCCGCCCCTTGCCCCGGCTGTGAGCAACTGGAACGGCGGGCGTTCCTGCGGGACGCCGGCATTCTCCTCGCGTCCGCCGTCGCCGCGCTGGGGGCAGCGCCGGGCACGGCGGCCGCGCTCCGCGTGACGTTCGCACGCGCGCTCGCACGGCACGGCTCCGAGCTGACCTATCCCGTCCCCGCCGAGGACGGCGCGCAGATCGACCACGCCAACGAGGTGATCGTCGTGCGCTGGCAGCAGAAGGCGTACGCCTTCAACCTCGCCTGCCCGCACCAGAATACGGCGCTCCACTGGCAACCGGAGGACGCGCAGTTCCAGTGTCCCAAGCACCACTCCCGCTACCAGCCGGACGGTGTGTTCGTCTCGGGCCGCGCGACCCGCGGCATGGACCGCTTCGCGCTGCGGCGCGACGGCACGAACCTGATCGTGGACGTCTCGAAGTTCTTCCAGCAGGACAAGAACCCGGCGGAGTGGGCGGCGGCGGTGGTGTCGCTGTAGCGCGTCACCGCGTGAGCCCCGACCGGCGCCCGGCACCGCGCCGCCCGAGCCCGAACCGGCGGTCTCTATCTCCAGCGGTCTGCGCCTGGTCCCGGCCGTGCCGCACGCAGGGCGACCCCGGTGCGGAGCGGCAGGTTTGCCGACGAGTCGCCCACGCCGATCCGGTAGCGCCCCGCGCTGACCACCCAGCCGCCGGTCGCGCTGTCCCAGTGCGCGAACGCCTCCGGACCGAGCGAGAAGGTCACCTTCCTCGCAGCTCCCGGCGCGAGCCGGACCTCGCGGAAGGCCTTCAGCAGCCACGGCGGCTCGCCGTCGGTCGCGGGATTGCCCACGTACAGCTGCACCACCTCGGCGCCCGCGCGCCGCCCCGTGTTGGTGATCGTCGCGGTCACCCGCACCGACGACCCGTGCCGGCGCGCGACGCTGAGATGCGAGAACCGGAACGTGGTGTACGAGAGGCCGAAGCCGAACGGGTAGAGCGGCGCGATCCCCTTCGCGGCGTACCAGCGATAGCCCACGTCGAGACCTTCCGAGTACCGCACCCGGCCCTCCACGCCCGGCCACTGCGCCGGGCCCGCGGCCGGGACGTCGGCCAGGCGTCTCGGGAACGACACCGGCAGCCGGCCCGCCGGATCGACGTCGCCGAACAGGACCGCCGCCAGGGCGTCGCCGTCCTCCTGGCCGGGGTACCACGCCTCCACCACCGCCGCCACGGAGTCCACCCACGGCATCGTGACGGCCGAGCCGGTGTTGAGGACGACGATGGTGCGCGGGTTCACCGCCGCTACGGCGCCGATCAGCCGGTTCTGCTCGCCCGGCAGCTCGATGTCCGGGAGGTCGGCCCCCTCGGTCTCGAAGGCGCCGGCGAACACCACCGCGACATCGGAGGACCTGGCGAGCGCCGTCGCCTCGTCCATGAGCGACGTGCCGCTGGGCACCCGCCACCCGAAGCCGATGGAGTCGCCGCCGGCGTTCTGGTAGAAGTCGATCTCGATCCGCACGGCCTGGCCCGCCGCCAGCGCCACCTTCGCGGTCTCCGTCGTCGGGGCCTGGTCCCGCCAGTTGTCGATCACCCGAACGCCGTCGAGCAGCAGCCGGCTGCCATCGTCGCTGGTCAGCGCGAACACGTACTCGCCTGCGACCGGCGCCGTGAGGGTCCCGGTCCACCGCGCCGACCACTTCTCGGCGTTCACCCCGGGCGCCGGCGGCTGGTCGTGCCAGTCGGCGCCCACCGCCGAATCGAGGCGGGTCGCGACCGGATCGCCGGACAGCGTCATGTTGTCGTAGAACTGAACCGTGAGGCCGTGTCCGCCGCCCGACGAGGGCGCGAGCGCCTCGGGCGGCACCGGGGGGAGGCGGCCGCTCGGCGGGAGCGGGCCCGGTGCGTAGCGCACATGGACGCCGCCGCCGGCCCGGCGCGCGAGCGCGGCGAACGGCGTGACGACGGAGGGCGCGACCACGGCGGCGCTGCCGCCGCCCCCCGACAGCGCGTCCTGGCCGCCGCCGGGGCCGATCACCGCGATGGACTTGATTGCCACGGGATCCAGCGGGAGCAGGTTGCCGGCGTTCCGCAGCAGCACGGTGCCCCGCTCCGCGACGCTCCGCGCCAGGGCGGCGTGCCCCTCGCCCGTGACGACGCTCGACGGCGTGCCGGTCTGCGCACGGTCGAAGAGGTGGAACCGGAACATCTGGGTCAGGATCCGGGCGACCATGTCGTCGAGCCGCGCCGCGGGCACCCGGCCCGCGGTCACGGCCGAGGCCAGCGCCGAGGCGAAGTACGTGGTGTCCGGCATCTGCATGTCGAGCCCGTTCCCAGCCGCCGCCACGGTCGAGTGCGTCGCGCCCCAGTCCGACGTGACGAAGCCGGGGAAGCGCCACTCGCCCTTCAGCACCGTGTCCAGCGTGTAGGCGCTCTCGCACGCCCAGGTGCCGTTGATCGTGCTGTAGGCGCACATCACCGACGACGCACCGCCCTGCCGGACCGCCGCTTCGAACTGCGGCATGTAGATCTCCCGCAGGGCGCGCCGGTCGATCGTCACGTCGTCCGCCGGCGTGTTGCGGAACGTCTCCTGGTTGTAAACCACCCAGTGCTTGACCTGCGACAGGACGCCGCGCCCCTGCACGCCCCGGATCTCCGCCGCCGCCATCTGCCCGGCCAGGTACGGATCCTCGCCGAAGGCCTCGAACGCGCGGCCCCAGCGGGGGTCGCGCACGATGTTGATCGTGGGGCCGAGGTTGACGTTCGCGCCCTTGCCCCACTCCTCCTCGCCGATGACCTCGCCGTATCCCCGGGCGAGCGAGGTGTCCCAGCTCGCCGCCACCGCCACCGGGGCGGGCAGCTGGGTCACGCCGGTCAATCCGTCCGCGACGCCGCCGGGGCCGTCGTGCAGCTTCAGCGCCGGAATGCACACCCGCGGGATGGCCGGCACGTAGCCGGCGTAAGCCGTCCCGCCCGCGCCGTGCACCAGCCGGATCTTCTCGTCGAGGGTCATGGCCGACACCAGCTGCGCCACGCGCGCGGCCAAGGGGAGCGTCGAGCGCACCCACGGGCACGAATCGGCGGCGAGCGCTCCGGCCCGCCGCGCGGCAGCGGGGGTCGCCGCCCACCCGGCAGCCAGGCCCGTCACGACCGACGCGACGAGGAGAACCCGCGAGAACGCCCTCATCTCATGCCTCCTCCCTGGTGGCCATCGCGCGCCGGCCCGACGTCGGACCGCGCCGTCCGCCGGCCAGTGTTGCGCGCAACTTTGCCGGGCACCCGCTCGTAGCTTTCTATTACCGATCGATCCCCTAGAGCATCTGTAGCCTCCCGGGCGCCATCTGGAGATGCCTGTCATGAACGGTTCCCGCAAACTGTCGTCGGTCCGCACCCGGCTGTCGGCGCCCCTCGTGCTGCTCGCGCTGGTCGCGGCGCCGCTCGGCGCCCAGGACCTGAGCGGCTTCGTCTGGCGCAACGTCGGCCCGTTCCGCGCGGGGCGCGTATCCGCCACGACCGGCGCCATCGGCGAGCCGGGCGTGTTCTACGCCGGCTTCCCCACCGGCGGCGTCTGGAAGACCACCAACGCCGGCGCGACCTGGGAGCCGATCTTCGACTCGATCACGACCACCTCGGCCGTCGGTGCGATCGAAGTCGCCCCGTCCGACACGAGCGTGATCTACGTGGGCACGGGCGACATGCCCACCGGCGGCAACATCGACGAGGGCGACGGCGTGTACCGCTCGGACGACGCGGGGCGCACCTGGCGGCACCTGGGTCTCGACTCGACGAAGCAGATCCCGTCGATCCTCGTGGACCCCAGGGACCCGAACCTCGTCCTGGTCGCGGCGCAGGGAGACTTCCACGCCAGGGGCGGCCAGCGCGGCGTCTACCGGAGCGCGGACGGCGGCCGCACCTGGACCCGGACCCTGTTCGTCGACGACGAGACCGGCATCCAGAAGCTGGCGTGGGCCTACGACCAGCCGGGCGTGGTGTTCGCCACGACCGACCGTCACTACACGCCGCCGAGGGCGGCGGGCCGCGGCGGCTTTGCCGGCGCCGGGGCCGGGAACGGGCCGACGGGCACGGCCCTCTACAAGTCCACGGACCAGGGGCTCACCTGGCACGAGATCACCGGCGGCGGCCTGCCGCGCCTCGCGGGGCGCACGTCGCTGGCGGTGGCGATGCACACCAACGCGCAGCGCGTGTTCCTGATCGGCAACTTCGGCCTGTGGCGCTCCGACGACGGCGGCTCCACGTGGCGGCAGATGGATCCGGACGACCGGCGCGTCGGCAACGGCCAGGGCGGCTACAACTGCGGCGTGTACGTCAGCAGCCGCAATCCGGACGTCGTCTACACGGTGAACACGTCGAGCTACGTCTCCACCGACGGCGGCAACACGTTCACCGGCTTCAAGGGCGCGCCGGGCGGCGACGATCCGCAGCAGCTGTGGATCGACCCCACCGACGGTCAGCGCATGCTGCTCGGCATGGACCAGGGCGCGACCGTGACGCTGGACGGCGGGCGGACGTGGAGTCCGTGGTACAACCAGTCCACCGAGCAGGTCTACCACGTCTCGGTCGACCGCTCGTGGCCCTACTGGATCTACGCGAGCCAGCAGGACGCGGGTGCGATCCGTACCCGCAGCCGCGGCAACTACGGCGCGATCACGCCGATGGACTGGAGCCCCGTGGGCACGTGGGAATGGGGCACGGTGGTGGCCGATCCGCGGAACCCCGACATCGTCTACGGCTCGGGCTCCGGCATCCTGAAGGTCCGGTGGCCGAGCGAGCAGATCATCAACGTCAGCCCGAATGCCGACCCGAAATCGTACCTGCGAGTGACGCGCTCCCAGCCGCTGGTCTGGGCGCCGTGGAACCCGCGCGAGCTCCTGGCCGGCTTCCAATACGTGATGGCGACCTCGGACGGCGGCGCGCACTGGCGGAAGCTGAGTCCGGACCTCGGTTACGCGAATGGCGTCACGCCGCCGGCCGAGAGCCTGGCGGCGCGTCCGGGCGAGCCGCGAGGCGGAGCGATCGAATCCATGGCGGCGTCCAGCGCGCGGCGCGGCGTCATCTGGGTCGGCACGAACAACGGCCTGATCAAGGTGACGAGGGACGAGGGGCGGACGTGGCAGGACGCCACCATCCCCGACCTGCCCGACTCCGACCAGTCCGACGTCACGGCCATCGAGGCCTCCCATCACGATCCCGCCGAGGCCTACGCCGCGATGGACGGGCACGCCACCGGCGACTACTCCCCGCTCTTCTACCGGACGCGCGACTTCGGCAGGACCTGGAGCAGGATCGTGACCGGGCTCCCGACCGGCCAGGCGAGCGGCAGCTTCGCGCAGGTGATCCGCGCCGACACCAGGAGGGCCGGCCTGCTCTTCGCCGGCACGGCGAGCGGCATGTTCGTCTCGTTCGACGACGGCGACCGCTGGCAGTCGCTGCAGCTCGACCTTCCGAACACCTCGTATCGCGACGCCGTCATCGCGGGCAACGACCTGGTGGTCGGCACCTACGGTCGGGGGATCTGGATCCTCGACGACATCTCGCCGCTCCGGCAGATGACGCCGGCGCTCGCGGCCGAGGACGTCCACCTGTTCACGCCCGGCGACGCGATCCGCGTGCACCGCAACGTGAACCAGGACACCCCCTTCCCGCCCGAGGTGCCGCACGCCCCGAATCCGCCCGAGGGCGCCATCGTCTACTACTGGCTGAAGCAGAAGCCCGCGGGCGAGGTGACGCTCGACGTCCTCGACGGCTCGGGCGCCGTCGTGCGGCACCTCTCGAGCATCGCGACGCCGCCGGTCGCCGAGGCCGCGCGGCCGCCGGAGCCGGGCTTCTGGGTCGCGACGCCGCAGTCGCTGCCGGCGGCCGCCGGCCTCAACCGCACCAACTGGGACCTGCGGTACGACGCGCCGCCGGCGTTCTCGCACAGCTTCGAGATCAACGCCAATCCCGGCCTCACGCCGGCCTCGCCGGAAGGTCCGATGGCCCTGCCCGGTACCTACACCATCCGGCTCACGGTCGACGGGAACACTTACAGCCGGAGCCTCAAGGTCACGAACGACCCGCGCTCGCCGGCGACGCCCGCGGCGCTCGCGGCCCAGCACGACCTGCAGATGCGCATCGACCGGGGGATGGGCGAGGCGTCGGAAGGCTACCGACGGGCGACCGCCCTGCGCGCGGCGCTCGCGGTCGACACGGGCTCGAGTGCGCCGGCCGACGTCGTCGCGGCGGCCCGGGGGCTCGACGCTCGGCTCGACACGGTCGCGGGCAACCCGGCGCCCCGAGGCGGTGCGTTCTTCCGGCGCGGGGGTCCCACGGCGCCCCCGAGCTTCGTCGCGGTCAACGGCTCGCTCGGCCGGCAGCTGAACGCTCAGGACCTGGCGGACGCCGCTCCCACGGCCGCGATGCTCGGCGATTACGCCGCCGCCTGCCGGGACCTCAGGAACGCCGTCACGGACTGGAACGGCATCATCGATCGGGGCCTCGCCGGCTTGAACACGCTGCTCGCGGGCCACGCGCTCACGACGCTCGCCCCCGGCGGCCAGGCGCTCGCCGTCCCGGCGTGCGCCAGCGGCGGCACAGCGTCCCGGGCACGCCGCCAGACGAAGGCCCCGGCCTGACGGGAAGGGGGACGGGGTCGCGACGTCGGTGGCCCCTTTCTTTCCACTCGGCCGACAGGGGCTTCGCGACCCCTCGCGCAGGCGCCCGCGCGAGGCGAGTGACGCAGGAGTGACGGTGCTCCGCCAGGTTGCTGACCGGCCCGATTCCGCGCATATGACACTGGCACCAGCGGAATCCGCCGGGGAGACGAAGATGAGCATCGGCCTTTGCACGGTTCGAAGCGGACAGCGTCTCGCCATCATCCTCGCGGCCGGCGCCTGCTCCCTCCCGCTGCGCGCGCAGGCGCCCGCCGACACGACGCCGGCGGTTTCCGTGCGGCCGGACAGCGTGAGCATCGGCTACGGACAGCGCCGCGCCGCCGACGTCACCGGCGCCGTCACCAGGCTGGAGGCGCCGAGCTCCGGCCGCGGCAGCGTCGTCAGCCCCGAGCAGCTGCTGCGGGGTGTCGCCGGCGTGCAGGTGGTGGACAACGGCGAGCCCGGCGGCAGTCTCGCCGTCCGGATTCGAGGTGGCACTTCGATCTACGCGGCGGGCGATCCGCTGTACGTCGTCGACGGGATGCCGGTGAGCGTCGCGGCGGGTGCCGAGCTCGGCGCGGGGCGCGATCCGTTGAACGTGCTGAATCCGGCCGACATCGAGAGCATCACGGTGCTGAGGGACGCCGCGGCCGGCGCCATCTACGGCGTCGACGCCACCAACGGCGTGGTGTTGATCACGACGAGGTCCGGCCGGGGTGAACCCCGGATCGAGTACGACGCGAGCATGTCCTCCTCGGATGCTGCGCGCTTTTCGCCGGTGCTCAACGCGACCGAGTTCCGCGTGGCCGTCCAGCAGTACGCTCCCCAGAGCCTGGCGCAGCTCGGGAGCGCGACCACGGACTGGTTCGACCAGGTCTCCCGCAGTGCGTTCGGCCAGGCCCACGATCTCGCCGTATCGAATGCCTGGCAGGGCGGGGCCTACCGTCTATCGATCGGGTACCTGGACCAGGGCGGCGTGCTCCAGGCCTCGGCGGTCCAGCGCTTGACGCTGGGGATCGGTTTCGACCAGCGCCTGTTCGCGGACCACCTGGACGTACGGGCCAACGTTCGTGGCGCGCGCCTCTACGACCGGTTCACGCCGGACGGCGTTCTCAGCAACGCGGCCGCCATGGCGCCCACCCAACCCGTCCTCGATCCGACCGCCGCCACCGGATACTGGAACTGGCCGGTCACCGGGCCGTCCACGAGCAACCCGGTGGAGATCCAGAGACTGGCCGAGGCGGACGCCACCACCTGGCGCGCCCTGGGCAACATCCAGGCGGATTACCGCCTGCCCTTCCTCGACGCGCTGAGCGCGCACGTCAACCTCGGCCACGACATCACCAGGGACAGTCAGACGTCCTTCTACCCGAGCACGTTGCACTCGCAGGTCCAGGGGGCTCAGGGTACGGAGTACCTCGCCACCCCGCGCCAGAGCAGCTCGGTGCTGGAGGCCTGGCTGGACTACGCGGCGGCGCTCGGCTTCGGGCCAGGGAGCGTGGACCTGACCGCGGGCTACTCCAACTGGGAGCTGAATACCCGCTATCCCGCGGTGAGCCTCAGCGGGCTGAGCACGAACCTGCTCGGCACCAACGGTCTTCCACCCGCCACGACCGTCCTGAACGTGCTGGGCCTGCAGTCGAGCCACCTCGTTTCCTGGTTCGGGCGCGTGCAGTACGACCTGGCCGACCGCTACGGTGCCACCCTGAGCCTCCGGCGCGACCACTCCTCCATCTTCGCGCCCGGGCGTGGAAGCGGGACCTTCCCCGCCGTGGGGCTTGCGTGGCGCATCTCGCGTGAGCCGTTCCTGGCCTTCGTGACGCCGCTGGCCGACCTCGCGCTGCGGGCGTCGTGGGGCAGGACGGGCAACCAATCGCTCGGAGCCCTGCCGGGCTCGCCGCTCCAGGCCCCGGCCGTGGATCCGAACCTGAGGTGGGAGAGCACGACGTCATGGGGCGCCGGGATCGACTTCGGGCTCTTTCGCCAGACGATCCGGGGCACGGTGGACTGGTACACGCGGCGGACGGACGACCTGATCGCGGTCGTTCCGGTCGCCGCGGGCGTGAACTTCGCGAACTACATCGCCACCAACGTCGGAAGCGTGCGGAACCGCGGCCTCGAGCTGAGCCTGACCGCCGAGGTCCTCCACGGGGCGTCCCGGAACCTGCATTGGACGGCGGAGTTCACCGCCGCCCACAACGCGAACGAGCTGCTCGACCTCGCGCCCGGCCAGCAGGCGGTGCCGACGGGGGCGATCGCCGGCGGCATCGGGACGACGATCCAGGTCCTCCAGCCCGGGCAGCCGGTGAACGCGTTCTTCGTCTGCCAGCAGGCGTACCAGGGCGGGAAGCCGGTGGAGAACGGCTACGTCGCCGTGGCCGGGGGCGGCGTCGTGCAGGGTTGCACCGCCGCCAACCTCCGCGCCTATCACGATCCCGCGCCACGGTGGATCCTCGGCCACACGTCGACGGTCACCTGGGCCGGACTGGATCTCGCCGTGACTCTCCGCGCCTGGACGGGCAACTACGTCTACGACAACGTCGCGTCGAGCATGGGGAACTACAGCGCGCTCGGCACGGGGGCACCGTTCAACCTGAGTGCGGACGTGCTGCGATCGGGGTTCGTCACCGCACAGCTTCTGTCCGATTACTACGTGCGTGACGCTTCCTTCCTGCGCGTGGACGACATCACGCTCGGCTACTCGTTCACCGTGGCGGGCCAGCGCTGGCGCGTGTTCGCGACCGTGCAGAACGCGGTCACGTTCACGGGCTACCGGGGCGGCGATCCCGCGGCCGCTGGGCTGACCGGCATCGACGGCGGTGGCTACCCCACCTCGCGATCCGTCACCGGAGGCGTAAGCGTCCGGCTCTGATCGCGGGTCGATGGCAGCCGCGTGGTTGACGACGTCCTGACGTGGGCGGGGCGGGCCAAATCAGACTCATCTAGTCCCATTGATGGCCTTGGTGGAGCGGCCAAAGGTCTCGTTTTGGGCCTCGGCCTGGTCGCCCGAGTGCTGGCCGCGTGCTCGCCGATCGTCCTGGCTCGAGCGGGCCACGCGGCGCTCTCGATCGGGGCATTGCGGGCCGGACGATGACGCGGACGTGCTCGGCCTTCCTGGAGGCCAAACCCGAGCCAACTGGTAGCCTACGGCGAGCTTCTCCGGAGAAGCCGCCAGCTGCGCCGCGCCGATGCCGTAACTGGTTGCATGATATGGGAGTAGCCGCAGGCCGAGGCCCGCCGCGAAAGCGCCCGAGGAGCCGAGCGCGGAACCCGCACTGTCACCGCCGGTGGGCGAGCGCGCGCGGTGATCGTGTGACAAGCACAGTCCTTGCAGACCCCCCACGTGACGTGATGTTGACAGAAATGTGGCCGGGCGTTACCTGAATGGCGTTAGCTGGACCCGAGTCCACGGCATCCAAGTCCACTAGCGGGAACACATTTGACGCAGCGGTACGGCGGCATGCACGGCCTCGCATCGCGGGCCACCCGGCTGATGTCCGGGTGGGTCCTGCCGATCATCGGCTTCAACGGACGCCCCGGCTCGAATTCCTCCGAGCCGGCAGCGTCTTCTGTTCGCCCCGGACCAGTCATCGGCCCGGGGCGTTTTGTTTGTCCAACAGCCTAGAGGAGACGCGTAATGACAAGACTCCGGTTCAGCATCGGTGCGCTCCTGGCAGTGCTCCTCGCGGCGCCGCTCGCCGCGCAGGAGGCCGGCAGGATCCGCGGCCGCGTCGTGGATGACGCGACCAAACAACCGCTCCAGGGAGCCACCGTATCCTACGGTGCCCGTGGGGTGCAGACCCTGGCCGACGGCTCGTTCATCATCACGGGCGTGCCGGCCGGCACGGACACCTTGCGGGCGAAGATGCTCGGCTACGCGCCGGGCGCGCAGGTCGTGACCGTGACGGCGGGGCAGGTGACGATCGCCGCCGACTTCTCGCTGACCCAGCAGGCCGTCGGCCTGTCGGAAATCGTGGTCGTCGGTTACGGCCAGCAGCGGGCGGGAGACATCACCGGCGCCGTGAAGCAGCTGTCGGTGGAGGACTTCAACCCCGGCCAGATCGTCAGCCCCGAGGCTCTTATCGAGGCGAAGGTCGCCGGCGTCCAGGTGCTGGACAACAACCAGCCTGGCGGCGGCCTTTCGCTCCGCATCCGCGGTGCGACGTCGGTCAACGCCGCGAGCGATCCACTGTACGTGATCGACGGGATGCCCCTCAGCACCGGCGCGGGCGGCGGTCTGTCGTCCGGCCGTGATCCCCTCAACTTCCTGAACCCGAACGACATCGAGAGCATCACGGTGCTGAAGGACGCGTCGTCCGCGGCCATCTACGGCGCGAACGCGGCCAACGGCGTCGTGCTGATCACGACCAAGTCGGGCACGGGGGGCGGGCATCGCGGGACGACCGTCGAGTACAGCACCAGCGCCTCCGCGTCTTCGGTGACGCGGGTGCCCCAGGTGCTGAACACGACCCAGTTCGTTGCGGCCGTGGACCAGTACGCTGCGTCGAAGGCTTCCTCGCTCGGGAGCGCGAGCACCAACTGGTTCGACCTGATCGACCGCACCGGGTACGGCCAGGAGCAGAACCTCTCCGTGACCGGCACGGGCGAGAACACGTTCTACCGCGTGTCGCTCGGCTATCTCGACCAGCAGGGCATCCTGCAGGGCTCCTCGACCCAGCGCCTGTCGCTGGGCTTCAACTACGACCAGCACCTGTTCGGCGACCGCCTGGGCCTCAAGGCCAACATCAAGGGCTCGCGGACCTACGACCAGTTCCAGGCCGGCGACGTCCTGGGCAACGCGGTCACCATGGCGCCGACCCAGCCGGTCTACGATCCGACCAACCCGACCGGCTATTGGGACTGGCCGGGGACCACGGCGGGATCGAGCAACCCGGTGGCGAGCCTGAACCGGTCCACCAACGTCGGCTACACCTGGCGCAGCGTCGGCAACGTGGAAGGCGACTACAAGCTGCCGTGGGTGGATGGCCTGAGGGCGCACGTCAACCTCGGCTACGACGTCACCGCGATCGACCACTCGATCTTCAACCCGAACAACCTGCGTGACCAGGCCGTCGGCACAGAGGGGTTCCTGAGCTACGCCAACAACAACCAGACGAACGAAGTGGGAGAGGCGTACCTCAACTACGCGGCCCCGCTCCAGGTCGTGCCGGGCAACATCGACGTCACGGGCGGCTACTCGTACACGCAGTCGCACAGCGAGGCCCCGTACTTCCAGGAGACCGGCCTGCAGAGCAACCTGCTCGGGATCAACGGCGTGCCGGTGGCCACGAACATCCAGAACAGCAACTACATCGTCGACTACAAGCTGATTTCGTTCTTCGGCCGGTTCAATTACAACCTCAACGACCGCTACCTCGTGGCGGCCAGCGTACGCCGCGACGGGTCGTCGCGGTTCGGGCCGGGCAACCAGTGGGGGACCTTCCCCTCGGTGTCGCTGGCCTGGCGTATCTCGCAGGAGTCGTTCCTGCGGTCGCTCACGTTCCTCAACGACCTCAAGATCCGGGCGTCGTGGGCGAAGACCGGTAACCAGGCGTTCGCGGACTACCTGCAGTATCCGACGTACACGTACTCCAACAACCTGGCGCAGTACTACTTCAACGGCCAGTTCGTCACCACCATCCGGCCGAGCGCGGTGGACCCGAACATCCACTGGGAGTCCACCAACTCGTACAACGCCGGCCTGGACTTCTCGATCCTGAACAACCGGATCGGGGGCGCGTTCGACTGGTACACCAAGAAGACCACCGACCTGATCTTCACCGTGCCCGTCGCGGCCGGCACCAACTTCTCGAACCTGGTGACGACGAACATCGGATCGATGCGGAACCAGGGGGTGGAGCTGACGTTGTCCGCCAAGGTGCTCGAGGGTCGGCACAACGGTCTGGGCTGGACGGCGGACTTCACGATCGCCCACAACTCGAACGAGCTGACGACCATCAACGGCAGCAACGGCATCACCCAGATCCAGGTCGGCGGCATCAGCGGCGGCACCGGCAATACGATCCAGGTGCTGCAGCCGGGCTACGCGATCAACTCGTTCCTGGTCTGCCAGCAGTACTACCAGAACGGCAAGCCGGTCCAGAACACGTACCTGCCGCTGGTGCAGAACGCGGCCCACGACAGCACGGTGACGGGCTGCACCGGCGCCGACTGGCGGCCGTACAAGTCGCCGTGGCCGTCGCTGGAGCTGGGTCACACGTCGAACTTCACCTACAGCAACTTCGACCTGAGCTTCACGCTGCGGGCGCAGACGGGCAACTACGTCTACAACAACATCGCGGCGAACACCGGCTCGTACCAGATGGTCTCGGCCGGCAACGTGACCCCGTCGAACATGGACAAGTCGGTCCTGAAGACCGGGTTCACGGCCCCGCAGTGGCTGTCCGACTACTACGTGCAGGACGCGTCGTTCCTGCGGATGGACAACATCACGCTGGGCTACTCGTTCAACGTGGCGGGTCGCCGCTGGCGGGTGTACGCCACCGTGACGAACGTGTTCACGATCACGGGGTACCAGGGGGTTGATCCGACCGCCGCCGAGGCCGGCCTGGGCATCGACAACAACATCTATCCGCGCTCGCGCACCTTCACCGGTGGGCTGAGCGTCCGGTTCTAGGATACAGGACCTGGGATACGAACTTCCGAGAAGGGACCAACATATGAACCTAAGGACAATCAGGGTCCTCGCGGTCGCCGCCCCGTTGCTGGTGGCCGCGGCTGCCTGTACGGACCCGACGGTGGCTCCGAAGAGCACCGTCACCGGCTCCAACATCTGGAACGACCCGAACTCCTACGCCGAGTACATGGCGAAGCTGTACGGGGGGCTCATCCTGACCTCGCAGATCGGGCCGAACGCCCCCACCCAGGGTCAGGGCGACATCCCCACGGAGGACGAGGGGACCTCGGAGTACCTCCGCGTGGCCTGGTACCTCGAGGAGCTGCCCACGGACGAGGCCGTGATCGGCTGGAACGATCCCGGCGTGCCGGACCTCAATCTGTGGAAATGGACGTCGACCAACGCGATCGCCAACTGCATGTACTATCGCGTCTATTTCCAAGTAACTCTGGCGAACGAGTTCCTGCGCCAGACGACCGCGTCGCTGCTGGCGTCGCGGAACGTGAGCACGGGACTCAAGGTGCAGATCCAGCAGTATCGCGCCGAGGCCCGGTTCCTCCGGGCGCTCGCGTACTGGAACGGCATCGACTTCTTCGGCGCCATTCCGTTCGTGACCGAGGCCAACCCGGTCGGCGGCCCGCCGCCCAAGCAGGCCGCGCGTGACAGCATCTACCGCTACGTCGTGAGCGAGCTGAAGGCGATCCAGGACTCGCTGCCCACGGCGAGCTCGCCGGGGGTCGTGTCAGTGGTCGGCCGCGCGACCCCGACCGCGGATCACATGCTGCTGGCCGAGCTGTACCTGAACGCTGGCGTGTACACGGGCACGGCCGATTACGCGGACGCGCTCACCGAGGCCAACACCGTCATCACCCAGGGCGGCTACTCGCTCGCCAGCCACTACCGGTACAACTTCACGGCCGACAACCGGACGGCCTCGCCGGAGATCATCTTCGCCGCCGTCCAGAACGGCTCCTACACCCAGACCTGGGGCGGCATGACGTTCGTGGTGCACGCCGGGTGCGGCGGCAGCATGCAGGCCTCGTGGTACGGCATCGACTACTGCTGGGGCGGCTACCGCCTGAAGCAGAACGTCTACCGGCTGTTCGACCCGGCGGACACGCGGCGCTCGTTCTTCTACGACTCCGCTGCGGCGGTCGCGAACCACGACACCACGGTGAACAACACCGTGATCGGCCTCGCCAACTTCAACTGGGGAGTGGCTGCGCCCAAGTTCACCAACCTGACGTCCACTGGCGGCGCCGGGTCGCAGCAGACCATGGTGGACGCGTCCTTCCCGGTCTTCCGTCTCGGCGAGGCGTACCTGATGTACGCCGAGGCGGCGGTCCGCACCGGCACCAACACCGGCCAGGCGGTGATCTACTTCAACCAGCTCCGGGACCGCGCGTTCGGCGCCGCGGCCCACACACCGATCACGGCCACCACCATGACGCTCGACACGATCCTGGCCGAGCGCGCGCGTGAGCTGCTGTTCGAGAGCCGGCGCCGGACCGACCTCATCCGGTACGGCCAGTTTGCCGGGCCGACGGCCACGATGGTCTGGGCGCTCAAGGGTGGCTCGACACCCGGCGCGCAGGTGGCGAATCCGAACTACAACCTGTACCCGCTGCCGGCCAACGAGCTGACGGCGAACCCGAACCTGAAGCAGAACCCGGGCTACTAAGCCCGGAGGATCGTACCGTCCTTCTTGCCCGCCGCTCCACCGCTTCGGCGGTGGGGCGGCGGCTCGTTTCGGAGCCGACGCCACGTGACCGCTGACCGCCGCCTCGCCCTCGCCGGACTGCTCGCGCTGGCCGCCCTGGCGTGCCACGAGACCACCGCCGGACCGCCGGCGACCGGCGGAGGGCCCCCGGCCCGTCCCACGCTGAGCCCGGCGTACCGGCCGAGCGGCCACATGGCCGCCGGCGACGTGTTCGTCCACCTGTTCGAGTGGCCGTGGCCCGACGTCGCGCTCGAGTGCGAGCAGGTCCTCGGCCCGGCCGGCTTCACGGCCGTCCAGGTCTCGCCGCCGGAGGAGCACAGCATCACGCCGACCCACGACTGGAGCGAGCGCTACCAGCCGGTGCGCTACACCATCGCCCGCAGCCGCTCCGGCGACAGCGCGCAGTTCGTGGACATGGTGAACCGCTGCCAGGCGGTGGGCGTCGGCATCTACGTGGACGCGGTCATCAACCACATGACCAACTCGCCGAGCCCCGGCACCGGCAGCGACGGCAGCCCGTACTCCAAGTTCGTCTACCCCGGCCTGTACGACTCGACCGACTTCCACTGGCCGGAATGCACCGTCACGGACTACACCGATGCTGCCAACGTTCAGGACTGCGAGCTCCTGGGCCTGCCGGACCTCGACACCGAGCTGCCGGTGGTCCGGGACACGATCGCCGGCTACCTGATCAAGCTCGCCCGCCTGGGGGTCGCGGGCTTCCGCATCGACGCCGCGAAGCACATCCAGCAGGTGTCGCTCGACAGCATCTTGAGGATCGTGGACGCGACCCTGGCGGCCGAGGGACGCCCCCTCCCGTACTACTTCCTGGAGATCAGCAGCGGGACCGGCGAGGCGCTGCATCCCAGCGACTACTACGGCGAGGCGTACAGCTCCGGCGGCGCGGCCGACATCACCGAGTTCACCTTCAGCGGCGTGCAGGACAAATTCCTGCGGAACGGCGGGCAGTACATCGCGCAGCTGAACCCGAACGGGCCGCCCGGCAGCCAGTTCTCGCCCGGCGCGTGGGGCCTCATGCCGCCCGACAAGGCCGTGGTGTTCCTCGAGAACCACGACACGCAGCACAACACCGGCCAGATCGGCTACCGCGACGGCGACGTGTTCCGCATCGCCAACGTGTGGATGCTCGCGCAGCCGTACGGCTACCCCTCCATCCTGTCGAGCTACTCGTTCAACCGGCCGGCCGAGAACTCCATGGGCCCGCCGTCGGACGCCAGCGGCTGGACGCTGACGCCCGTCACCTGCGCCGCGAGCTGGGCCACCGCCGCGGACGACCAGTTCCTGTGCGAGCACCGCGACCCGTACATCCTGCGGATGGTCGCGTTCCGCAAGCTGGTGGCGGGCGCGGACCAGAACCACTGGTGGGACGACGGGGCCAACGCCATCGCGTTCACCCGCGGCACCAAGGGTTTCGTGGCCATCAGCCGCGAGGACACCGCCGTGGCGGCGTCGGTCGCCACCGGGATGCCGGCCGGCACCTACTGCGACATCCTGACCGGGGGCCTGGTGGCCGGCGCCTGCACCGGAGCCACCGTCGTCGTGGACTCGACCGGCACCGTCGAGGTCCGCCTCCAGCCCGTGTCCGCCATCGCCATCGACGCCGCCAACCGGATGCCCTGATGCGGACGATCGCCATGATGGCGCTCGGCGCCGCGCTCGCCGCTGGCGCCGCGCGTCTCTCCCCGGCGCTCGCCCAGACGCCCTCTCGCACGCCCGCCGGCGCGGTGGCTTCCGCCTCCCGGCCGGGCATCCACGGGGCGGCGCGGAGGATCCCTCCCAGCCGACGCGCGATGCCGTCCGGCGCGGTCTGTTACGAGATCTTCGTTCGCTCGTTCTTCGATTCCAACGGCGACGGCGTCGGCGACCTCGACGGCCTGATCGCGAAACTCGACTACATCAACGACGGCAACCCCGCCTCCACGACCTCGCTCGGCGCGTCGTGCATCTGGCTCATGCCGGTCGCCGCCTCGCCCAGCTACCACGGCTACGACGTCGCGAGCTACTACCGGGTCGAGCCGGCGTACGGGACCAACGACGACTTCCGCCGCCTGGTGGCCGAGGCGCATCGCCGCGGCATCCGCGTGCTCGTGGACATGGTGCTGAACCACAGCTCGAGCCGGAACCCGTGGTTCCTGGCGGCCATCAACGACACGACGTCGCCGTACCGCCGCTGGTACCGGTTCGCGCCCGCACCGCTGGGCAGGGGCCCGTGGGGCGAGGTGGCCTGGCACCGCTCGCCGGTGCGCGACGAGTACTACTGGGGCGTCTTCTCGAGCCAGATGCCCGACCTCAACTACGACACGCGGGCGGTGCACGAGGAAGCGAAGAGGATCGCGACCTTCTGGTTGCGGCGGATGGGCGTGGACGGGTTCCGCCTCGACGCCGTGCCCTACCTCGTCGAGCAGGGCAGCTGCCTCGTCGGCTGTCCGGGAACCCACGCGTTCCTGCGCGAGTACGCCGCGCACGTCGACAGCGTCGCGCCCGGCGCCTACACGGTCGGCGAGGCCTGGGGCAACATCGACGCGCAGCTGCCGTACTACCCGGACCAGCTCACGTCGTACTTCACGTTCGAGATCGCGGACTCGCTCCTGGCGGCCGTGCGCCGGGGCTCGGTGGGCGGCATGCTCGCCGGATACCTGCGGCTCCAGGACACCCTGCCCTGGTACCGGTGGTCGCCGCTGCTGAGCAACCACGACGGCACGCGCACCA
>DASPTN010000045.1:0-56896 GCA_035623395.1 Gemmatimonadales bacterium | reverse complement strand
GGAACCCGAACTGCACCGCGAAGTCCTGGGCTCCCTTGCCGACGAGCAGCACGTGCCTGGTGTACTTGAGCACGCACTTCGCCACCTCGCTCGGCGTCTTGATGCCTTCGAGCGCGCCGACCGCGCCGGCCCGCTTGGTTGGCCCGTGCATGCACGCGGCGTCGAGCTGCACGACGCCCTCGGCGTTGGGGAGGCCGCCGTACCCCACCGACATGTCGTCGGGGTCGAGCTCCTGGATCTTCACCGCCTCGACGACGGCGTCCAGCGTGTCGGTGCCGCGGGTCGCGATGAGGTCCATCGCGCGCGCGACGCCGCGGATCCCATTCGCCGAGGCCACGACGCACGGCCTCGCGGGCGGCCGCAGGATCACGGCGGGCGCGGCCACGGGACCGCTGCCCCGGCGGACGGCGGTGCGCACCAGCGGCACCGCGGCGGCGCTGCTCAGGACGAAGTCGCGGCGGGACAGCGAGTCGGTCACGGGGACTCCTGGGGCGGGTGGGGCGGGGGCGGGGGCGACGTCGGCGGAGAAGATACCGCGCGCGGGACGCGGATGGCCACCGCGCCGAATCGCGCGCGGCCCGACAACGTGTAGCGGGCGTCGGCGAGCAGCACCTCCCAGCCCTCGCCCGAGCGCAGCACCTCGTAGACCGGGAAGCGGGCCCAGGCGAGGAAGATGCGTCCCTGGTCGGTGGCCGCCGCGGCGGCCCGCACGGCGGGCGCGTCCACGCCGGTGTAGCGCTCGACCGGCGGCCCCTCGGGCCGGTAGTGCGGCCGGTGGAGCCAGTCGAACGAGCCCAGCTCGTAGACCGTGTCGCGCCGGATCACGACGTCCCGGCGGAACGGGTCGAGCGGCCGCGGCGACACCATCAGGGCGCCGGCCGGCGGGCCCGCCTCCGCGGCCGCGGCGCTCCGGACGATCGCCCGGGCGGCGAGGTTCGAGACCGCCATCGCGGCGACGTAGGCGACGGCGATGCCCAGCGCCCAGCGCGCGGGCCACCCGGGTCGTGGACTGCCGCGGCGCCGGAGCTCGCGCGAGATCAGCCAGCCGAGCCCCAGGGCCAGCCACATCCACGGGTCCACGATGAACAGCGTGTCGCCGTGGAACCAGTGCGCGCTGAACGGCATCAGCAGCCGCACGCCGTAGGTGTTGCACAGGTCGAGCAGCGGATGGGTGAGCACCGCCACCAGCGCCAGCCACAGCAGCACCCGGGGCGCGGCCGGCTCCCGCTCCGGGTGGCGGCGGAGGCGCACCCATCGGTCCCAGGCGAGCATCAGGCCGGCGAGCACGAACGGCCACACCGCCATCGCCAGGACGCCGTGGGTCCAGCCGCGCCGGAACCCGAGTGCCTCGACCGGGCGATTCAGCCAGTAGAGAATGCCGTCCACGTCCGGGATGTTCGCCCCGATCAGGAGCGTGGCGGTCGCGAGCGCGGACTTCTTCCGCAGCCCGGCTTCCGCCAGCGCCGCGCCGACCAGGGTGTGGCAGAGGTTGTCCATGCGTGTTTCGGCTTGACGCCGCCGGGGCGCCGTGCCATGTAGGGGAAGCCTGCCGCTGACGTCGTTCCCGTTGTCCGCACCCCGAGGCGCCGGCCATGCTCGAGACGCTGGATCTCGACAAGAAAATCGACAAGGAAGCCTACGACAAGTCGTTCCCCGTGCTGCGCGACAAGCTGCGGGACCTCCAGCGGCGGTGCTTCGACGCCAAGATCCCGGTGGCCGTGGTGTTCGAGGGGTGGGACGCGTCCGGGAAGGGAGAGAGCATCGCCAAGCTGGTCGAGCGCCTCGACCCGCGCGGCGTGAAGGTGCACCCGATCTCGGCCCCGCTCGAGGAGGAGCGGCTGCGCCCGTTCCTGTGGCGCTTCTGGACCCGGATCCCCGCGCGCGGCGAGGTGGCGGTGTTCGACCGGTCGTGGTACGGCCGCGTGCTGGTCGAGCGCGTCGAGAAGCTGATCAAGCCTGAGCAATGGCGCAGCGCCTACAACGAGATCGCCCAGTTCGAGCGGATGCTGACCGACGACGGGATGGCGATCGTCAAGTTCTGGCTGCACATCAGCGAAAAGGAGCAGAAACGCCGCTTCAAGGAGATCGAGAAGAGCAAGTACGACGCGTGGCGCGTCACCAAGGAGGACTGGGAGCACCACCGGCAGTACGACGCGTACGCGGAGGCCGCCGAGGAGGCGTTCGAGCGGACCAACACGGCGTACGCCCCGTGGACGATCGTCGAGGCCACCGACAAGCGGTATCGCCTGATCAAGATCTTCAAGACCCTCGCCGACGCGATGCAGACGGCGGTGAACGCGAAGGCACAGCAGCCGTCCACTCCGAAGCGGGCGCCGCGCGCCAGCGTCTCGGTGCAGGCCTTGAAGGAGATGGAGACGGTCCTCGACAAGGTGGACCTGACCAAGGCGCTGAAGCGGAAGGACTACGAGGAGCAGCTCAAGGAGTACCAGGTCCGCCTGCGCCAGCTCGAGTTCACGTGTTTCGAGGAGCGGCGGCCGGTGAGCATCGGGTACGAGGGGTGGGATGCCGCCGGAAAGGGCGGCAACATCCGCCGGGTGACCGAGGCGCTCGATCCGCGCGGCTACTCGGTGATTCCCATCGCGGCGCCGAAGGGCGACGACGCGACCCACCACTACCTGTGGCGGTTCTGGCGTCAGATTCCCAAGGCCGGGCACCTCGCGATCTTCGACCGGACGTGGTACGGCCGGGTGCTGGTCGAGCGGGTGGAGGGCTTCTGCACGGAAGCGGAATGGCGCCGCGCCTACCAGGAGATCAACGAGTTCGAGCTGTCGCTCACCAACGCCGGGATGATCGTGGTGAAGTTCTGGCTGCACATCTCGAAGGACGAGCAGCTGCGGCGGTTCAAGGAGCGGGAGAAGATCGAGTACAAGCAGTACAAGATCACGGAGGAGGACTGGCGCAACCGGGACAAGTGGGACGCCTACCGGCAGGCCGTGGTCGACATGCTCCAGAACACCAGCACCTCCTACGCGCCGTGGACGATCGTGGAGGCGAATGACAAGCTGTGGGCCCGGATCCGCACGCTGCGCACCATCGTGGAGGCGATCGAGGGCGGGCTGGGCCGCAGGAAGGGCGGCAAGGACAAGAAGAGAAAGGCCTAGCGCCGGGCCCGCGGCGGCGGAGAGCTTGCCGGCGCGCGGACCGTCCGCTTAACTAAACGCTCCTGCACGCGGGTTCCGGATGTTCGGATTGGAGCACCTCTCGGCGACCACGGCCAAGGGACGGTTCGTCTTCCTCGTCATGGTCATGGTCGTCGTGACGGCCGTCGCACTGCTCGAAGGTGCGGTGCTGGGCTCGGCGGTGCCGCTCGTGGCCGCGATGTTCGGGTGGGCGGTGATCCTGATGTACGGCGTCGTCGAGGGCGCGCTGTTCGAGCGGGCGGGCCGGGGCGTCGCCGCGATCACCCTGCCGAGCGGCTCGGCCACCCCGTCCGTGAACCAGCACTCCAACATCGAGGCCCTGGTCGCGCGCGGCCGGCTCGCCGAGGCGGCCGACGCCTACCGGGCCGTCATCGCGGCGGATCCGCGCGATCTGGTGGCGTGCGAGCGGCTGGGGCAGCTCGCGTTGCGGGAGCTGAAGGACCCGCAGCTGGCGCTGTTCGCGGCGCGCGAGGGCGAGAAGCGGGCGCCCGATCCCCGCCGGCAGGCCGGGTTCGCGCTGCTCGTGGCGAACATCTGCCGCGACGACCTCAAGGACTACGGCCGGGCCGTGGTGGAGCTGCGGCGGATCCTGGCCCGCTACCCCGACGTCCCCAACGCCGGCCGCCTCCGCGCGGAGATCGAGGAGCTGAAGGCGATGCACTTGGAGGCGCGATGACCCGGCGGGCACGGCTGGACCCGGGCATCTTCCACCTGCCCGCCGAGAAGATGCGGGCGGGCTACTATTCCGACAAATACTTCGTCCGCACCCGGGACATCCTGCTGGCCAACGGCTACCGGCCGCGGGTCACGATGCAGGTGTTCGGGAAAGCGCCAGCGTACCTCGGCGGGATCGACGAGGCCATCGCCATCCTCAAGCAGTGCGCCGTCGAGTGGAAGGATCTCGACGTGCGGGCGCTGTACGACGGCGACGAGATCCAGCCGTGGGAGACGGTGATGCTGATCGAGGGGCCGTATGACGCGTTCGCGCACCTTGAGACGCTGTACCTCGGCGTGCTGGCGCGGCGGACCAAGGTGGGCACGAACACGCGGCGGGTGGTGGACGCGGCGCGGCCCAAGGAAGTGATGTTCTTCCCGGCGCGGCACGATCACTGGCTGGTCCAGACCGGGGACGGCTGGGCCGCCCACATCGCCGGCGCCATCGGCGTCTCGACCGACGCCCAGGCCTCGTGGTGGGGGAGCGAGGGCGTGGGCACGGTGCCGCACGCCCTGATCGCCGCCTACGGCGGTGACACCGTGCTGGCGACCCGCAAGTTCGCCGAGCACGTCCCCGAGTCGGTGCGGGTCATCACCCTGGTGGACTTCGAGAACGACTGCGTCGGCACCAGCCTCGCCTGCGCCCGCGCCCTCGGCGCACGGCTGTACGGCGTCCGCCTCGACACCTCGGAGACGATGGTGGACAAGTCGCTGGTCCCCGAGATGGGCCACTTCAAGCCGACCGGCGTGAACCCGCAGCTGGTGTGGAACGTGCGGCGCGCGCTGGACCGCGAGGGGTTCGGGCGGGTCCGGATCGTCGTGTCCGGCGGCTTCACCGTCGAGAAGATCCGGCAGTTCGAGGAGCTGGGCGTGCCGGCGGACGCCTACGGCGTGGGCTCGTCGCTGTACCAGGGCCGGTTCGACTTCACGGCGGACGTGGTGAAGGTGGACGGCCGGCCGTGCGCCAAGGTCGGTCGCGAGTACCGGCCCAACCCGAAGCTGGAGCGGGTCGACTAGCGGCCCGGTCCTGCTCTTGCATGATCATGCACGCCGTTGCATGATTATTCACCGGCCGGTCGAGGCGGGCGCCTCGGCCGGCCGGCTTCTTCATGGCCCATGCCCTTCTCCCCACGCTCGGACGGCAGGCCGCGCTGCAGGCGCGGCGGGTCGTCATCAAGCTCGGCACCGCCGTGCTCGCCGGTGACGACGGGGCCGCGGCGTCCGGCCGGCTGGGAGCGTTCGTCGAGTCGGCGGTGGCGCTGCGGCGGGCGGGCCGGGAGGTGGTGGTGGTGTCCTCGGGCGCGGTGCGCCTGGGCGCGCGCCGGCTCGGGATCGTGGGGAGGCCCGCCGGCGGCGCCGCGGCCCGGGCCTGTGCGGCCGTGGGGCAGGGACGGCTGATGGCCGGCTGGACGGAGGCGTGCGACCGGGCCGGCGTGGCGGCGGCCCAGCTGCTGCTCACCGAGGAGGACTTCGCCGCGCCCGGCCGCCGGACGGTCCTGCGCTCGACCCTGCGCACGCTCCTGGAGCTGGGCGTGCTGCCAGTGCTCAACGAGAACGACGCGGTCGCCGCCGCGGCGCGGAGCGCGGGCGGCGGCGGCGGGCGCCGGGGCGCCGGGCTCGGCGACAACGACCGGCTCTCCGCGCTGGTCGCGGTCGGGCTGCGCGCGGATCTGCTGCTGATCCTCACCGACGTCGCCGGATTGCTGAGCGCGGACCCCAGCGGTCCGCGCTCGGGCCGGCTGATTCCGGTGGTGAAGCGCGTGACGCCGCGGCTCGAGCGCGCCGCGGGCGGACCGCGGGCCGGGCGCGGGGGCATGCGCTCCAAGCTCGAGGCCGCGCGGCTGGCCACCGACGCCGGCTGCGCGGTGGTGGTGGCCGACGGGCGCAATCCGCGCGTCATCGAGCGGGTGTGCGCCGGGGAGGCGATCGGTACGCTGTTCATGCCGCGGCGGCCCGGTCCTTCGCGAGATGCCTGAGCGCACCGCCGCAGCCGCCGTGCCTGAGTTGGCCCGGCGCGCTAGCCTGGCGGCGCGCACGCTGGCGCGGATGCCGGCGACCGACCGGAACCGCGCGCTCGAGGGCGTCGCGCGGGCGCTCGAGCACGAGGCGAAGCCGATCCTGGAGGCCAACGCCCGCGACCTCGAGTCGGCCGATGCCCTGGTGGCGTCGGGGCGGCTCTCCGCCGCGGCGCGGCAGCGCCTCAAGCTCGACGGAGACAAGCTCGGCGGCCTGGCGGCGGGCGTGCGCCAGGTCGCGGCCCTCGACGACCCGATCGGGCGCGTCACCCTGTCCACCGAGCTGGACGAGGGGCTGCGGCTCGATCGGGTGACCTGCCCGCTGGGCGTGGTGGGGGTGGTGTTCGAGTCGCGGCCCGATGCGCTGGTGCAGATCGCCGCGCTGTGCCTCAAGAGCGGCAACGCGGTGCTGCTCAAGGGCGGACGCGAGGCGGAGCACTCCAACCGGGCGCTGTTCACGGTCCTCCGGCGCGCGGCCATCGAGGCGTGCGTGCCGGCGGACGCGATGGCGCTGCTGGAGAGTCGCGACGACGTCGCGGCCCTGCTCGAGGCGGAGCGTCACGTGGACCTGATCGTGCCGCGCGGCTCCAACGCGCTGGTCCGGTTCGTCCAGGAGCACACGCGCATCCCCGTGCTCGGCCACGCCGAGGGCCTGTGCCACGTGTACGTGGACCGGGCGGCGGACCTGGACCGGGCGCTGGCCATCACGCTCGACGCCAAGGTGCAGTACCCGGCCGTGTGCAACGCCGTCGAGACGCTCCTGGTGCACGCGGCGGTGGCGTCCGCCTTCCTCCCGCGCGCGGTCGAGGCGCTGGCGGCCCGCGGTGTCGAGGTCCGTGCCGAGCCGGCCGCCGCGGCGGCGGCCGGGAGCGCGGCCCGGCTGGTCCCCGCGACCGACGCCGACTGGGACACCGAGTACTGCGACCTGGTGCTGGCGGTGAAGGTCGTCGGCTCGCTCGACGAGGCGATCGCCCACATCAACGCCCACGGGTCCCGGCACACCGACGCCATCGTCACCGAGGACCCGGCGGCCGCACGCCGGTTCTGCTCGGACGTCGACGCCGCCGGCGTGTTCGTGAACGTGTCGACGCGGTTCTCGGACGGCTTCCGCTACGGCTTCGGCGCCGAGCTCGGCATCAGCACCGGCAAGCTGCACCCGCGCGGCCCGGTCGGGCTGGAAGGGCTGGTCACCTACAAGTACCACCTGGTCGGGGCCGGGCACGTCGTGGCGGACTACGTGGGGCCCGGCGCCCGGCCGTTCACCCACCGCCGGCTGGCCTGAGCCGGCCGGACGGGCCGCCGGCCCCGTCGCGGGCCCGTCTCCACAGGGGGGCTTGCGGGGCGCCGGCCGATGCATAATAATACATCCCAGTGCATAGCTATTCACTGTCCTCGACCCTGGAGCGCGCGATGAGCCGTGACAAGAAGAAGCCGGTGCCGAAGTCCCAGCCTCCCGAGGCGTTCGGCATCTAGCGGCCATCCGGCAGCCAGCGACGGGGCCCGCTCGCATCGAGCGGGCCCCGTGCTTTTGGGGTACGTTTTCAGCCGCCATGGCCTCCGCCGTCCCCGCCGCGCGCCGCGACGATCACCGCGCGGCCGTCCTCGCCGGCTTCCTCGGCTGGACGCTCGACGCGTTCGACTTCTTCCTGGTCGTGATGACCCTGACGGCCATCGCGCGGGAGTTCCACCGGACGGACGCCGAGGTGGCGTTCTCCATCACGGTGACCCTGGCGTTCCGGCCGGTGGGCGCCTTCGTGTTCGGCCTCCTGGCCGACCGCTACGGCCGGCGCGTGCCGTTGATGGCCGACCTCATCTTCTACTCGGCGGTGGAGGTCCTGTCGGGGCTGGCGCCGAGCTTCGGGGCCTTCCTGGCCCTGCGGGCGCTGTTCGGCATCGGGATGGGCGGCGAGTGGGGTGTGGGCGCTTCGCTGGTGATGGAGAAGGTGCCGCGGCGGCTGCGCGGGGTGTTCTCCGGCCTGCTCCAGCAGGGCTACGCAGTGGGCTACCTGCTGGCGGCGGTGTGCTTCTTCTTCGTGTTCCCCCGCTGGGGATGGCGGCCACTGTTCTTCATCGGCGGGCTGCCCGCCCTGCTGGCCCTGTTCATCCGCTTGCGGGTGCGGGAGTCCGAGGTCTGGCAGCGCTCCCGGGAGACGAGCTGGGCCGGCCTCGGCCGCTCCGTGGCGCGCCACTGGAAGCTGTTCCTCTACCTGGTGCTGCTCATGGCGATGATGAACTTCGTCTCGCACGGCACCCAGGACCTGTACCCGACGTTCCTGCAGCGCGACTGGGGTTTCACGCCGACCCGGCGGGCCGCGCTCACCGCCTTCTCGATGGTGGGCGCCATCACGGGCGGCATCCTGGTGGGCCTGGTCTCCGACCGGTGGGGCCGCCGGCGCTCGATCGCGGTGGCCCTGGTCGGGGCGCTCGCGACCATCCCGCTGTGGGCGTTCGCGCCGTCGCTGGCGATGCTGGTGGCGGGGGCGTTCCTGATGCAGTTCTTCGTGCAGGGCGCCTGGGGCGTCATCCCGGCGCACATCACGGAGCTGGCGCCCGACGCAGTTCGCGGCTTCCTGCCGGGGTTCGCCTACCAGTGCGGCGTGCTGATCGCGGGCACCATCGCCACCCTCGAGGCGCTGGCTGCGCGCCGCACCGGGTATGCCGTGGCCATGGCCGTGACCGGGGGGGTCGTCTTCTCGGTGTGCGCGCTCGTGGCGCTCCTCGGGCCAGAGCGGCGCGGAATCGAGTACGGCGGGACACGCTGAGGGGGGCCGGGCGGGCCACCGTGCGGGGTCGCACGCCGCCCGTGAGTGCCCGGATTCCCGCTCGCCCCGAGGCCTCCCCCGGGTCGATGGACACCGCCCCGGCCGCAGGGTTATGTTCGCCGCACCTTGACCGGGAGATTCCATGGGTATTCTCGGCGATGCGCTCCGCAAGCTCACCGGCGCCGCGGGCGCCGCGGGCCCCCAGGCGGGAAGCAACGCTCTGCTCCAGCATGTCATCACCATGATCAACGACCCGTCAACGGGCGGTCTCCAGGGCCTGGTGGACAAGTTCCACGCGAAGGGGCTCGGTGGGGTCGTGAGCTCATGGGTGGGCACGGGGCAGAACCAGCCGATCAGCGCCGAGCAGATCACCCAGGCGCTCGGTAGTCACGTCCAGCAGATCGCTCAGGCTTCCGGCACGCCGGCCTCGGCGGTGGCTCAGCAGCTCGCTTCGCTGCTGCCGTCCGTGATCGACAAGCTGACGCCGCAGGGCTCCATCCCCGCGGGCGGCGCGCTGGCGCAGGGGCTGGCGATGCTGAAGAACACGCTGGGAGCGGCGGCGGCCCCCGGCGCGCCGGCCTCGTCCACGACACCTCCGAGGAGTGCTCCATGAAATCACCGATCCGTTTGGCCGCAGCCGCGGCGATCGCACTGCTCGTCGCGACTCCCGCGTGGCTCGCGGCGCAGGCTGCGCCTGCCGGCGCCACGTTCAAGTGCAAGGACGGCACGTATTCGACCGCGTCCACGACCCGCGGCGCCTGCTCGCGGCACGGCGGCGTCGCCCAGTCGCTGAGCGGCGCGCCCGCGGCTCCGGCCCCGGCCGCAGCGCCCGCTCCGGCCGCCGCGCCCGCGGCGGCGGGGGCGCCACCCGCCGGCGCCCACTTCAAGTGCAAGGATGGCACGTACTCCACCGCGGCCACGCCCCGTGGGGCGTGCTCCCGGCACGGCGGCGTCGCTGGATCCGTCGGCGGGGCTCCCGCAGCGCCCGCACCGGCCGCGGCCCCTGCGCCCACGGCTCCCGCCCCCGCCGCGCAGGCCCCGGCGGCTGCGGCGCCGAGCGGCCCCGCTCCGGCCGGCGCGACCGCGCTGTGCAAGGACGGCACGTATTCGAACAGCCAGCATCGGAGCGGCACCTGCTCCCGCCACGGTGGCGTTTCCCAGTGGCTGAAGCAGGTTCCGAACTAGCCGGTCCCCGAGCGCGCGAGCGGCGCACGACCGCGTCGCGCCGGGAAGGAGAGATCCGCACGACCACCGCGCCCGGCTCCACGCCGGGCGCGGTGCGTTCGCCGCCCCGGAGGCGTTGAGGCGCGAACGACACGTGCGGCGAGCGAGATCACGCCGGCGCGGGGCTCCGTCCGCTGCGAGGTCCACCGAAAGGAGAGGTCATGTTCCACATCATCTGGTCGATCATCGTCGGATTCGCCGCAGGTCTCATCGCACGAGCCGTTCTGCCCGGTGCGGACCACATGGGCGTCATCGCCACCACCGCGGTGGGGATCGTGGGCTCGATCATCGGCGGCCTCATCGGCAACGTGATCAAGAAGCCGGCGCCGGGCGCCAAGTTCCATCCGGCCGGTTTCCTGATGTCGATCGTGGGTGCGATCGTCCTGCTGATCGTCATCAGGTTCCTGCGCTAGCAACGACGCTCCGCCCGTGGCGCGGTGGCCGGCGGGCCACCGCGCCGCGGCGGCGGGAACCGGCGGCGCTCTACGCCGTCCCGCTCACATCCTCGCGTCGCCTCCCTCCAGCCTGAACACGACGGCGACCCGGATCCGCACGCGGACCGGGTGGCCACCGACGCGCCCGGGCCGGTAGACCGAGCCCGCCACGACCGCCCGGGCCGGTGCCTCGAACAGCGCATTGGTCGCGTCGAGCACGGTCATCGAGCCCGGCTCCGCGTGCCCCGTCGTGTCGATCACGGCTTCGACGACGGCGCGACCGCCGATGCCGGCCTGCCGCAGCACGTCGGGGAAGTGCGCGGCGGGATGATTGATCAACTCGGGGGGCTGCTCGACCCGACGATCGGCGTAGACCTCGCCGGCGGGCACAGTGTCCGGCGTGGTGCGCACGGACGCAGCCGGATCGGTGGACTCGATGCCGAAGCGCGACGGATCGAACGGCGCCGCCGCCGGCGCGGGGATGGCCGTCGGGACGGTCTGCGGCGTGATCAACGGCGGCGGCACCGGCGCGGGCACCGAGCCCAGGCCGGGCAGCGGCGCCACCGGCGCCCGGGGCGGCGGGACCATCCACACGAGCCTGACGGCCGGCCGCAGGGATGCCGGCAAGACGTGCGTCTGGATGGTGGCGACCACGGCGCCCGTGATCAGGGCGGCGTGCACGAGCAGCGACACCACCGCGCCGGCGCGTGCGTCGTGGCGCGGGAGCTCCATCAGGAACGCGACCACGGCTCCTCCTTGTTGGTCCCTGAGGAGAGGGTACCGGCGGACGATGAATGGCCGATGAGGCGGAGATTACGGACGGCTGTCGGCCGGCTTACGAGTCGGGTTCGAGCGCGGCTGCGACCGCCGCGCGGGGAGGTCTCGTGCCGGTCGTGCGTGATTGACCTCCCCCGGCCGGGCGGTGAGCTTTAGGCCGGCCGGCCGAGCGGAGGCGCCATGGCGAACGTGGTTTTCTGGGACGTCGACACCCAGTACGACTTCATGCACGCTGACGGCAAGCTGTACGTGCCGGATTCCGAAGCGATCATCGCCAACCTGAAGCGCCTCACCGACTACGCCCACGCCAGGGGCATCCGGATCATCGCCAGCGCCGACGACCACGTGCCGGGCCACCGCGAGCTGTCGCACGCCCCGGACTTCAAGGAGACGTTTCCCGAGCACTGCATGCGCGGCACGCGAGGACAGGCGAAGATCCCCGAGACTCGCCTTCGCGAGCCGCTGGTGATCGAGCCCGGCCGCGAGGACCCGGCCTCCCTCGCCGACCGCGTGCGCGCCCATCCCGCCGACATCCTTTTCCACAAACACTGGTTCGACGTCTTCACGAACGAAAACGTCGAGACGGTGCTCGGCATTCTCGGACCCCGGGCGGTCGTGCTGTACGGCGTCGCCCTGGATGTGTGCAACAGGTACGCGCTGGAGGGTTTGCTGAAGCGCTACTCGCAATTGCGGCTCTTCGCCGTCAGCGACGCGATGAAGCCCATCGATCGAGAAATGGCACAGCGTTTGCTCGATGCTTGGGCTCAACAGGGGGTACACATCGTGAAGACGAGAGAGATCGTGGAGGGCGGGCTGGTGGACAGCCTGCTGGCCGCATGACCACCCCGTTCGGGAAGTTCTTCCTGCCGGGGCCGACCGAGGTCCTGCCCGAGGTGGCGCAGGCCCAGACCCTGCCAATGATCGGGCACCGGGGCGCCAAGACCGAGGCGCTGCTCGAGCGGCTCGACGCGCCGCTCAAGGCCGCCTTCCGCACCGTGAACCCGGTCTACATCGCGGCCACCTCCGCCACGGGCCTGATGGAGGCCGCGATCCGCAACGGCGTGCGCCGCAAGGTGCTGTGCCTGGTGAACGGGTCGTTCTCCGAGCGCTTTGCGAAGATCGCGGCCGCCTGCGGCAAGGAGGTCGTGAAGATCGAGGTGCCGCTCGGTCAGGCGTTCGAGGCGGAGCAGGTGAAGAAGCTGCTCGAGGGCTCCGGCGCTGACGCCGTGACCGCCGCGCACTCCGAGACGTCGACCGGGGTGTTGAACCCGATCGGCGAGATCGCGCAGGTGGTGCACGCCAGCGCCGACGTGTTCTTCCTGGTGGATGCGGTCACGTCGCTGGCCGGCTCGCCGGTCGAGACCGACGCCTGGGGCCTCGACTTCGTCCTCACCGGCTCGCAGAAGGCGCTCGCCCTGCCGCCCGGCCTGGCGTTCGGCGTCGCCTCGCCGCGGATGCTCGAGCGCGCGAAGACGCTGCCAGACCGCGGCATCTACCTCGACCTGCTGGCCTACGACAGCGCGATCCGCAAGAAGCAGACACCGTACACCCCGGCGCTGTCGCTGATGTACGCGCTCGAGGCGCAGCTCAAGCGGATCGCCGCCGAGGGCGGGATCGAGAAGCGCTGGGCCCGGCACAACGCGATGCGCGAGCGGGTGGAGAAGTGGGTGGCGAAGGAGGCCGGAGCGACGCTGGGCCTGTCGTACCTGCCGAAGGAAGGGCGGCGCTCGTGGACCGTGTCGTGCCTCAAGCTGCCGGAAGGCGGGAAGGCGCTGGGCGGGGCGGTTGCCAAGGCGATGGACGCGAAGTTCGGCTACACGATCGGCGCCGGCTACGGGAACCTGAAGGACGCCACGATCCGCATCGGTCACATGGGGGATCACACCGTCGCCGAGGTGGAGAAGCTCCTCGGCGCCCTGGAGGAGGTGTTGAAGAGTGCCTGACCGCATCGTAGTCGCGGACCGCCTCGGCAAGGCCGGGCTCGACATGCTGCGGGCCATGCAGGGGTACGAGGTGGTGGAGACGGCCGGGAAGCCGCCCGAGGTGCTCGAGAAGGCCCTGGGCGACGCGGTCGCGCTGGTGGTGCGCAGCGAGACCAAGGTGACGGCGGCGATGATCGGCAAGGCCCCGAAGCTCAGGGTCATCGCCCGCGCCGGCATGGGCACCGACACGATCGACGTGGACGAGGCGTCGCGGCGGAAGATCCCGGTGCTCACCGCGCCGGGCGCCAACTCCAACAGCGTGGCCGAGTACACGTTCGCGTTGATGCTGGCGCTGGCGCGCAAGGTCGCGCCTGCGGCCGCATCGCTCGCCGCCGGGAAATGGGACCGCAAGGCGTTCGAGGGCTCGGAGCTGCGGGGCAAGACGCTGGGGCTCCTGGGCCTCGGCCGGATCGGCAGCCGCGTGGCGTCCATCGCCAAGGGGTTCGGGATGACGGCGGTGGGCTACGATCCGGGCATCACGGCCGAGCAGGCCGAGCTGCTCGGGCTGGACCTGATCCCGCTCGACGTGCTGATCCAGCGCGCGGACGTGCTGAGCCTGCACGTCAAGCTCAACGCGAGCACCCGGCACATGCTGGACGAGCGGCGGCTGAGCCTCGTCAAGAAGGGCGTCCTGATCATCAACACGGCGCGCGGCGCCCTGATCGACGACGCGGCGCTGGCGAAGGCGCTGCAGGACGGCCGGGTGGGCGGCGCCGCGCTCGACGTCTACGACCCGGAGCCGCTGCCGGCCGACTCGGTGCTGCGGACGGCCCCCAACGTGCTGCTGACGCCGCACCTGGCGGCTTCGACGGTCGAGGCGCAGGCGCGGGTGGCGACGGAGATCGCCTCGGCGCTCGGCGACGCGCTGCTCCGCAACGATCTCAGCGCGGCCGTGAACCTGGCGGCGTTCCCGAAGTAGACGCGGAGCTTCCCGGTGGGATGAGGGCGGGGGCGGCGGTTGCCGCCCCCGCTCGTCTTCAGGCCAGGCGGAAGGTCTGGACGGCGGAGGTGAGCTTGTCGGCGGCGGTGGCGAGCGCCTGCGCGGACGCCGCGATCTCCTGGGTGGCGGCGCTCTGTTCCTGGGACGAGGCGGCGATCTGCTCCGCCGACGCGGCGAAGCTGTCGGTGCTGCGCGCGAGGTCCTCGAGGCGCCGCGCGATCTCGGTCACCAGGGTCTCGGATTCGGCCGCGGCGCCGCTGATGTCCTGGGTGAACCGCTCGGTCTCGTGGGCCGAGTCCGCGACGCTCCTGAGGCCCTCGCTCACGGTGCGCGCCGCGCCGCGCGCCGCCGTGCTGGCCGCGCCGACGCGGGTCATCGTCTCGTGGGTGGCTCCGACCCGCTTCAGGACGTCCTTCACGGTGCCTTCGGTGGTGACCGCCGCCTGGGCGACCTGGATGGACAGCTTGCGGACCTCCGCGGCCACGACGCCGAAGCCACGCCCCTGCTCGCCGGCCCGGGCCGCCTCGATGGCGGCGTTGAGGGCCAGCATGTTCGTCTGCGTCGCGATGGCCTTGGTCTGGGACACGAAGCGGCCGATCTGCGCCGAGGCCTCCGCGAGCGCTGCGGCCTCGGCGACGCCCTGCTCCACCTCGGTCGCCAGCGACGCCAGCGTGGCGGTGCTGTCGTCGAGCCGCTGCCGGTGCTCCTCCGCCAGGGAGAGCAGCGCGCGGTTGCGCTCGGCGGCGTCGCGGGCGCCGGCGGCCAGCCGGCCGGCGATGGCGCGGATCCGGGTCGCGTCGGACGAGGTGGCCTTCACGATGGCCGCCTGATCCTGCGCGCGCTGCGACAGGTCGTGGGTCGTGCCGGCCATCTCCTCGCCGCTCGCCGACATCTGCTGGGTGGAGGCGCTGATCTGGGCGGCCATCGCCGCGGCCTCGTCCGCTGCGGCGCGGATGGCCCCGACCAGGCGGCGCAGCGAGCCCAGCATCGTCGCGAGCGCGGTGCCGAGGTGCAGCACCTCGCCCGTCCCGACCGAGACCTCCATCTCGCGCGACAGGTCGCCCTCGGCGACGGCGGATGCCGCCTCCGCCATGCGCTCCACCGGGACGGTGACCCGCCGGTTGAGCCACGAGGAGCCCGACGCCAGCGCCGCGACGCCCACCAGCAGGAGGAGCAGCGCCGCCACCAGCAGCAGCCGCCCGAGGTCGTCCACCGACTGATAGGCCACCGAAACGGGTTGCCGCACCACCACCCACCACTCCACCGGCCAGGCGCGGGCGGTGGCGACGCGCTCGCTCTCCCGGCCCGGCGCCTGGAGCGTCGCGTAGGTCACCGTGTCCGCGAGCTGGAGTGACTCGACCTCCGGCAGCGGGCGGAGCAGCTCGGAGGAATCGCGGCCGATGACGAGCCGGCCCGCGCGGTCGACGACCTCGACCCGGGCGCTGAGCCGCGCGTCGGTCGAGGCCACCAGCCGGGCGAGCGTGCCGAGCCCGAAGGCGGCGCCGAGCACGCCGACCCGGCGGCCCCCCTGGGGCGGCACGGCGGCCGCCATGCGCAGCGCCACGGTGTGCATGCGCTCGTCGAGGCCGGGGACGCCCTGGTACGCGCCGCCGCGGAACGCCCGCTGCCACCAGTCCTGCCCCGCGTTGCCGAACCGGGGCTGGGGCCGCGACGCGGCGACCGTGAAGCCGTGGGACTCGGTCAGCAGCAGGTCGGTGAAGTCGGAGCGGACTTCCAGCGAGCGCAGGTACGACGCGACGACGGAGCTGGCGCCCAGCGAGCGCGTGGCGGCGAAGGCGCGCTCGAGCTCCTCGGGCGTCCGGCCCGGGAGGCCGCGCTGCAGCGCCTCGGCCTCCGCCGCCTGTGCCGCCGTGACCACCGCGGGGCTGCCCGCCACGAGGTCGAGCTCGGCGCGTCGCTCGCGCAGGTACAGTCCGACCAGCGCAGCGGCCCGCTGGGCGATGTCGGAAAGGCGGGCGTCGGCGTCGCGCGCCAGGTAGGTGCGCGCCGCGCGCCACGCCAGCAGCGAGACGATCGTCAGCACGACCATGGCGGTGAGGACGCCCGCCGAAACAATGGTGCGCTGGAGGCTGCGCGCGCGAAGGCGCGGGGCTGGAACGGGGCTCTCGGACATGAACGCCGGCGCTAAGGTAGGGATGGCTCGGGACCGCCGCAAGCCGCTATCTTACAACGCTATGCCGAATTCCGACCCGGCCGCGTACGATCCACAGAGCGTCGAACCGAAATGGCAGCGGCGGTGGGAGGAGCGTGGCACCAACCACGCCGACCTCTTCGGCGCCTCGCGGCCGTATTTCAACCTCATGATGTTCCCGTACCCCTCGGCGGAGGGGCTGCACGTCGGGAACGTGTTCGCCTTCGTCGGCGCCGACATCCACGGCCGCTACCAGCGGCTGGCCGGGAGCGACGTGTTCGAGCCGCTGGGCTTCGACGCGTTCGGGATCCACTCGGAGAACTTCGCGCTCAAGGTCGGCACCCACCCGGCGGAGCTGATTCCGCGCAACATCGAGCGGTTCCGCGGCCAGCTGAAGCGCATCGGCCTGATGGCGGACTGGCGCTACGAGGTGCAGACCACGGATCCCCGGTACTACCGGTGGACGCAGTGGATCTTCCTGCAGCTGTTCCGCGCCGGACTGGCCGTGAGGCGCCGCGCCGCCGTCAACTGGTGTCCGGCCTGCAAGACCGTGCTCGCCAACGAGCAGGTGATCGGCGGCTACTGCGAGCGGCACCCGGACGTGCGGGTCGAGCAGCGGATGCTGGACCAGTGGTTCTTCACCATCAGCGGGTACGCGCAGCGGCTGCTCGAGCACCTCGAGACGGCGGACTGGTCGCACTCGACGCGCACGATCCAGGCGAACTGGATCGGACGCTCCGAGGGCGCGGAGCTGGTCTTCGAGACGCCCGGAGGCCGCCGCATCACGGTGTTCACCACGCGGGCCGACACCGTCTTCGGGGCGACCTATCTCGTCCTGGCGCCCGAGCACCCGATGGTGGCCGACCTCACCACGGCGGAGCAGCGCGCCGACGTGCAGGCCTACCGCCGCAAGGTCGCCGCCATGGACCTGGTCTCGCGCAAGGTAGGCGAGAAGACCAAGACCGGCGTCTTCACGGGCTCGTACGCCCGCAACCCGGCCACCGGCGCCGCGGTGCCGATCTGGATCGCCGACTACGTCCTGATGGAGTACGGCACCGGCGCGATCATGGCGGTGCCGGGCCACGACGAGCGCGACTTCGAGTTCGCCGCGGCGATGGGCCTGCCGTGCGTCCGGGTGGTCGCGGCGCCCGGTCAGGACGCGTCGACGCCGCTCGCCGCGGCGGAGCCCGATGTTCCCGACGGCCGGCTGGTCAACAGCCCCGGCTACGACGGCCTGCCGTGGAGCGAGGCGGGGCGCGCCATCACGCAGGCCCTGGAAGCCAGGGGCCTCGGCAAAGCCGTGGTGAACTACCGGCTCCACGACTGGTGCATCTCGCGGCAGCGCTACTGGGGCCCGCCGATCCCGATCATCTATTGCGACAGGTGCGGAACCGTGCCGGTGCCGGAGGAGGACCTCCCGGTGGTCCTTCCGGCGCTCGAGGACTTCCGCCCCGACGACTCGGGCGTCTCGCCGCTGGCCCGGCTGGAGGCGTGGTACCGCGTGCCGTGCCCCAAGTGCGGCGGGACGGCACGGCGCGAGACCGACGTGTCGGACACCTTCCTCGACTCGGCCTGGTACTTCCTGCGCTATCCGTCCGCCGACCGGGACGACCTCGCGTTCGACGCCGGGCTCACGCGCAAGTGGCTGCCCGTCGCGTCCTACATCGGGGGCAACGAGCACGCGGTGCTGCACCTGATGTACGCGCGGTTCATCACGATGGCGCTGCACGATCTCGGCCTGGTGCCGTTCGAGGAGCCGTTCCGGCGCTTCCGGGCGCACGGCACGATCATCAAGGACGGCGCCAAGATGTCGAAGTCCCGCGGCAACGTCGTGAACCCGGACGCGTACATCGACCGGTGGGGCGCCGACACCTTCCGGATGTACCTCATGTTCCTCGGCCCGTACCAGGAGGGCGGCGACTTCCGCGACGCCGGCATCAACGGCATCCGGCGCTTCCTGGACAAGGTGTGGACGTTGGTCCAGGACGCAGTTGCGCAGACGGCGAGGGAGGAGGCCTCGCCCGACCTCGTCCGCGTGATGCACCGGACGATCCTGCGCGTGACGGAGGACACCGAGTCGCTGTCCTACAACACCGCGATCGCGGCGATGATGGAGTACGTCAACGCGCTCCGGGACGGCGGGGCCGGCAAGGAACTCCTGGCGCCGCTCGCGATCCTGCTCGCGCCCTACGCTCCGCACTTCGCCGAGGAGTGCTGGGACCGGCTCGGCGGGTCGGGGTCGGTGATGGACCAGTCGTGGCCGAGCTTCGACGCGACGCTCGCGGTGGCGGAGCAGGTCGAGCTGGTGGTGCAGGTCAACGGCAGGGTGCGGAGCCGGCTTCAGCTGTCACGCGGCGCGAGCGAGGACCTGGTCGTGAAGGCAGCGCTGGCCGACCCGGCGGTGCTCAAGTTCACCTCGGGCACCGCACCGCGGAAGGTGGTCTTCGTGCCGGACCGACTCGTCAACTTCGTGGTGTGAAAAGAGTTGGGTGACGGCGAGATGGGCGGCGCCACCCTCTCACGCCTTTCGCCCCTCACGTCTCACTCGAACGTCTCACCTCTCACGACTCACTTCTCGCAATCGTGTGCGACCTTCTGACCCTGTCGAACATCCCCCCAGTGTGGCCGTGATGGCGGACACGCTCCCGCTCGCCGAGGCCAGAAGCCTCGTGGCACGGGCCCGGGCCGGAGACTTCGCGGCCCTGGAGCAGTTGTATCGCGCCTACGAGCGGCCCGTGTACACGCTCGCGCGGCGGCTCACGCGGGGCGCCGACGACGCCGAGGACGTGCTGCAGGAGACGTTCCTCGAGGTCTGCCGGTCGTTGAAGCAGTGGCGGGGTGAGGGCAGCCTGTGGGGCTGGATCCGCACCATCGCGGCGAGCAAGGCGCTGATGCGGTACCGCCGCGAGAAGCTGCGGGCGTGGGAGCCGCTGGAGGACGATGTCGCGCGCCAGGCCGAGGACGTGCCGTTGCAGATGGATCTGGAGGCGGCCCTGGCGCGGCTCCCCGAGCGGTCGCGGGCGGTGGTGTGGCTGCACGACGTCGAGGGGTACACGCACGAGGAGATCGCCGAGCTGATGGGGATGACCACGAGCTTCTCGAAGTCCCAGCTGGCCCGCGCGCACGAGCGGCTGCGCCGGTGGCTCGGCGCAGGAGCGGAGCAATGAGCGCCACACGGCACGGCACGGTCGACGAGCTGCTCGCGGTGCGGGACGGCGAGGGCAGCGGCTGGGCGCGCGAGCACGTCGCGACGTGCCGCGCCTGCGCCGCGGAGCTGCAGCGGCTCGAGCAGGTGCGCGCGGGGCTCCGGGCCCTCCCGGCGTTCGCGCCGCCGCGCGAGGCGTGGCCGGTGGTGCTGGAGGCGGCGCGCCGGGAGCGGCGCCGTCGGCGGTTCTCGACCTGGTCCGGCGTGGCGGCGGTAGCCGCGGCGGTGGTGATCGGCTTCGCGGTCCTGCATCGCCACGCCAGCCCGGCGCCGGAGGACGTGGCGCTGCAGCAGGCGATGGCCGAGTCGGCGGCGATGGAGCAGATGTTCGAATCGCTGCATCCCGACCGGCGGGCGCTGAGCGGCCAGGCCGCGAGCGTGGTGGCGGACCTCGAGGATCAGCTGGCGCAGGTCGACGCGGCGCTGAACGACACGGCCAACTGGCGCGGCGCTCCGGATCGGGTGGCGGGACTGTGGAAGCAGCGGGCGGGGCTCCTCTCGGCGCTGGTGGACGTGCACGAGACCCGCGCCAGCGTGGCAGGACTCTAATTCGAAGGGAGTGGACGGTATGCGGCGGTTCTTGTCACTGGTGGTCCTGGCGGCGGTGGCCGTCCCCGCGGCGGCGCAGGAGGTGCCCCGTGAGCGCGACACGGTCCGGGCCGGGGAGCGCGGCTTCTCGTACTCCTTCGGTCCCCGGGGCGCGGGCGTGGAGTCGTTCCAGCGGGGCCGCCTCGGGATCCTGGTGGATCTGACCGCGGACCCGGCGCGCGATTCCATCGGCGCCCGGGTGGCGGGCCTGACGCCGAACAGCGGCGCCGCGAAGGCCGGCGTCAGGGTCGGGGACCTGGTCGTGCGCTTCAACGGCACGGCGCTGGCGCACCGCGCCTCGGGTGACGAGAACGGCGAGGAGGAGGGGCCGTCCCGCCCCGGCACGCGGCTCATCGAGCTCGCGTCTCGGCTCGATCCGGGCGATTCGGTCCGCCTCGAGCTCCGGCGCGGCACCCAGACCGTGAATCTCACCGTCGTCGCGGGCGAGTCGGGGATGGACGAGGCGATGCGGTCGTTCCGGGTCGAGCCCCGCATGGGGATCATGAAGGACCACCCCCTCCCCGCGGGTCCGATGACCTTCATGCTCGACGGCGGCCCGTTCGCCGACATGGAGCTGGTGAAGGTGAACCCCGGTCTCGGCGAGTACTTCGGCACGTCCGAGGGGCTGCTGGTGGCCAACGTCGGTGACGACTCCACGCTCGGGCTCAAGAGCGGCGACGTGATCCTCGCCATCGGCGGCCGGAAGCCGCTCAGTCCCGCGCATGCGCTGCGGATCCTCGGCACGTACGAGCCGAACGAGACCGTGAGCTTCGACGTGATGCGGATGAAGCGGCACATCACGGTGAGCGGGAGGATGCCGGAGCGGCGCCGGCGGTCGTGGACGGTCACTCCGAATTCGTTCGACTTCGACTTCGGCCCGGCGATGCCGTTCATGCCCGACCCGCAGGAGCTCAAGGACCTGCCGCAGATGATGCGGCTCCCCTTCGCTCCGGTCCCGCCGCGGCCCGCCCTCCCGAAGGCGGAGACCTGAGTCCGCGCTGCCGACGTCCATGAGAGACGGCGCCCGCGACCAACGCGGGCGCCGTTGTGTTGGCGGGCGCCGCCGCGCATATGTCGGCCGATCGTGTGACCGCAGGCTCACCCGACGCCCGGAGACCGCCATGCTCAAGTCGATTCAGCTCGGGATCGCCGCACTCGGCGCGGGGGTCGCCCTCGTCGCGTGCGGCCGCGCGCCGCGCTCCGGGCGGGCGGCCTGGTCCGATCCCACGCCGCACCGGGTGTCGTTCGTGTCCGTCGCGCCGGGCGTGCGCCTGGAGGTGGTGGACTGGGGCGGCAACGGCCCGGCCCTGGTCTTTCTCTCGGGGCTGCAGGACGTCGCGCACGGCTTCGACGCGTTCGCGCCGACCTTCATCGACCGCTTCCACGTCCTCGGCGTCACGCGCCGGGGCTACGGCGCGTCGAGCCAGCCGGCGGCGGGATACGACATCGCCACCCGCGTGGCGGATCTCCGTGCCGTGCTGGACAGCCTGCACCTCGCCATCGTGAGCCTGGTCGGGCACTCCATCGCCGGCGACGAGCTGACCGCGTTCGCCGGCGCCTACCCGGCCCGGGTCGCCAAGCTCGTGTACTTCGACGCTTCGTACGATCACTCGGGGCTCGACACGTTGCTGGCGGGGTTCCCGTCGCCGCCCGCGCCCACGTCCGCGGACTCCGCGTCTCCGGCCGCGTTCCAGGCCTACACGCTGGCCACGTGGGGCATGCTGATCCCCGAATCGCAGATCCGCGCCGTCGAGGTCTTCGGCGCGGACGGCCGGCTGCTCCGCAACGTGACGCCGGACTCGATCGACGCCGCGGTGCTGAGGGGCACCGGGCATCCGGACTACGCCGCGGTGCGCGCGCCGGCCCTCGCGTTCTGCGCGGTGCCGGATTCGGCGCCGGCGATGCTGCGCTACTGGGGCCAGCTGAACGACTCGACGCGGATGGCAGGCCGCGTCTGGGTCCGCAAGCTGCAGGCGTACGGCGAGCGGGAACGGGCGCGCTTCGAGCGAGGCGTGCCGCGGGCGCGGGTCGTGCTGCTGCCCGGCGCGAACCACTACGTGTTCTTCTCCAACCGCGATACGGTCGTCGCGGAGATGCGCGCGTTTCTGGAAGGCGGGCCGGCGACGCCGGACGGTCGCGGCCATTGACACCGGCGCCGGCGGCGCCGATGGTGAACCTACCTTCGCAGGGAGGCATGCCGTGCCCTACCAGGACGTTGTGCAGCTCCTCGCCCGCGTCATGCTCAGCTACATGTTCCTCCAATCCGCCTACGGGCACTTCACCCAGGTCAAGCCGATGGGCGCGTACGCCAAGGGCGCCGGGGTCCCGCTGCCCGAGGTAGCGGTGGTGGTCACCGGCTTCATGCTGCTCGGCGGCGGGCTCAGCCTGCTGCTCGGGTTCCACCCGAGGATCGGCGCCGGCCTGCTGTTCGTCTTCCTCGTCGTCGTCGCCTTCTGGATGCACGCCTTCTGGCGCGTGACCGACCCGATGCAGCGCGGCGGCCAGAAGGCGCAGTTCTGGAAGAACATCACCCTGGCGGGCGCGATGCTCTACATCATCGCGAACACGGGCTGGCCGTGGCCGTTGGCCATCGGCTGAGCCAACCCGGCCGGGGCAGCTCGGGGGGCCGCCAGTCAGGCGGCCCCTCTCTTTCGGTGGCCGGCCGCTCATCCGTTGCGGAGCCCGCGCTCTCCCCTGGCAACTTGCCGTCTGACAACCAGCTTGGCCTTGACATATCGTGCGCTATGACGTACGATATAGCGTACGATGTATCTAACTGCATGGGGGCTAAGATGAGTCACGACAACGAGGAGTGGCCGTTCGGGCGGTTCTTCACCGGCGGGTTCGGGCCGAGGTTCTGGGCGTTCTGCGGGCCTGAGGGCATGCGCGGCCCGCGGCGCCGGATGCGCCAGCAGGTGTTCGAATCGGGCGAGGTCAAGTACGTGATCCTGCGGCTGCTCAAGGAGAAGCCGCGGCACGGCTACGAGGTGATCAAGGCGCTCGAGGAGAAGATGGGCGGCTGGTACTCGCCGTCGGCTGGCACGATCTACCCGACGCTCCAGCTGCTGGAGGATCAGGGATTCGTGCGGGCCGTGGAGACGGAAGGGAAGAAGGTCTACCACATCACCCCGGAGGGCGAGGCGTTCCTGGAGGAGCACAAGGACGTGCTCGACGACATTCTCGGCCGGGTGCGTGACGCGGTGCGGGGCTTCGCGGGAGGGTCGATGGGCGAGCTGAGCGAAGTGTTCGCCAGGCTGGCGCGGCTGGCCTACGGCGAGGCGTGGCACGCGGGGCCCGGGGATCCCAAGGTGCAGAAGATCCTCGACGCCCTGAAGAAGGCGGTGGCCGAGATCGAGGCGCTGAAGGCGTCGGCCGCCTAGGTCGCCCGCTCGTCCGGCGCAGGCGCGAAGGCCCGGCCCCTGCGGCCGGGCCTTCGTTGCGCCCCGGCTTGACGGCCGCACCGCCGGCCCGCAGGTTTGAACCATGGTTCGAAAGTCGAACCGTCGTTCAAGTCGCACCCGGGTCCGGCCGGGGGCCGGGACCGCCGCCACCCGCCGCGGCCGCCGGGCGCTGGCCATGCGGCAGACCATCCTGCGCGCGGCCGCCCGGGTGTTCCGGCGCCGCGGCTTCGCGGCGACGGGCATGCGCGACATCGCCGCCGAGGCCGACCTTTCGCCCGGCAACCTGTACTACTACTTCGGCAGCAAGGACGAGCTGCTGTTCTTCTGCCAGGATCACTCGCTGGACCGGATGCTGGCCACCTGCCACGCGGTCGGTCGGGCCGGGGCCGGCGCGGCCGAGCGGCTGGCGCTGGTGATCCGAGCTCACGTGGCGTGCATGCTGGACGAGCTGGACGGCGCGGCCGCGCACACCGAGGTGGAGGCCCTGCCGCCGCGGCTGCGGGAGCGGATCGTGGCGAAACGGGACCGCTACGAGGCGGCGGTGCGCCGGATCGTCGCGGAGGGCGTTCGGATGCGGACCTTCGCGCCGTGCGATCCGACGCTCGTGACGCGCGCGGTCCTCGGGGCGTTGAACTGGACCGCGCGCTGGTACCGGCCCGACGGCGCGCAGCCGCCGGCGGCGGTGGCGGACGCGTTCGCGACCTACCTGGTCAGGGGGCTGTGCGCATGAAGTCGGGATCGGACGAGCGCCTCGCACGCATCGCGCTCAAGGTGAACGGCGAGCGCCGCGAGCTGCTGGCGGCGGGGTACAAGACCCTGCTCGAGGTCCTGCGCGAGGATCTGGGCCTGACCGGGACGAAGCACGGCTGCGAGCTGGGCGAGTGCGGAGCCTGCGCGGTGCAGGTGAACGGCGAGCCGGTGCTGTCGTGCCTGCTCCTGGCCCTCGACTGCGACGGCGCTTCGATCACCACGGTGGAGGGCCTGGCGCGGGGACCCGAGCTGTCGCGACTGCAGGCGGCGTTCGCCGACCTGGGGGCCGCCCAGTGCGGCTACTGCACGCCGGGCATCCTGGTGACCGCGCAGGCGCTGCTCGACCGCAACCCGCGGCCTTCCCGGCAGGAGATCGCCGAGGCCCTGTCCGGCAACCTGTGCCGGTGCACCGGCTACCTCCAGATCTTCGAGGCCGTCGAGGAGGCGGCGCGCGCCGGCGCGGAGACGACCGCGCCAGCCGCCGCCGGCCGCGAGGTCTCGTGAAGGTCATCGGCCAGTCGCGGCGGCGGGTGGACGCGCGCGCCAAGGTCACCGGCCAGGCCCGCTTCGCCGACGACCTCGCGCTGCCGCGGATGCTCTTCTGCAAGCTGCTCCGCTCGCCCCACCCGCACGCGCTGGTGCGGCAGCTGGACGCCGGCGCCGCTCGGGCGGCGGCCGGCGTCGCGCTGGTCCTGACCGGTGACGACTTCACGGTCGCGTACGGCATCATGCCGGTGAGCCAGGACGAGTACCCGCTGGCCCGGGGCAAGGTGCGCTACGTCGGGGACCCGGTCGCCGCGGTCGTCGCCGCCAGCGAGCGCGAGGCCGCGGAGGCGGCGGCGCTGATCCGCGTGAGCTACGAGCCGCTGGCGACGGTCGCCTCGCCCGAAGAGGCGCTGCGGCGCCCCGAGCCGAGGATCCACGACTACGGCGAAGGCCCGAACGTCCACCGGCTCGCGCATTTCGCCTTCGGCGACGTGGAGTCGGCGCTCGCGAACGCCGACCGCGTGTTCGAGGACGTGTTCTTCTACGAGGGCAATACCCACCTGCCGCTGGAGCAGCACGCCTCGGTCGCGGCGCTCGACCCCGACGGGCGGCTCACGCTGTGGTCCTCGACCCAGACGCCGCACTACGTGCACCGCGAGCTGGCGCGCGCGCTCGACGTGCCGGCTCACCGGATCCGCGTGGTCGCCACCCCCAACGGCGGGGGATTCGGCGGCAAAAGCGACCCGTTCAACCACGAGATCGTGGTCGCCAAGGCCGCCCTGGTGACCGGGCGGCCGGTCAAGATCACGCTCACGCGCGAGGAGGTGTTCTACGCGCACCGCGGGCGGCACCCGGTGCTGATGCGCCTCAAGACCGGGGTCAAGCGCGACGGCACGATCGTGGCGATGGACCTCGAGACGCTGCTCGACGGCGGGGCGTACGGCAGCTACGGCGCCGCCTCGACGCTCTACACGGGCCAGCTCCAGACCGTGACGTATCACGTCCCGCGCTACCGCTTCCGGGCCTGCCGCGCATTCACCAACAAGCCGCCGTGCGGGCCCAAGCGCGGGCACGGGACGCCGCAGCCGCGATTCGCCCAGGAAGTCCAGCTCGACAAGATCGCCGTGGGCCTGGGCAGGGACCCGGCGGACCTGAGGCTGCAGCAGATCGAGTCGCCGGGCGCGCTCACGGCCAACTGGCTCAGGATCGGGACCATCGGCCTCAAGGCCTGCATCGAGCGCGTGGTCGAGGGATCGGGGTGGCGGGAGCGGCGGGGCCGTCTGCCGTCCGGCCACGGCCTCGGCCTGGCCTGCTCGTCGTACCTGTGCGGGGCAGGCCTCCCGATCTACTGGAACGAGATGCCGCACTCGGGCGTGCAGCTCCAGTTCGACCGCTCGGGCCGCGTCACCGCCTTCTGCGGGGCGACCGAGATCGGTCAGGGCTCCGACGACGTGCTCGCGGCGATCGTCGCCGAAGTCCTCGGGCTCGAGGCCGGGGACGTCCGGCTGGTCACCGGGGACACCGACGTGACGCCCGTGGACCTGGGCTCGTACTCGAGCCGGGTGACCCTGATGATGGGCAACGCCGCGATCCAGGCGGCGGAGCGCGCCCGGGCGATGCTCGCGGCCGCGGCCGCGACACGGCTCGGCGTGCCGGCGGAGCGGCTGGCGTTCGCCGAGCGGCGCGTGTTCGACGTGGAGAACCCCGCGGCGGCGATGACCTTCCAGGAGGCGGTGGTGGCGGCCGAGGTCGCGCACGGCACCCTGGGCACGACGGGGTCGTACCGGCCGCCCCGGAGCGCCGCGCGGTACCGCGGCGGCGGGGTCGGCCCGTCGTCCGCGTACTCGTACACGGCCGCGGTCGTGGAGGTGGAGGTCGACGCGACCACCGGCTGGATCCGCGTGCCGAAGGTCTGGGTCGCGCACGACATCGGGCGCGTGCTCAACCCGGTTCTGGCGCGCGGCCAGGTCGAGGGCGGCGTGTACATGGGTCTGGGCGAGACGCTGATGGAGGAGCAGGCCTTCCGCCGGCTGCCGCCGCGCCTCTCGAGCGCGCTGGTCCACCGGATCCCCTCCATCCTCGAGTACAAGAGCCCGACCTCGCTCGAGATGCCCGAGGTCGTGACCTACTTCGTGGAAGAGCCCGATCCCGGCGGCCCGTTCGGCGCCAAGGAGGTAGGCCAGGGGCCGCTGCTGCCCGTCGCGCCGGCGGTGGCGAACGCGATCTTCGACGCCGTGGGCGTGCGCGTGGACGAGGTGCCGATCACGCCCGACCTCGTGCTGAAGGGGCTCGAGGAGAAGGCGAAGGGGAGGAAGCCGCGCGTCGGGCCGGCCGCGTTCCCTGCGGTGCCGTGGCCCGAGGCGCTGGTCGTTCCGCCGCCGTGGGAGGGAGGCGACGGGAAGGCCGTGAACGAGAAGGCGCAGTCGCGCGACGTGCTTCCCACCGCTCACTCCGGTACTGCGGGCGTGAAGGTATGATGCGAGCGCCCGATTTCCGGTACCACGCGGCGCGGTCGGTGAAGGACGCGGCGCGGGCGCTGCGGGACGGCGGCAGCGACGCGATGCTCCTCGCGGGCGGCACCGATCTGGTGCCCAACCTGAAGCGGCGCCAGATGGCGCCCACCCTGCTGGTCGCGATCCGGCACCTGCGCGACCTGCGCCGGGTACGCAACGGGAGCGGCCTGGTGCTGGGCAGCGCGCGGCGCCTCTCGGAGATCGCGGCCGACCCCAAGGTGAGGCGGCACTACGCGGCGCTGGCCGGGGCGGCCGGCGCGGTCGCGACGCCGCAGATCCGCAACATGGGCACGCTGGGCGGCAATCTCTGCCTCGACACGCGCTGCACCTACTACAACCAGTCGCACGAATGGCGTGAGGCGATCAGCTTCTGCATGAAGGCGCCCGGGGCCACGGGCGGCCTCGCCTGTACCTCGCCCACCGGCGACGCGATCTGCTGGGTCGCGACCTCGAGTCCGCGCTGCTGGGCGGTGTCGTCGACGGATACCGCGCCCGCCCTGATCGCCCTGGGCGCGCGCGTCACGCTGGTGTCGGCCGACGGGGAGCGCGAGCTGCCGCTCGAGGAGCTGTACGCGGACGACGGGATGGCGTACCTGACCCGGCGGCCCGACGAGATACTCACCGCCGTCCATCTGGCTCCGCCGGAGGCGGACCGGCGCAGCACGTACTGGAAGCTGCGGCGGCGCGGCTCGTTCGACTTCCCGGTGCTGTCGGTGGCGGCCGCGGTGCGTTTCGGCGGCGCGGGGCGGGTCGAGGAGGCGCGGCTCGTGCTCGGGGCTGTCGCCTCGCGGCCGGTCGTCGTGCCGGAAACGTCGGCGCTGGTCGGGGGCTCGCTCACCGACGACGAGATCGAGGCGCTGGCCGACTCGGCGGCCGGGCACGCCACGCCGCTCGACAACACGGACCTGGCCTACGCCTGGCGCAAGAAGATGGTGCGACGCTACGTGAGCGGCGCGCTGAGGGAGCTGCGGTCCGGCGCGTAGCCGCGGGACGGTCACGGCCGGCCGGCTCTCCGGCCTCCGTAGTCGGGATTCCGTTGTCCGTCAAGGAGATGCGAAGCGCCCGCCGGACGATCGCGCGACCGCGGCGCTGGCGAGATCGGGCCGCCACGATTATTTGCTAAGGTCTATGAGACGGTCAGCCATCATCCCGCCCTACCTGCCGGAGCGCATCGACGCGCTCAACGACATCGCCAGCAACGTGTCGTGGAGCTGGAGCCGGGACGCCCGCGCCCTGTTCCGCCTGCTCGACCGGCCGCTGTGGCACCTGACGCGCCACAACCCCCTCGAGCAGCTGCGGCGGGTGGATCCGGGCCGGCTCGCGGCGTGCGCGCGCGACATCAAGTTCCTCCAGGTCTACGACCGGGTGGTGAGCGACTACCGGTCGAACGAGAACAACGTCGGCACCTGGTACGCCCAGACGTATCCGGACCTGCAGGGCCGCCCGGTGGCGTACTTCTGCGCGGAGTTCGGGCTCCACAACTCGGTCCCGATCTACTCCGGCGGCCTGGGCGTGCTGGCCGGCGATCACTGCAAGGCCGCCTCGGACCTGGGCGTGCCGCTCGTGGCGGTGGGGCTGCTCTACACCCAGGGCTACTTCAACCAGCGCATCCGCCTGGACGGCTGGCAGGAGGACACCGACGAGCGGTTCGACCCGCGCATGGGGCCTCTGGAGCCGCTGTCCGGCCCGAACGGCGAGCCGTGGCTCGCGGTGGTCCGCGCCTTCGGACGCCCGGTGCACGTCGGCGCATGGCGGATGAAGGTGGGCCGCGTGTCGGTGTACCTGATGGACACCGACCTCGAGGAGAACGACCCGGCCGACCGCGGGCTCGCGGGCCGGCTGTACGCGGGCGGCCCCGAGCAGCGCCTCAAGCAGGAGTGGGCGCTCGGGATCGCGGGCGTGCGCGTGCTGCGCGCGGTGGGCGCGGACCCCGGCGTGTGGCACGCGAACGAGGGACACGCCGCGTTCATGCTGGTCGAGCGAATGCGCGAGCTTCTCGGGAAGGGCACGTCGTTGGCGGACGCCGTCCGGCAGGTGCGGGCGACCTCGCTGTTCACGACCCACACGCCGGTGCCGGCCGGCCACGACGTGTTCTCGACGGACCTGATCGAGCGGTGCACGGGGCCGGTGTGGGACGACTACGGCATCACCCGCGACGAGTTCCTGCATCTCGGTTACCACCCCAAGCGCGACCATGGGCAGTTCCACATGGCCGTGCTGGCGGAGCGGCTGTGCGGCCGGGTCAACGGCGTGGCCAAGCGCCATGGCGAGGAGTCGCGGCGCATCTGGCACGACCTGTGGCCGGGCCACAAGGCGAGCCAGGTGCCGATCGGCTACGTCACCAACGGCGTGCATCTCGCGACCTGGATGTCGCACCGGATGATGGCCCTGATGGACAACCATCTCGGCGCCGACTGGGGCAACCGCCTCGACGATCCGTCCCTGTGGGCGCAGGTGCTGACCATCGACGACCAGGTGCTGTGGTTCGTGCACTGCGAGCTGAAGGGCATTCTCATGGCCTTCATCCGCGAGCAGGCTCGGCGCCGCTGGTCGGACGAGTGGAAGGAGGCGGCGCACGTCGTCGGCGCGGGCACGCTGCTGGACCCCGACGCCCTGACGATCGGGTTCGGGCGGCGGTTCGCCTCCTACAAGCGGTCCACGCTCATCTTCCGGGACATCGAGCGGCTGCGGAAGATCCTCATCAATCCGTGGCGCCCGGTGCAGATCGTGTTCACGGGCAAGGCGCATCCGGCGGACGAGGACGGCAAGAAGATGCTGCAGGAGGTCTACCAGTTCTCGCGCGACCCGCGGCTGGAGGGCCGGGTGGCGTTCCTGGAGGACTACGAGCTGCACCTGGCGCACCGGATGGTCCAGGGCGTCGACCTGTGGCTCAACCTCCCGCGCCCGCCGCTCGAGGCGTGCGGCACCAGCGGCATGAAGGCCGCCCTCAACGCGGTGCCGCAGCTCAGCACGCTGGACGGATGGTGGTTCGAAGCCTACGACGGGCTGAACGGCTGGGCGATCAAGCCGGCCCCGGAGGGTCAGGAGGGCGACGTCTGGGACGCCGAGCAGCTGTACAGCCTGCTCGAGAACGAGGTGGTGCCGCTGTTCTACGACCGCGACGCGCACGGTGTGCCGCGGGGCTGGGCCGACAAGATGAAGCACGCGCTGCGGACGGTGGGCGAGCGCTACACGGCGCGGCGAATGGTGCAGCAGTACGTGAAGTCGTACTACGCTCCGGCGCTGCGCTCCGAGGTCGCGGCCGGTGACGATCCCCCGACCGCCTGACGGCTCGGCGCCGGGGCCGTCGCTCGGCGCCGGCGTCCCGGCTCGGTGGCGCGCGCCGGCCCCGCCGCCACTCGTGCTGGGCCCGAGCGCCGACGAACCGGTCGGCGTGGTCCACGTGGTGGCGGAGTACACGCCGTACGCCCACACCGGTGGCCTCGCCGACGCGGTAGCCGGCCTGGCGGGACTGCAGGCGGCGGCCGGCGTGCCGACCGCGGTCGTGCTGCCGCTGCACCGCTCGGTGCGGAGGGCCGGCCGGGAGCTGATCGCGGTCGGGCGTCCGTTCCCGGTGGAGGTCGGTCCGCGCGTCGAGTGGGCGCGGCTGTGGCGGGTGGCCGCCGCCCCGCGGGCGCCGCGCGTCTTCTTCATCGAGCACGACGGGTACTTCAACCGGCCGGGCCCCTACGGCTCGGGCGGCCGGGACTACCCCGACAACGGTCTCCGCTGGGCCTTCTTCGCGCAGGCCGCGCTCGCCGTGCTTCCCCGCCTCGCCAATGCGCCGGTGGTCGTGCACGCGCACGACTGGCACGCGGCGCTGGTGCCGGTCTACCTGCGGACCCGGTTCGCCGGCCATCCGTTCTACGACCGCGCCCGGACGGTGCTCACGGTCCACAACGCCGCCTTCCAGGGCTGGTTCCCCGAGGACCTGTTGCACGTCGTCGGGCTGCCGGCGTGGCTGTACGACTGGCGGCTGATGGAGTGGTACGGCCGGGTCAACTACCTCAAGGGCGGGATGGCGTTCGCCGACTTCGTCACGACCGTCAGCCCGACGCACGCGCGGGAGCTGGTGACGCCCGAGGGCGGCTTCGGCCTGCAGGAGGCGTTCGCGGCGCTCGGAGACCGGCTGGTCGGGATCGTGAACGGGATCGACGTCGAGAGCTGGGACCCCGCCAAGGACCCGAACCTCACGGCCAACTTCTCGCCCGACGACCTCTCGGGCAAGCGGCGCTGCAAGGCGGCGCTGCAGCGGACCTACGGCCTCCCGCAGCGCTACAACGTGCCGCTGGTGGGGATGGCGGCGCGGCTGGTGGCCCAGAAGGGGCTCGACCTGCTGATCGACAACGCGCCGCTGTTCGCCGACGGGGCGCAGTTCGTGTTCACGGGCCGCGGCGACCAGCGCTACGAGGCGGCGCTGACCGCCATCGCCGCCCGGTCGCACCAGCGGGTCGCGGTGCGGCTCGGCTTCAGCGACCGGAACGCGCGCCGGATCATGGCCGGCTGCGACATCTTCCTCGTTCCGTCGCTGTACGAGCCGTGCGGGCTCACCCAGATGACGGCGCAGCGTTACGGCGCGCTGCCGGTGGCCCGCCGGGTCGGCGGGCTCGCGGACACGATCGAGGACCGGGAGACCGGCTTCCTGTTCGACGCGTACTCGCCCGCCGCGCTCGCCGATGCGGTGGGCGCGGCCATCGACACCTATCGCACGCCGTCGCGCTGGGCGTGGCTGGTCGAGCACGCCATCGAGCGCGACTTCAGCTGGACGCCCTCCGCCAGCGAGTACGCGGCCGTCTACCGGCGCGTCCTGGCCGCGTCGCCCGCCGGACGGTAGCGGCCTGATGGACTTCGTGCTCGCGCTCCACAGCCACGTGCCCCTGGTGCTGCGTCACGGCCGCTGGCCGCACGGCAGCGACTGGCTGTGCGAGGCGGTGCTCGACTCGTACCTGCCGTTGATCGAGAAGCTCGGCGAGCTGGCGGCGCGCGGGGTGCGCTGCCCGATCACGGTCGGCCTGTCCCCGGTCCTGGCGAGCCAGCTGGCGGACCCCGATTTCCCGGCCGAGTTCGACGCCTTCGTGCGCCAGCGCCTCGAGGCCTGCCGCGACGCGCGGCGCACGCTGCCCGGGACCGGCGACGGCGCGCTGCTGCCCCTGGTGGATTTCTGGGAGGCGAGGATCGAGCGGCTGCGGTCGCTGTTCGAGGCGCAGGGGCGGAACGTCGTGGCGGCGCTGGCCGGGCTGCAGGCGGCCGGCGGGCTGGAGCTGATGACCTGCGCGGCGACGCACGGTTACCTGTCGCTGCTCGGGCGCGAGGAGTCGGTCCGGCTGCAGCTCGCCGTGGCGGCGGCCGAGCACCACCGTTTGTTCGGGCGGGCGAGCGCCGGGTGCTGGCTGCCGGAGTGCGCGTACCGGCCGCGCGGCTGGTGGGCGCCCCCGGGTGCGCCGAAGCCGGGTTCGCGGGCCGGGACCGAGGAGTTCCTCGCGGCCGAGGGCTTCCGCTACTTCTTCACCGACGCGCACCTGGCGCAGGCGGGAAGCGCGCTGAGCGGCTACGGCGAGGTGCCGGCCGGGTCGGAGTCGGCCGGGGCCGGCCGGCGCGACGCGGCGCGCGTCCGCGGCGTGGGCGCGCAGCGGACGCCGTACCGCGCTTACCTCGTGGGCGGGGCCGGCGCATCCGGGCGCGCCGCCGTGCTGGTGCGCGACCCGCGCTCGGCGATGCAGGTGTGGAACCGCGATCTCGGCTATCCGGGCGACGGCTGGTACCTGGAGTTCCACAAGATCCGCTGGCCCGGTGGCCTCAAGCTGTGGCGCGTCAGCGCGCCCAAGTCGGACCTCGGGGCCAAGCGCCCGTACGACCCGGCCGCGGCGCTCGCGCAGACCGCTCTCCATGCCTCCCACTTCGCGTCCCTGCTCGGCAGCATCGCGGCGTCGGGCGGCCGGGGAGGCGACGGCGTGGTGGCGGTGCCGTTCGACACCGAGCTGTTCGGTCACTGGTGGTTCGAAGGCGTGGACTTCCTGGCGGCGGTGTTCCGCAACCTGACCAACGGCCGAGGGGTTCGGGCCGCGACGGCGTCCGAGCACCTCGAGCGCCACCCGCCGGCGAGCGCTATCGAGCTCGCGGCCGGTTCGTGGGGCGTCGGCGGCGACGACGGCATGTGGCTCAACCCGAAGACGGCCTGGACCTGGCAGCGCCTGTGGCCGCTGGAGGACCGGTTCTGGAACGTGGCGCCGGCGGCGCTGGGCGTGCCGGACGCGCGGCCGGTGCTCGCGCAGGCGGCGCGGGAGATGCTGCTCGCCCAGGCCTCCGACTGGCAGTTCATCATCACCACCGGGGCGGTCGCCGACTACGGGGCGCAGCGGTTCAGCCTCCACGCCGCCGACGCCGAGCTGCTGGTGGGCCTGCTCGAGGAGATCGTCCGCGGCGCCGTGATCCCGGCGCAGGCGCGCCGCATCACGGAGGAGCTGCAGCGGCGGGACGCGCTGTTCCCCGACGTGCTGGCTCAGGTCGCGGGCGTGGTCGAGCGCAGCAGGGTGGGCGCGGCGGCCTGATGCCGGCGCGCTCCATCGTCCTGCACGGCCACTTCTACCAGCCGCCGCGCGAGAACCCGTGGCTCGGCTACGTGGAGGCCGAGGCCACCGCGGCCCCGCACCACGACTGGAACCGGCGCATCGAGCAGGAGTGCTACCGCGCCGTGGCCGCCGCCCGGATCCCCGACGCGGCCGGGCGCATCGCGCGCATCGTCAACACGCTCGACTGGATCAGCTTCGACTTCGGCGCCACGCTGCTCGAGTGGCTCGAGACCGAGGCGCGGGACACCTACCGCGCGGTGCTCGACGCGGATCGGCGCAGCGCCGCGCGGACGGGGTTCGGCAACTCCGTCGCGGCCCCCTACCACCACGTCATCCTTCCCCTGAGCAGCCGCCGGGACAAGGTCACCGAGGTGCGCTGGGGCCTCGCGGATTTCCGGCGGCGGTTCGGCCGCGAGCCGGACGGGATGTGGCTGCCGGAGACGGCGGTGGACGAGGAAACGCTCGACGTGGTCGCCGCCGAGGGCGTGCGGTTCACCATCCTGGCGCCCCACCAGGTGAAGCGCGTCCCGGCGGGCGGCCTGCCCGGCCGGTACCGGACCCGCGGCGGGCGCGAGATCGCGCTGTTCATCTACGACGGTCCGCTCTCGCACGACCTCGCGTTCGGCCCGCTCCTCGACGACGCCTTCGCGTGGGCGGCGCGCGTGATGGCGACCGGGGCGGCGGCGGGCGGCGCGGCGACCCTGGTGTCGATGGCCGCGGACGGCGAGACCTTCGGTCACCACCACCGGTTCGGCGAGATGGCGCTCGCCCGGTTCCTGGACGAGCTCGAGCGCAAGCCCGACGCCCGCGTCACGAACTACGCCGCCTTCCTGGCGGAGCATCCACCCACGGAGACGGTCGAGCTGGTGGCGCCGAGCGCGTGGAGCTGCCCGCACGGCGTGGAGCGCTGGCGCTCGGACTGCGGCTGCCGCGTGGCCCCGGAGCGGGGCTGGCACCAGAAGTGGCGCGCCCCGCTGCGCTCGGCGGTGGAATGGCTGTCGGCACAGCTGGACCGGGTGTTCGAGCGGGAGGGAACGGAGCTGTTCCGGGACGCATGGGCCGCCCGGGATGCGTACGGGAGCGCGCGGGCAGCGGGCGGTGGCGCCGTGGGCGAGCTGGTGACGTCGCAGGCGAGCCGGGGCCTGGCGGCGGCGGAGTCGCTGCGCGCGCGCGAGCTGCTGGAGATGGAGCACCACTCGCAGGCGATGTTCACCTCGTGCGCGTGGTTCTTCGACGACATCGGCGGGCTCGAGCCGCTGCAGGTCCTGCGCTACGCCGCCTGCGCCCTGGAGCTGGCGGGGCCGGCGGCCGGAACGCTCGCCACGGGGTTCGCCGAGCGTCTCGCCGCCGCCGTGAGCAACGATCCTTCGGTCGGTGACGGGCGGCGCATCTTCCTCGAGCGGGCGCGGCCGCGCATCGCGCCGGTCACGCGGGTCGCCGGGAGCTTCGCGGCCCGGACGCGGTTCGTGCCCGACGGCAGGGCGGCGGCGGCCGGGCTGCTGTACGACTACGGCGTGAGCACGACCGGCGACGCGGTGCGCGTGACCCACCGGCTCACGGGCCGCGCCAGCGCCTTCCGCGTGGCGGTCGAGACGCCGGGCGGCCGGGAGACCGGCTTCGCGGTGCGCGTGGCGCCCGCCGACGGCGGGCGCGGCGAGGCGGTGAGCCTGGCGATGGGAGACCTCACCGAGCGCGAGCGCGACGCGGTCCGGAGCGCCCTCATGGCGGCGCTCGCCCGGCGCGCGCTCGACTCCGCGCAGCAGGCGGCGCTGTGCGAGGGGCGCGCGACACTCCCCGAGGTCGCCGACCGCGGCCTGCTCGCGCAGGTGGAGGCGCTCGCCGCCGACCGCTCGGAGGCGGCCGTCGCCAGGGTGCTCGACCTGCTCGACCTGCTCGACCTGCTCGGCCGCAACCCCACCTTCGAGGTCCAGACCGCCTTCGGACGGGTGCGCGACGGCCTGCCGGGAGCGGAGGCTCGCGGCCTGGACCCGCTCGCCGCCCGGCTCGGCTTCGGCGCCGCGGCGTGACGGAGCCGCTCCGCTTCGTCTTCGGCGTCCACATCCACCAGCCGGTGGGGAACTTCGATCACGTCTTCGAGCAGCACGTGCGGGAGGCCTACCGCCCGCTGCTGGAGCGGCTCTCGGCCCGGGGGTTCACGCCCATCACGCTCCACGTCTCGGGCCCGCTGCTCGAGTGGCTGGAGGCGCACGACCGCGCGTTCCTCGACCTGGTGGGGCGTCTGGCGGCCGACCGCAAGCTCGAGCTGCTGCTCTCCGGGTACGACGAGCCGATCCTGGCGTCGCTGCCGCGCGAGGACCGGGTCGAGCAGATCGGCTGGATGCGCGAGGCGGTGCACCGGCTGTTCGGGCCCGACGCCGAGTCGGGGGGACTGTGGCTCACCGAGCGCATCTGGGAGCCGGATCTCGCGGCCGACCTGGTGGCGGCAGGGGTGCGCTACGCGCTGGTGGACGACCGGCACTTCCTGGTCGCCGGATTCCCTCGCGCGAAGCTGCACGCCCCGTTCTGGACCGACGGCGGCGGCAGTCCGCTGGCGCTGTTCCCGATCGACGAGCGGCTCCGCTACCTGGTGCCGTTCAAGCCGCCGGCGCAGATCCTGGGTTACCTGGAGCAGCTGCGGTCCTCGGGCCACCGGCTCGCGGTGCTGGCGGACGACGGCGAGAAATTCGGCGGCTGGCCCGGGACGGCGAGCTGGGTCTACGAGCGTGGGTGGCTCGACGAGTTCCTCGAGGTGATGCTGTCGGCGGCGGGCCGCGGGGAGCTGAAGCTCGTCACCAGCGCGGCGGCGCTGGCCGAGGTGCCCAGCGGCGGCCTGGCCTACCTTCCCTCGGCGTCGTACCGGGAGATGGAGCGGTGGGCGCTGCCGGCCGAGGCGGCGGTGAGGCTCGAGCACCTCGAGCGGGAGCTGGGGGAGCACCGCATCGCGGGCCCGGACGGCGGCCTGGTGCGGGGCACGCTGTGGCGGAACTTCCTGGTGCGCTACCCGGAAGCCAACCGGATGCACAAGAAGATGCTCGCGCTGTCGGCGCTGCATCGCTCGCTGGCCCCGGGCCGCGGGGGCCGGAAGGACGACCTCGCGCTGGCGCGCCGCGCGATCGGCCGCGCGCAGTGCAACGACGCCTACTGGCACGGCGTGTTCGGGGGACTGTACCTGCCGCACCTCCGGGCCGCGGTGTGGCGCAACCTCGCCGCGGCGGAGCAGGCGCTGCGGCGCGACCAGCGGCTCACGGTGCAGCTGCTGGACCTCGATCACGACGGCAACGAGGAGATCTGGGTGCACTCCGGCCGCTGCTCCGTCGTGATCGCGCCGGCGCGCGGCGGCGCGGTGGAGGAGTACACGCTGTTCGCGACGCTCACCAACTACGCGGACGCGCTCACCCGCCGTCCGGAGGCCTATCACGAGGCGGCGGACCCGCACCAGCACGGCGGGCACGGCTCCGAGCCGGGCGCCCAGGCGTCCGGGCAGCCGGCCTACGACGCGGACGATCGCGCCCTGTTCGTGGATCGCGTCCTGCCGGGCGACCTGTCGCTCGAGGCGTACGCGGCGGGGCGCTACGCGCCGCCGGCGTCGTGGGCGCGCTCGAGGATGAGCCTGCGGTTCGAGGCCGCGACGGCCTCGGAGGTCGTGATCGTCCTCGATGCGCCGGCTGGAGCGCCGCCGCTGGTGAAGCGGATCCGCGTCAGGGCCGACGGCGCGCTGGGCGTGACCTACCGGTGGGATCCGGCCGCGCTGGCGGAGGGAGCCTGGTTCGCTCCGGAGCTGTCGCTGGCCGCGGCCCTGGACCTCGACGTCGATCCGCCGGCGGAGTCGTGGCGCTTCCCCATCGAGACCGTGGCCAAGTCGGAGCGCGGGCTCGAGCGCACGCTGCAGGGTGAGTCGGTGACGCCGCGCTGGAGGGTCGCCGACGGCACGGCGCGCATCGAGCTGAGGCGTCCGGCCGGCTGAGTGCGGTCGCGCCGGGCCCGCCCGGCGCGTCTCCGCGTCGTTCGACGCATCTAGGACAGGCGACGCGGTCGCCGGCGGATGGCATTCGGACTGGTCCCGGTGTACTGTGCGGGACGTGTCGCGTGTTCGCCTGCGCGCGCGCGGGCGAGCGGTCCGGCACGGGAGGGAACGTGACGTCCTGGCTGAGGAGGGTCGTTCCGGTCGGCGCGGCGGCCGCCGCGCTCGTGGCCGCCGCGTGCGGCGAGTCCACGTCGCCGAGTGGCGGCGCCGACCCCGTCGCGGTCGCCAGCGACGTGGAAGGGGTGAGCGGCGCGTTCTCCGCCGGCGTCGGATTCCAGAGTCTGCTGGCCCTGTCGCCGCGGCTCTCGCTCACCGCACCGCCCGCCCGCGCCGCCGCCTTCCCGGCCGCGGGCCTCGGCGCGTCGCGGGACGCCGTGCTGCGGCTGGTGCGCTCGCTGGGGTGGCGCGCGCCTGCGGCGCCGGAGGCGCTGTTCCCGGCGAACGTGCTGGGCAAGACGTTCGTGTGGGACACGTCCGGGGGCGGGCGGTTCCACGTCGACTCGAGCGTGACGGGCGCGCCCTCGGCCGGGGTCCGGTTCTGGCTGTACTACGTGCCGGTGGGGGGCACGGCGCCGTCCCTGCCGCTGCTGCCGATCGGCAACATCGATCTGACGGACCAGAGCACACCCCAGGCCAACACGCTCGGCGTGAAGATGCTGTACGGCGACCCGCGGCTCTCCGGAGGCCAGACGCTCGCCGACTACGCGCTGAACGGCGTGCGGACGACGTCGAGCTATACCCTGTCGGCGACCGGCTACGTGGTGGACACCACCGGCCATCAGGTGGCCTTCAACCTGTCCAACGCGCTCAACACCAGCGACAGCACCCTGCGGGTGAACGACACGTTGAGCGCCGCGAGCGGCGCGCGGCTGTGGATGAAGATCGTGGACAGCAGCACCACCCAGACGCACAGCCTGCAGCTGACGGACCACTACCAGCAGGCCGGCCACACGGTGGACGTGATCGGGAGCTCGAGCGAGACGGCGGCCGACAGCACAGTGAACGTGGTCTTCAAGTTCGACGGCGTGACCTGGGCGACGGTGACCGGGAACGAGTCGACCCCGACCTTCACGAACGCCAGCGGCCAGGCGCTCACGCTCCAGCAGGAGCTGGCGATCCTGCAGATCGTCATCGGCTTCTTCGACATCTTCGACCACGCCAACGTGGTGTTCGCCCCCGCCGCCCTGGTGTTCTAGGGAAGCGCGGGTCCCCGCCGGGACGGGCGGCCACGGGGCCGCCCGTTGTGCGTGGTGAAGCGCGTCGCTATCGTCCCGCCCATGCGATCCACAGCCCTGCTCGCGCTGCTCGTCCTCGCCGCGGCGCCGCTCGCCGCCCAGACGGACCCGGCCCTCCTCCGGCACGCGCTGCGCCTGCACCGGGCGGTGCCGATGATCGACGGGCACAACGACCTGCCGTGGAAGCTGCGCACCCGCGGCAGCGACAGCTTCGACAGCACCGACATCGGGCGCGTCGTGTTCTCGTGGGACAGCATGGACATCTCGAAGTCCCAGCCCGGCCTGGCGACCGACATTCCGCGGCTCAGGGCGGGCGGCGTGGGCGGCGTGTTCTGGTCCACCTGGGTGCCCACCGAGATGATCCGTGCCGACGCCGCCAGGGTCGAGCTGGAGCAGATCGACATCGTGCGCCGGATGCCCGAGCGCTACCCGAAGACGTTCGCGCTGGCGCGCACGGCCGACGACATCCTGCGCATCCACCGGCAGGGGAAGATCGCCGTCCTGATCGGGATGGAGGGCGGGCACGTCATCGAGGGCTCGCTGCCGCTGCTCAGGATGTACTACGATCTCGGCGCGCGTTACATGACGCTCACCCACTTCGCGACGCTGGCCTGGGCAGACGCCGCGGGCGACGACACCACCCACCACGGGCTCACGCCGTTCGGGCGGGCGGTGGTGCACGAAATGAACCGGCTCGGCATGCTGGTGGACCTCGCCCACGTCTCCGACTCCGTGATGGCGCAGGTCCTCCGGCTGAGCGCGGCGCCGGTCATCTTCTCGCATTCGTCGGCGCGCGCGCTGGCCGACGTGCCGCGCGACGTGCCGGACGAGATCCTCCGGATGCTGCCGAAGAACGGCGGCGTGGTGATGGTCAACTTCTACTGTCCGTTCGTGGATTCGGCCGCCGTGCGGTACGGCCGCGAGCAGCGCGGCGCGTTCGTTCAGGCGCGCCAGCAGCTCGGCAGCGACACCGCGGCCATCCGCGCGGCGATGCGACAGTGGTCCGCGGCGCATCCCGCGCCGCCGCCGCCGCCGATCGCCGTGGTGGCCGACCACATCGACCACATCCGTCGCGTGGCCGGCATCGACCACGTGGGCTACGGCAGCGACTTCGACGGCATGGATTGCGCGCCGCGGGGGCTCGAGGACGTGAGCAAGTTCCCGGCGTTGACCGCGGAGCTCATCCGCCGCGGCTACAGCGACCGTGACGTGGAGAAGGTGATCGGTCTCAACGTGATCCGCGCAATGCGGCAGGCGGAGCGCGTGGCGCGGCGGCTGCAGCGCGAGGAGCCGCCCGCCACGTCGACCATCTTCACGCTCGACAGCCTGCCGCGCCCATGAGTCGGCGCCGAGGCTCGTCCGCACGGCGGGCCGCGGGGTGGCTCGCGGCCGTGCTGCTCGCGGGCTGCGCGCACCCGCAGCCGGAGCCCGTGCCCGCCCCTCCGCCGCCCGTGAACCCGGCGGCGCCCATGGTCGCGCCGCACCGGGCATCGGGCGCCTACCTGCTCACGACGGATCTCAGGACCTCGCGGCAGCAAGCGCCGGGGCCCCCGCGTCGCCAGGCCCGGGGGCGCCCCGCTCCCGTCCCGCTCCTGCGGCTGGACTCGCAGCCCCTGGCGGCTCCCGACGCGACCGCCACCTCGGGCACCCAGCTCGCGGCCACCGTGAACATCCCGGGCTATACCCGCGCGCCGGCCGGCCGAGTCGGACAGGCCGCCGTCTGGTGGCCGCTGCCGGGTGACAGCGTGATCGTGCACTTCCAGACGCCGCGCGGCGACGGACTCATGGACCTGCGCGGCACGCTGGTGGCCGACACCCTGGCCGGCGAGATCTGGTTCACCAGCACCAGCGACGGCGCGGTCTTCCAGATGGGCACGTTCCGGGCGGTGAAGCAGAAGGGTGGTAGGTAGTGGGTTGCAGGTCGTGGCGCATCGAGCCGCGCCGTCACACCGCTGCAACCCACGACCTCCCACCCACCAACGCCAGCTGTCGGCGCGGCGCTTAGAAGAACAACCCCATGAATCCGTTGATCTGGTTCGCCTTCAGCACACCCGCGGCAAACTCCGTTTCGAAGCGACGAAACTCCGCGCCGAGCAGCAGCCCGCCGCCAGGACGCCAGTGGAGGTGGCCCTCGTAGGAGACGTTGCGCAGGCGCGCGCCGGCCGGGTACGTCCCGTCGCTCTGCAGCAGGTCGCGATCGGTCGGAGCGTCGCGGCCGTACCCGCCACCGAACTCCCACGCGAACGTCGGCCGGATGTCCAGCTGTGCCCATCCGCCGCGCGTGCGCACCGGCTGGCCCAGCGGGCCGAGGTCCTGCGCGATGCCGCCGTCGCCGAGACCATTGAGCACCTGCCCGGTGAACGCCGAGCCCGAGAGGGTGACGATCCCGCCGAAGACGATCCGGAAGTCGGCGGTGAGAGCCTGGCTCGCGATGGTGCCGGTTCCGGCGGTCGCGATCCACCCGCGGTGCGCACCGAAGCCGATGGTGCTCTCCTTCTCGTCGTTGCCCCAGTCCAGGTAGAGCCGGCCCTCGACCGCCGGCCGCCCGCTGCGCTCGCCGAGGTCAGGTGCGGACGAGGGGTAGGCGGCCTCAGGCTCCCAGAGCGGGTCGAGCGCGGCCGCCTGGATGCCGACGCGGAACGACGTGCCGGCCTCGGCCGTGAGGCGCGCCTGGGGGATCCAGTACCACAGGTTGCCGGAGCCCGAGAACTCCGGGTAGCCGACCGCGGCGAAGGACACCGGACTCTGCGGGGCCACCAGCGCCTTTTCCTGTCCGACCAGCAGCCCGAGATGTGGCCAGTCGATCCGGACGTTCGCGGTGCGGATGCGGGGTGGGGAGACCAGGCGATCGGTGGCGTCCACCCCGTCCTCGCTGCCGAAGAAGTCCATCTGGAGATCGGCGCTCAGGTCTCCGCCCAGCACCCGGCCCGGCCGCACCGTGATGCCGAGGCGCGTCTGCCGCAGCGCGCCGCCGATCCGGCTGTTCGGCCGGCCGGTGGTGTCCTGGGCGGCCGCGACCCATTCCGGGACGTCCGCGTTGTTGAATGCGGCGCCGTCGTAGAAGCCGTTGACCAGAACCAGTCCCGAGATCTCCACGCGGTTCTGGAGCCGCGACTGGACCTTGGCCTGCGCCTCGGTCTCGATCTCGCGCTGGAGGCGCTGGATCGCCTCCTCAGCCTTCTCCAGCCGGTCTTCGAGGGAATCCTGCTGGGACTGGGCGTACAGCGGCACGGTGGCCGCGGCGCACAGCATCAGAACCAGCCCCAGGCGCGTGTGCATGCTCACCGGCGCCTCCTTCGGGTAGGATCGCGTGCTTGACTAGCTTGGGTCTCGGGGTCAAACTCGTCCCATGCAAAGCATAGTGAGAAGGTGGCGATTCCGCACGGTCGCGGCGGCCGCCGCGTTCGCCTGGGCCGCAGCCCCCTCGACCGCTCGGGCGCAGGTCAGCGGCCAGGTGACCGTGACCGAGGCAGGGGGCCGGCCGGCGAGCGACGTCGGCAACGCCGTGGTCTACCTCGAGGGCCGCGGCCCGCGGGGGACGCCGGTCCGGGTGGACGTCACGCTCGACGGCCGCAGTTTCAGCCCCCGGGTCGTGGTCGTGCCGGTCGGGTCCAGCGTGCGGTTTCCGAACCGTGACCCGTTCAACCACAACGTCTTCTCGCTGTCCGATCCCAACGACTTCGACCTCGGTCTCTACGGCCGCGGCGAGTCGGGGGAGCACCGCTTCCGTCATCCCGGGCTGGTGCGCTTGTACTGCAACATCCACCCGCAGATGAGCGGATTCGTCGTGGTGCGGGACAACGCGTACTACACGCAACCGGGCGCCGACGGGTCCTACACCATCCCCAACGTCGCACCCGGCACCTACACGCTCCACGTGTGGCACGAGCGTGCTCCGGAGGTGACACGGGAGATCACAGTGCCGCCGGGCGGGCTCACCGGGCAGGACGCCGCCCTCGACGCGAGCGCCTATCACCCGGTGGCGCACAAGAACAAGTTCGGGCAGGAGTACGGATCAGGGGAGACGCGTGAGCGGTACTAGGCCGGACCGTCGCTTCCCGCTGACGCTCAAGATCTTCGCGGCCACCGCCGTGGTCGTGGCCGTGGTGCTCGGCGGCACGCTCGCCCTGGTGTCGGCTCAGGCGACGCGCACGGCCGACGAGGCGCTGGCGCGCCGCCTGCAGAACACCAGCGAGATCGCCGGGCGCTTCCTCCAGGCGGAGAACGCCAAGCTGGCCGCCGGTGCCCGCGCCGCGACGCAGAACCCCAACTTCATCGCCGCCTTCAACAAGGGCGGGCCGGGCGCGATCCTCGACCTGGCGAATTCGTTCAAGGACATCCTGGACGCCGACTACGTCCTGATCGCGGACAACCAGGCCGTGGTGCGCGCGCGCACGGACGATCCGGGGGCGCCGAGCGTCACGTACGATCCTCCGGTGGTGGTGCAGGCCATCGAGGGCCGGCAGGGCACGTACTACGTGAATCAGGCGGATCAGCGGTTCTACCTGGGCGTGGCCACCCCTCTCAAGGATCTCGCGAGCGGCGTGGTCCTGGCGGTCGTGGTCGCGACCCGCCGGGTGACGGACACCCTCGCCGCCGACGTCAAGGAGCTCTCCGGCGGGTCCGACGTGGTCTTCTATCTGCTCGACTCGCTCGACAAGCCGGTCATCGTGGCGAGCACGGTGAGCCGCGGCCCGGATCTCCAGCGCGTGCTCGAGGGCTCCGTGGCGGGACTGGCGCGGGGCGGTGCCGACGCCGGCCGCGCGGAGGCCACCCTGGGCGGCGAGCGCCTGGTGGGACTGACGAGCCCGCTCCAGAACCAGGGGAGCCACCGCCCGATGGGCGGCTACCTCGCCCTGCGCTCGCGGACCACCGAACTGGCCGCCTTCCGGCGCACCCAGCGCACCATCGTCCTCGCCGGTGTGCTCGGGCTGGCCCTCGCGCTCGCCGGGTCGTGGCTGCTGGCGCGGGTCATCGGCCGCCCGGTCGGCGCCCTGGTCGGCGTGGCGCGCCGGGTCGCCGAGGGTGACTACGACGCGCAGATCGAAGTGGCGAGCCACGACGAGATCGGGGACCTTGCCTCGGCGATCCGGCGCATGGTCGAGGAGCTCAGGGCCAAGCAGCAGCTGGTGGAGCTGTTGACGAGCGGCCCGCAGAACGTGACCGTGCCCATGAGCGCGACCGGAGGCAGCGGCGCGGCGACCACCAAGGTGCGCTCGCTGCAGCCCGGCCAGGTCTTCGCCAATCGCTACGAGATCAAGTCGGTGCTCGGCGTGGGCGGGATGGGCGTCGTCTACCGGGCCTGGGACACGCAGCTGGCCGACCAGGTCGCCATCAAGACCCTCCGCTGGGATTTCGCCAGCGCGGAGCCGGCCGCCCTGGAGCGGTTCAAGCAGGAGATCCGCCTGGCGCGGAAGATCACCCACCGCAACGTGGTCCGCACGCACGACATCGGTGAGGTGGACGGTCTGTACTACATCACCATGGAGTACGTCGAGGGTCAGTCGCTGAAGCACCTCATCGAGGCCAGGGGCTCCCTGCCGGTGAACGTCGTGCTGACGGTTGGCAAGCAGCTCTGCCGCGCGCTCGAGGTCGCGCACGAGCAGGGGGTGATCCATCGCGACATCAAGCCGCAGAACCTGATCGTCGAGCCGTCCGGCACGCTCAAGGTGATGGACTTCGGGATCGCCAGGCTCGCCAAGCGCAGCGCGAACATGACGCAGGCGGGGATGGCCGTCGGCACGCCGGAGTACATGGCTCCCGAGCAGCTGCTGGGCGGAGAGGTGGACTTCCGGGCGGATCTCTACGCGACGGGCGCGGTGCTGTTCGAGTCGGCGACGGGGCGGCCACCGTTCGTGGCCGAATCGGCGGTCACGCTGGTGGCCAAGCAGCTCGAGGAGATTCCCCCGTCGCCCCGCAGCCTCAACGCGGGCGTGCCCGAGCCGCTCGCGGTGCTGATTCTGCGCACGCTCAGCAAGGACCCCGCCCAGCGGCCCCAGAGTGCGACGCTGCTCTACGAGGAGCTGGATGCCATCGCGGTGTGAGCCGCGGTAGGATGGACGCCCCGCCGATCCAGGCCCGTGGCCTCGGCAAGCGGTACGGCGCGGTCGTTGCCCTGAAGGACCTCTCCCTCGAGGTGGTGGCGGGAGAGGTCTTCGGCTTTCTCGGCCCCAACGGCGCGGGCAAGACCACGACGATCCGGCTGCTGCTGGGCCTGCTCCGTCCGGACGGCGGGGAGCTGAAGGTGCTCGGCCGCACGCCGTTCGGCGGCGGCGTCGCCTCGCGCGGCGACATCGGCTACCTGCCCGGCGACATGGCCTTCTGGCCGAAGCTGTCGGGCGCGGAGACGCTGGAGTTCTTCGCGCAGCTCACGGGCCGGCCGCCGGCCGCGCGGGACCGGCTGCTTTCGCGGCTCGGTCTCGGCACGGCCGAGCTGGGCCGCCACGTGCGCACCTACTCGGACGGGATGAAGCAGAAGCTCGGCCTGGTGCAGGCGCTGCAGTGCGAGCCCAGGCTGGTGCTGCTGGACGAGCCCACGAAGGGCCTCGATCCGCTGGTGCAGCAGGGCTTCTACGAGATCGTCGCCGACCTCCGGAGCGCCGGCACGACCGTGTTCCTCTCCTCGCACGTCCTGCCGGAGGTGGAGCGGGTGTGCGACCGCGTGGCCATGCTGCGGTCGGGCAGCGTGGTCAGCGTGGGCGACGTGGAGACGCTGCGGCGCGCGGAGCGGCGCCGGGTGATCGCCGACTTCGCCGCCGACGTGGACACGACGGCGCTCGGGCACTTCGGCGAGGTCACCGTGGCCCGGCCGCGGCACGTCGAGCTGCTGGTCGCGCAGGCCACCCTGCCGGCGCTCGTCGCGCGGCTCGGGATGCTTCCGCTCGAGGACGTCGTGGTGGAGCGGCCCAGCCTCGAGGAAGCGTTCCTGGAGCACTACCGGTGAGGCCGCAGTGAGCGTCCGGGTGCTGCTCGGACACCACGCGCGGCTCCACCGGGTGGCGCTGCTGCCGCTCGCCCTGGGCCTGGCGCTGTTCGAGTGGATGATGACGTTCGTCGCCGGCGAGCCGGCGGTGTCCCGGTTCGTGAGCGAGGCCCTGCGGGCGGCGCCGCCCCAGTTCCTCGCCCTGCTCAACCAGGACCTGCTCGTGGGCGTGAGCACCCGGGGCATCGTGGGCGTCGGCTACGCCCACCCGTTCGCCCTGATCATGATGGCCGTGTGGGCGGTGCGCGTGCCCTGCGCGGCGCTCGCGGGGGAGATCGGCCGCGGCACGATGGACCTCGTGGCGGCGCGGCCCGTCACGCGCTCGAGCCAGGTCGCCGCCGCGGCGATCGCGCTGTTCGCGGGCCTCGGACTGCTGGCCGTGGCCGCCTGGCTGGGAACGGCGGTGGGCCTCACCGTGCGCCCGCTGGAGGGCGTGTCCGCGATCCGCTACCTGCCGGTGGCGGCGGCGCTGTGGCTCGTGTTCGCGTGCTTCGGCGTGGTCGCGATCCTGGTATCCGCGCTGGCGCGGGACGCCGGCACGGCGATCGCCTGGATCTCCGGCCTGCTGGCCGGCTCGTACGTGCTCGACTACGTGGCGCGCGTGTGGACCGGGATGGCGTCACTCCGGCCGGCGTCGCTGTTCAGGTATTACGAGCCCCAGCAGGTGGTCGAGGCGGGGCTGGCCCGGCATGATGTGATCGTGCTGTCCGCCGTCGCGGCGGCGGCCCTGCTGCTCGCCTTCGCCGTCTTCGCTCGCCGCGATCTCTAGTTGCTCCTGGCGGCCTCGGCGTACTGGCCGGCATGGATGCACCACTTGTGACACTCGATCCGGCCCTCGCCGAACCGCTCGCAGCGGCGGACCTCGTCGAAGCCGGTCACCGTCCCCGCGAAGGCGGCGGGCACGCCCAGCACCTTCATGGTGTGCTGCAGCACCGGGCACCACACGGTGCCGGCGACGCCGCGCCGGTCGAGCAGCATGTGCGCGGTCGCGATGCCGATGGTGGACACGATGGCCACGAGGATGACGAGCGCGATCCCCACCCAGACGGCGAGCACGGCCCACAGCGCGAGGTGCAGCATGGGAAGCTCCTCTCCCCTTCCGACCCGAAAGTAGCGCATACCGCGGGCCGCCGGGATGCGATCGACGACGGCTAAGACGACTTCTTTGGTCCGAATTGCGGCCTGGCGGGTGGGCCGAAGGGTTCCGAACAAGTACGAGGTGGCGCGCCGTCGCCGTGAGAGCGAGTCTTCGGTGTGGCGCCGCCGGACGTGACCGGCTGGAGCCGCGCGGTCCGGTCGTCCGGGCCGTCCAAGCGGGGGTACCATGACTGTCTGCACGCAGTTTCCGGCCGAGAATGTCCGCGACTGGCGGCGGATCGAGCGCTGCATTCACGACATCCTGGCGTTCACGGGCGCGGAGCCGGCCGCCATCACGGCCATCACGGCCCGGATGAAGCCGTTCTTCCAGCTGTGCGACCGGCAGTGCTCCACCGACGCCGAGCTGCGCGGGTTCGTCGCCGATCTGCTGTTCGACCGCCTGAAGGTCGAATCGGAGCTGTACTACGCCCGCAGCCTGGAGTCCGTCTCCTGAGCTGACGGGGCAGCGCCTGCCCGGGCCGGGCCGCCACGCGGCGACCGGTCGAGCGGGCGAGGCGTCGGACCGCGCGTGCTCGCGTACTACCTGACCCTCGGCTGCACCTACGCCTTCGCGGCGGCGGTGCAGCCGGGTCCGTTTCAGACCTACCTCGTTTCCCTGGCGCTGCGCGACGGCTGGCGCCGCACGCTGCCGGCGGTGCTCGCCCCGCTGTTGAGCGACGCGCCCATCATCCTGCTGGTCGTCCTGGTGTTGAGCCGCATCCCACGCGGCCTCGAACAGGGCCTGCGGTGCGCCGGCGGGGTGTTTCTCCTGGTCCTGGCGTGGCGTGCGTTCGCGGCGTGGCGATCGTACGGCCCCGCACCGCGGGGCCGCGCCGGAGCCGGGAGCCGCGGCGTGCTGGCGGCGGCCTCGGTGAACCTGCTGAACCCGAATCCCTGGCTGGGCTGGAGCCTGGTGATGGGACCGTCGCTCCTCGCGGCCTGGCGCGCGAGCGCGGTGGACGGCATCGCCCTGCTGGTGGCGTTCTACGGCACGATGGTGGCGGCCTCGGTGGGGATCATCGTGCTGTTCGCGGCGGCGAGGCGATTCGGCGCGCGCGTCGCGCGCGCGCTGGTCGGGGCTTCGGCTGCGGCGCTGGCGCTGCTGGGGTGCTGGCAGCTGTGGTGGGGAGTGACAGGACTTCTGGGCGCCTGACACCGCGGCCCCTGGGGCCACGGCGCGGTCAGATCTGCAGGTATCGCTCGCACAGCTCCACGAGCCGCTCGTCCCGGGCGGCCCGCGCCGTCTCGAGGATGGCGCGGACGATCGGAAACAGCCGCTTCTCCCCCCAGTAGTAGCCCGTGGCCATCTCGGCGGCGCCCGTCTGGCCCACGCGTGCGGCCTCGAGGATCGCCGTGGCGGCCGCGACGTCGAAGCCCGGGTCGTCGCGGGGCGGCAGGGAGATCCGGTAGCCGGGGTCTCCCCAGGACTCGTGCTCGCCGACGAACGCGCGGGACATGACGGGAATCTAGCCGGAGACGCGAAGGGCCGCCCCGAGCGCGGGCGGCCCTGGTGACCCCGGATGTCGGCCGGCTATGGGTGAGCCGGCGGAGTCGGGGCGCGCGCGCCGGGCCGGGCGCGGGCGCTGCCCGGTCGAACGGGCGGCGGCGCGGGCGCGGCCGGAATCACCGTCGCCAGGCCCCCACGGCCGCTGCAGGCCGCCTCGCTCGGGGTGCCGCCGAGGTACGTGCCGTCCTTGCACCGCATCGTCGCGCCGGCCGGGGCCGGCGTGTTGGACGCGGCGGCGGCGGTCATCGCGGCGGGGGTCACGGCGACGCGTGCGACTGCGGCCGGCGGCGTCGGGCGCTGCGGCAGCAGGGCCAGCAGGCCGCGGTGGCCGGAGCAGGCGGAGACGGTGGCCGGCGGGACGATGAACGTGCCGTCGTTGCACTGGGCGACCGCGCTGGCGGGCGGCGCGGCGATCGCGGCCCTGGCGGCGGGGCGGACGGAGTCCAGGGGCAGGCCCGGCGGCGCCGGAGGCTGACGCACGGCCGCGACGACCGGCGTGGGGCTGACCGCCGCGGCGGCCGGCCCGGCCGCGCGGGGCGGCGCGGCCGACGGAGGAGGCGGCAGCAGCGCGGGTGCGCGCGTGCCGACGGGCGCCGGCGGCGGCGGCGGGTTCGTGGGAGCCTGGGCGGCCGCGGGCGGCGCGCCGGCGAGGAGGGCGAACGCCAGGGCGAGCCCTCCGGTCCCGGCGGCCTTCGAGCGCGCTGGGCGCATGGCGGCGAACGGGAGCGAGGTCGTCATGGCGACACCGTGATCGTTGGGGTGTTGTACGTGGCGTAGCCCGAGGCGGTGATCGTCGCCTGGCCGGTGCCCTGGGACACGCCCTTCACGTAGAACTGGACGTAGTACGAGTCCTTCGGGATCAGCACGCTGGTGATGACGGCGCTGCTGGCCCCGCCGGAGACGAACTCGATGCTGCCGCTCGGCGCCAGCGTGAACGTCGTCGCGTTCTGCACGTAGTGCGACACCTCTGCCGAGTCGTAGGCGTACATCGTGATCAGCGCCGAGTCCCCGTTGGCCAGGGACAGCGTCGCGGGCCACCCGCCGATCGGGCTCACCTGGCCGAGGCTCACCCCGGTGTAGGCGGTCGCCGGGTTCTCGACCGGCGAGGTGGTGGTCCCGACCAGGGTGTCCGTGCCGACCGAGGCTCCGACGACGTGGAAGTACACGTAGTTGGTGCCGGTCGGGATCGTGACCGCCGTCCGCGCCGTGTCGTTCAGGATGATGCTCGTGCGCGGCGTGCCGGTGTGCGACAGGTTGACGTTGATCGGCGACGTCGCGGCGTCCGGCGTGTAGACGTACATGTCGTTGTACTGCCCGATGCCAAGCGACATCGTGGTCCAGTCGAAGTTGAGCGACGGCGTGACCACGCCGACGTTCAGGGTCCCCTGGTTGTAGGCGTACTGCGCGGCCCGGGTGTCGGTGGCCGACAGCTGCGCCGTGCCGGTCGTCCCTCCGGGTCCCCACGTGGCGGCGTTCGAGTAGTACCCGCCCGCCGGAATCGTGACCGTGGCGGAGTCGATGGTCGCGACGGCCGTGGCCGACGAGGCCAGCGTCACGACGACGTTCTCCGCCGTGTAGTGCGTGGTGCCGTTCGCGTCCTCGGCGTACACGTACAGCGCGGTCCTCGGCGAGGTCGTGTTCAGCTGGGTGGTGGCGCTGATCACGAACTTGGGCCGCGTGACCTCCACGCTCGCCGTCGCCGCCGTGTAGCCCGTGGCGGAGGCCTGGATCTGGACCGTGCCGATGGTGTCCTGGCCGGTCACGGTGAAGTAGGCGTAGTTGGTGTTGGCCAGGATGACGACCGAGTCCGGCACCGTGGCGACGGTGGTCCCGGTGCTGAGCAGGTGCACCGTCAGCGGCGTGGCCACGCTGTTGGTCGTGTACACGTAGATGCTGGTCGGCCCCGTGGTCTGGCGGTTGCCGAGCACCAGCGAGCTGTAGTTGAGGTACAGCGACGGGCCGGTCACGGTGATGGTGTTGGTCGTGACCGGCTGATAGCCGGTGCCCGCCGAGTCGGAGAAGGTGACGCTCGCGGTGCCCGGCCCGACGACGATCACCGAGTCCTCGACGTAGTACGAATTCTTCGGAATGCGGACGTTGGCGCTCGTCACCTTGAGCACCGTGGTGTCGCTCGAGACCGCGTGCACCACCACCGTGTCCATCGTCCAGTGGCTGCTGCCGAGGCTGTCCGACGCGTAGACCGCGAGCGCGATCGGCGGATTCGTGGTCGTGGTGGACGACGGCATGCCCCCGGTGGTGAACTTCGGCGTGGACACGACGACGTACGCGTTCGACGGCGACGCGTAGCCGGTGGCTGCCACGGAGAGCGTGTCGGTGCCGTTCGCCAGGCCGAAGATCTCCGCGTAGACGTAGTTGGAGCTCGCCGGAATCGTGTCCAGCAGGTTCGAGATCGAATCGACGCTGGCGTGCTTCTGGGAGAGCGTCGCCGGCACCGCCACGCTCCGGCTGTCGGGCGTGTAGACGTAGAAGCCCTGGTTGCTCGAACTCAGGTGCTGGCGCCGGCCGAGCAGCGTCTGGCCGAAGTTGAACTGGATCGGCGGCGTGTTCACGGTGACCGTGGGCGAGTCGAGCGAGAGCTGGCCCGGGGCCGAGAGCAGGATGCGCGTCGATCCGACGGCCGCCGGCGTGATGTGCGGCGCGTTGCTGTAGTACGCCCCGGCGGGGATCGTCACCGACGACGAGTCGACCTTGATCTTGCTCGTGTCCACCACGGAGACGGCGACCGCCTCGGACGCGATGCGCCAGTGCGTATTGCGCGTCGTGTCGGCCGAGTAGACGTAGAGGTTCGTGCCCGGGTTGAAGTTGTTGAACGTGTAGTTGCTCGGCGAGATGATCGTCGGCGTCGTCACGGTGTACGTGGCGCTGGCCGAGCCGAACCCGGGCGCCGTGGCGCCGATGGTCACGGGGCCACCGGCCGCGAGGCCCTGGACCGTGAAGTAGGCGTAGTTGTAGCCCGTCGGGATCACGACGCTGTCCGGCACGCCGATCTTGGTCGCGTCGGAGTTGGACAGCGTGACCGTGAGCGGCGCCGTCACGTTGTTCGGCGTGTACACGTACACGCTGTTGAGGTCCTGCTGGCCGGCGCCGAGGAGCCTGGTGCTCCAGCTCAGGTTGAGCGGCGGCCCGTTGACCGTGTAGAGCGCCGAGTCGGGCGTGTGGCCGCTGGCGGTGACCACGATGTACGCGGTCCCGCCCAGGGCTCCCGGCGTGAGTCGGGCGCCGTACGTGTAGTAGGTGCTCGGCTGGATCGTCACCAGGGTGTCGAGCACCTTCATCACGGTCGTGTCCGACGACCGGACGTTGACGAGCAGCGAGTTGACGCGGTAGTGCGCGCTCTTGGTCGAGTCCTCGGAGTACACGTACAGGTACTGGGTCCCCGACGTCGTGTAGATCGTGTTGCTGCAGCAGATCCCCACGTGCGGCGTCGACGTGATCGCCAGGATCGTGTCCGAGGTCGTCCAGCCGGTCGCCGCGGCGCTGATCTTCGCCGTGCCGAGCCCGGTGCCGGTGAGGGTGAGGTAGGCGTAGCTGTAGCCGGCCGGGATCGTGATCGCCGGCGTCACCGACGTCTTCGTCGTGTCGGTGCTGGTGAGCGTCACCGGGATCGGGACGTTGGTGTTGGTCGGGGCGTAGACGTAGTGATTCGGGTCGTACTGCCCGAGCCCGAGGATCGACGTGCTCGAGGTCAGCGTCAGGACCGGCGCGTAGGCCGTGAAGGTGGACGCCGCGCCGTTCACGCCGACCGCGACCGGCGTGATGGTCGTGGTGCCGCCCGCCAGGCCGCGGATCTGGATGTCCGCCGCCAGCTGGCCGGCCGGGATGTAGGCCGGATCCGGCGACACCGACGCGATCCCCGGCGTCCCGTACGTGAAGGTGATGTAGGTGCCGCCCGCGGGCGACGGATCGGACAGCTTGACCTGGGTCGTGACGACGTCCGTGGCGTTGATGGCGTAGCTGCTCGGGCCGCCGGCGAACGAGCAGGTGCTGCACGTCAGGATCATGTTCGCCGTGACCTTGGCGACCGCGCTCCCCGCCGTGTAGCCGCCGCCGCTCCCGTCGCTCGCGGTCACGGTCGTGGTGCCCGCGCTGTCGCCCACCAGCGTCGCGTTCACCGAGGTCGCGCCCGCCGCGACGGTGACGGTCGTCGTCTGCCAGTGCGCGTAGGCGGCGGGGCTGACGCCGAGGTTCACCGTGAACTGCCCGCCGGTCGCGAGCGGCGTGCTGAGCAGGACCGGGATCGACGCCGTCGACCCGCGCCCCACCGACACCGTGTCGCGCCCGAACGAGATCACCTTCGGCACGCTGCCGCCGCCGACCGTGACCACCAGCTTGTTCGACGTGATCGCGCCGCTCGAGGCGGTGACCGTGTCCGTGCCGTTCGCGATGCCCGTCACCTGGCCGCTCACGGAGTCCACCGTGGCGATGGCCGGGGACTGGGACACGTACTTGTACGTGCCGCCGGAGATGTACCGGCTGTTCGCGTCCAGGCCGCGGGCGTCGAGGCTGACCGTCCCGCCGATGCCGATGGTCGCCGTCGGGTTGCTGGCCGGGGCCGAGAGCTGGATGGACGCGAGCACCTGCGACACGGTCAGCAGCGCGCCCGGCGCGGACGTGAAGCCCTGCGCCGTGGCCCTGACGAAGGTGACGCCGTTCGCGGCCGACGTGGCGGTCGCGGTGTCGGACGTCTGATTCGGCACCGACGCCACCGACGGGTTGGTCGAGGCCCAGGTGAACTGGGTCACGGCCGGCATCAGCACGTTCAGCGTGTCGTACGCGTAACCGTGGTAGCGGCGCGTGACGGCGAGCGAAGGCAGGCTGGCCGTGTCGTTCTTGGTGGCGCCGCCCGAGTCCACGGCGACGGCGATGCGCGTGATCGCCGTCAGGACGGTGAGGTTGCCGACGCCCGTGATCGTGCCCGAGGTGGCCTTGATCTGCGCCGACCCGAGACCGACGGCGGACACGTGCCCGGCCGTGTCCACGGTCGCCACGGCGGCCGCCGTGGTGGACCAGGTGAACGGCGGATTGCTCGGCAGGGCCGTGCCGAGCCCGTCCACGGCCTGGGCCGTGTAATTGAAGCTGGTGCCGAGGTAGAGATTCCGGTTCGCCGGCGTCACGGTGATGGACGCGAGCTTCTGCTGCACGATGATCTGCGCCGAGTCCTTGGTCCCGCCGGCCTCCGTCGCGATGACCCACGTCGAGCCGTTCGCCAGTCCGATCACCACGCCGAGCGGCGACACCGCGGCGATCGCCGTGTTGCGGCTGCTCCAGGTGTAGCTGCCCGGCACGCTCCCGCCGGCGGCGGTCTTCGCCTGCGCGACCAGCGTCACGGTGCCGTTGATCGCGGTGATCGTGTCGAGCTTCGGCGACACCGTCGTCGAGGCGATGGCCGCGCCGGTGGCGGTGGCCGTGACCGTCAGCGGCGAGCCGGACGCGCCGGGCGCCGTGACGCTCAGGCTCTGCGCGCCGACGGTCGAGCCGAGCGTCCAGCTCGTGCTGGCCTGGCCCGAGGAATTGGTCGTCGCGGCGGCCGGCGAGACGGAGCCGCCGCCCGATGCCACCGCGAAGCCGACCAGGAAGCCGCTCACCGGGTTGCTGAGGGAATCGGTGACCTTCACGGTGACCGGCTGCGCGAGCAGCGTGTCCACCCCGCCCGTCTGCCCGCCGCCCGAGACCAGCGCGAGGGAGCCGTTGAAGCCCGTCACGACCACCACTTCCAGCCCGATGGCGTAGTTCGGCGCCACGGCGTACACCGGCACGGTGCCGGTGCCCAGGCCCGTGATGGTCACGGAGCCCGACGTGCTGCCGGCCGGGATCGTGTCCACCAGGCTGCCCACCGCCGGGTTCGACACGGCGCCCTTGATGAACTTGAACTTGGTGGTATCGCCGCTCACCAGGCCGACCAGCAGGCCGCCGGCGGGCGCGGGTGTGGAGAGGGTCATCCCGAGGACGGCCGTGCGCCCCAGCCCGACCGAGTCATACGTCAGCGCGATGTAGTTCGGCGTCGCCACGGCGATCGTCGTACCGGCGGTGTACCCAGGCGCGGTGGCGTGCAGCGTCGTCTGGCCGGGAGCGACGCCGGCCAGCAGGATCGTCCCCACCACGCCGCCCGCCGGGATGCTGATCGTTCCGGGGCTCTTCACCGTGACGTACTTGGTGCTGTCGCTCGTCACCGTCACGGTGAGGCCGCCCGTCGGCGCCGGCGGCGCGATGGTCACCACCGCCTGGGCCTGCTGGCTGGCGCCGATGCCGACCAGGCCGCCCGGCACGCTGAGCACGATCGCGTTCGACGCCGTCGTCCCGGTCGCGGTGAAGGTCACCGGGCTCAGCGAGGTGCCCGTCGCGGTCGCCGTCAGCGTGTTGGGGCCCGGCGTGCTGCCGAGCGTCCAGCTGCCGACGGTGGCGATGCCCGCCGCGTTGGTCGTCGTCGAGCCGCCGGTGACCGTCCCGCCGCCGCTCGCGACCGCGAAGGTCACCGCCTGCCCCGGCACCGGGTTGCTGTTGGCGTCGGTCACCTTGACCGACGGCGGTACCACCACCGGAGTGCCGGCCGCGGCGCTCTGGCCGTCGCCCGCGACCTTCGTGATGCTCGCCGGCGCCCCCACCTGGCCGATGCCGGTGGCCGTGAACTGCACCTGCGCCAGGCTGCCGACCTTGGCCGTGAAGGCGTTCGTGCCTGCCGTGGCGCTCAGCGTCGCGACGGTCTGCGCGAGGCCGAGCGAGTCGGCCACCACGACCGAATCCCTCACCGAGCCGCCGCCCGAGGCGGCGAAACGGACGGTGGTGCCCGGCACGGGCAGGTTGTCGGCGGCCAGCACCTGCACCACCAGCGGCAGCTCGAGCGCCGTGCCCACCGGCCCGCTCTGGCCGTTGCCGCTGACGATGACGATCCTGCTGGGCACCGGGGAGACCGTGACCTGCGTCGAGTCCTGGACGCCGGTGGGCGTGTGCGCGTACACCCACACGGTCCCGCGGGTCGTGCCCGCCTTGAACACGCCGTTGGCGTTGATCTTGTTCGAGGCGGCGCTCGTCGACCACGCGACGTAGAACTGGGTGACCGTTCCCTCGCTGGAGTCCATGGCCGTGAGCCGGAACGGCAGCGAGCTGCCGAACGACACGCCCGTGTCGCGCGGCGCGATCTGGATGAACGCGATCTGAGAGCCGGGCCCCACGAAGGCCAGCTCGACGACCTGGGTCGGCGGCGACGACAGGCCGGCGCTCACCAGCACCGCCTGCTGGCCGGTGAACATCACCGTGCCGCCCGAGAGCAGCTGGATCGTGACGAGGTAGGTCGCCGTGTCCGTCACGGGCACGGCCATGCTGGCTTTGATCTGGGAGGAGTCGGGCGAGAAGTTGAAGACCTGGCTGACCGAGTCGGAGCCGTGGACGGCGATGAGGCGCACCTGGTCCACCGCCATGCCGCTGAACGTGGCCATCGAGTAGCGAACGACCGGCTGGAAGGCCAGGCCCACCATGCGGCGGGCCGGGGCCGTCGGGCTGTCGCACGTGACCACGGCGCCCGCCGCGAGGACGACGGGCAGGAGCCCGCGGAGCAACCTGCGGGCACGGGTTGGGAGGCGCTCCACGGCGTTCACGATTCGGCCGCCAAAGTTGCTCGGGAGAGAACGATACTGTCAAGCAATGGTAGCGACAGGTTAGCTTGGGCGCTATGCGACGCCGCCACACGAAAAATGTGACCGGCGTCACGGTGGCCGGCGCGCGCCCCGCGGCCGGCCGGAGGCCCCCGCGACGGTCGTTCGTTGGCCGCGGATCGGGCGCCGCGTGACGCCGCCGGAAGGGCGCCCGACGCCGCGGCTGGTGTCGGTGAACGTCGGGCTGCCGCGCGAGGTCGAATGGCGCGGCGGGGCCGTCCGGACGGCCATCTTCAAGGACCCGGTGGACGGCCGGGTGCGCGTGCGGCGCCACAACCTCGAGGGTGACGGGCAGGCCGACGCCACGGTGCACGGCGGAGAGTTCAAGGCCGTCTACCTCTACCCGTCGGAGCACTACGCCTTCTGGCGTCCGCTGCTCGGCGACCTGGCCTGGGGCGCTTTCGGGGAGAACCTGACCACCGCCGGCCTGACCGAGGAGTCGGTGCGGATCGGGGACCGGCTCCGGATCGGGACCACCGAACTGGTCGTCACTCAGCCGCGGCTGCCGTGCTTCAAGCTCGCGCTGCGGTTCGGCCGGCCGGACATCGAGAAACGCTTCCTGCAGAGCGGGCTGACCGGGTTCTACCTCTCGGTGGCCGCCGAGGGGGAGATCGGGGCCGGGGACGCGGTGAGCCTGAGCGCCAACGGGGACTCGGTCAGTGTGGCGG
>DASPTN010000044.1:0-3588 GCA_035623395.1 Gemmatimonadales bacterium | reverse complement strand
CTCGTTGGCGATGACGCCGCTCGGAGCGAACAGCGCCTCGACCGTGCGACCGGCATCCGCCTTCGACATCTTCGTCTTGCTTGCCAGCGCGCCGACGAGATCGGACTTGTTCACCGGAGGACTCCTTCGCAGTGGGGGGTGTGCGTAACGGGGCGGTGCCCCGATATGCCCGAAAACCTAGGTATTTCCTTGATTTTTCGCAATAGGGAAAGCGTGCGCCTTGACCCCTTCGAGGCCGACTTTCATACTTCCGCACCCCTCCCGCCCACCCAGGATCGAAGATGTTCCACGGCACCAAACCCGGCTGGATCGAAGTCATCTGCGGCGTGATGTTCAGCGGCAAGAGCGAGGAGCTGATCCGCCGGATCCGCCGGGCGGTGATCGCGAAGAACCGGGTCCAGGTCTTCAAGTCGCACCTCGACGCGCGCTACACCGGCATCTACACGGTCTCCAGCCACGACGGCGGGATCGCGGAGGCGGAGCCGATCAACGAGGCGCGCGAGATCATGCAGCGGCTCAAGCCCGACACCCAGGTCGTGGCGGTGGACGAGGCGCAGTTCCTCGACGACGGCATCGTGGAGGTGGCGAACGCGCTGGCCGACCGCGGGGTGCGCGTGATTCTTTCGGGGCTCGACACCGACTTCCGCGCCGAGCCCTTCGGCGCGATGCCGGCGCTGATGGCCGCGGCGGAGATCGTGGACAAGCTGCACGCGATCTGCGTGGTGTGCGGCGGGCCCGCGACGCGCAACCAGCGGCTGGTGAACGGCAAGCCGGCGCCGTACGACTCGCCGCAGATCATGGTGGGCGGGCGGGAGGCGTACGAGGCGCGCTGCCGCCACTGCCACGAGGTGCCGCGCAAGGACGAGCTGCAGCGCAAGCTGTTCGAGACCGCGGGCCGCGCCTGATGCTCTCGGTCGCCCTCACCGGCAACGTCGCGGCGGGAAAGAGCACGGTGCTCGGCCACTTCGCGCACTGGGGCGCGGTGGTCGTGGACACCGACGCGCTGGCGCGCGAGGTGGTCGCGCCCGGCCGGCCGGCGCTGCGTGCGATCCTGGCGCGGTTCGGCGACGATCTCGCGCTCGCCGACGGCACGCTCGACCGCACCCTGCTGCGGCGCCGGGTGATGGGCGACGACGAGCGGCGCGCGGTGCTCAACGCCATCGTGCACCCCGAGGTGATGCGGCTCCACGCCGAGCGGCTCGAGGACGCCCGCAAGGCCGGCGCCGCGATCGTGGTGTCGGACATCCCGCTGCTGTTCGAGGTGCTCGATCCCGACGCGTGGGACGTGGTGGTGCTGGTGGACGCGCCGGAGGAGACGCGCCGCCGGCGCCTGGTCGAGCTGCGCGCCTACTCCGAAGACGAGGCCCGCGACGTGATGGCCGCGCAGCTGCCGAGCCGGTTCAAGCGCGGCAAGAGCCACATCGTCATCGACAACGACGGCTCGCTGGAGGCGCTGCAGGCGAACGCGCGGGCCGCGTGGCAGGCGCTCACGACCGAGGCGGCGCGCCGCCACAACGCGCGGCGCTAGCAGCTCCGCGCCGCGCCCGCGGCGCGCGCATTTTTCGCTTGACACCGGCAAGCGCCCCGAATACCCTTTGGGGCCGCCAGGAACCCTCGCAGCACGTGGAGCCTCGATGTCGAAGATTCCGGACGACCTCACCTACACCGAAGAGCACGAGTACGTCCACCAGACCGGCAAGCCGGGGATCGTCGAGATCGGCATCACCGACTACGCCCAGGGCGAGCTGGGCGACGTCGTGTACGTGGATCTCCCCAAGCCTGGCGCCAAGTTCGGCAGGATGGAGCCGTTCGGCACCATCGAGGCGGTGAAGGCCGTCTCGGAGCTGTACTGCCCCGTCGCCGGCGAGGTGGTGGAGGTGAACGCGGCCATCGAGGGCGACCCCTCGGTGATCAACAAGGACCCCTACGGCGCGGGCTGGATGATCCGCCTGCGCGTGACCAACGCCGCGGAGCTCGGCGAGCTGCTCGGGCCCGCGGACTACGCGGCCCACATCGGACAGTAGCCACGGCGCCCCGGGCCAATCCCCGGGGCGCTGCACTTTCTCCCCAGGCTCGACCTCCCATGTCCTACGTACCCCACAGCGACGCCGACGTCCGCGAGATGCTCAAGACCATCGGCATCGCGTCGCTCGACGAGCTGTTCGCGGGCATCCCGGCCGCGCTGCGGTCGGGCCGGCCGCTCGCCGTTCCCGAGGCCCTTCCCGAGTGGGACACGGTGCGCGCGGTGACCGCGCTGGCGGACGCCGACCCGCCGCTGGTCTGCTTCGCCGGCGCCGGCATGTACGACCACTGGGTGCCGTCGATCGTGGACCACGTGCTGCGGCGCTCGGAGTTCTACACCGCCTACACGCCGTACCAACCCGAGGTCTCGCAGGGCACACTGCAGGTCATCTACGAGTTCCAGACGCTGATGTGCGAGCTGTCCGGCATGGACGTCGCCAACGCCTCGATGTACGACGGGGCGAGCGCCTGCGCCGAGGCCGCGATCCTCGCCGGCAGCGTGAAGAAGGACCGCCCCCGGGTGGTGATGGCGCACACCGTGCACCCCCACTACCGCCGGGTTACCGAGACCTACATCGGCGCGACCGGCCGCACCGTCGCCGTGGCGCCGCGGCGCCCCGACGGCACGCTCGACCTCGCGGCCGCGGGCCCGCTGCTCGCCGGCGCGTCCTGCCTGGTGGTGCAGCAGCCCAACTTCCTCGGCGTGATCGAGGACCTCGCCGCGTGCGCCGCGGCCGCGCACGACGCCGGCGCCCTGCTGGTGGTGGCGTTCAATCCGGTCGCGATGGCGCTGCTCGAGAGCCCCGGGGCCCTCGGCGCCGACGTCGCGGTGGCCGAGGGGCAGCCGCTCGGCATCCCGATGAGCTTCGGCGGGCCGGTGCTCGGCATCTTCGCCGCGAAGCAGGACTACATCCGCCACATGCCCGGCCGCATCGTGGGCCGCGCGACGGACCACGACGGCCGCCGCGGCTTCGTGCTGACGCTCCAGACCCGCGAGCAGCACATCCGGCGCGAGAAGGCGACGAGCAACATCTGCACCAACCAGGGGCTGCTGGCCCTCGCCGCGACCGTGTACCTCGCGACGGTCGGCCTCGAGGGGCTGCGCGGCGTCGCCGAGGCCTCGTGCGTCAACGCCCACGCGGCCTACGACGCCGTGACCCGGATCAAGGGCTACGCGCCGCTCTGCCCCGGCGGCCGCTTCTTCCACGAGTTCGCCGTGCGGACGCCCAGGCCGGCCGCCGAGATCGTGCACCGGGCCGCGGCGCTCGGCGTGCTGCCCGGCGTGGCGCTCGACCGCTTCGCCTCCCCGATGGAGGACGGACACGCGCTGCTCATCGCCGCGACCGAGAAGCGCACCGCCGCGGACGTGGACCGGCTGGTCGACGCGCTGCAGAAGGCCTGACCCGGCGGCGGCGATGCCCACGCTCACCTTCCATGGCCACGCCTGCTTCGTCCTGGAGCACGCCGGGAAGCGGATCGTGTTCGATCCGTTCCTCACCGGCAACCCGAAGGCCGACATCGAGGCCGCCGCGCTGCCGAAGCCGGACGCCATCCTGCTCACCCACG
>DASPTN010000043.1:0-15942 GCA_035623395.1 Gemmatimonadales bacterium | reverse complement strand
GCTGGCGAGGTGGAACGCCGTCCTGGTCTCGCCCGCGATCGCGCTGCGGACCTTCTCGGCGGTGCCGACCGGGACGGTGCTCTTGGTCACCACCACCTTGGGCCGGTTCATGTGGCGGCCGATCGTGACCGCGACGTCGAGCACGTGGCGCAGATCGGCGGAGCCGTCCTCGTCGGGCGGCGTGCCCACCGCGATGAACACGATGTCGCTCTTCTCCACCGCGTCGCCCACGTCGGTGGTGAACGACAGCCGGCCCTCGGCCTGGTTGCGCGAGACCAGCGGCTCGAGGCCCGGCTCGTAGATCGGAACCTCGCCGCGGCGCAGCCGCTCCACCTTGCCCGCGTCCACGTCGGCGCAGACGACGGCGTTGCCCATCTCCGCGAGGCCCGCCCCCATCACCAGCCCGACGTAGCCCGTCCCGACGACCGCGACGTTCATGACCCCCGCTCCTCGTACCAGGTACGGTAGAAATCCCGGTACGACCCGTTCTTGACCGCGCGCCACCACTGCTCGTGCTCCACGTACCAGCGCACCGTGTCGGCCAGCCCCTGCTCGAACGAGCGCGCCGGCCGCCAGCCCAGCTCCCGCTCGGCCTTGGCCGCGTCCATCGCGTAGCGCCGGTCGTGGGCCGGCCGGTCGGCCACGTGCTCGACCAGCCCCGGGGCGACGCCCGTCAGCACCACGATCCGCGACACGATGTCGAGGTTGGCGCGCTCGGCGCGGGCGCCGAAGTTGTAGACCTCGCCCGCGCGCCCGCGCTCGAGCGCCGCCAGGACGCCCGCGCAGTGGTCCTCCACGTGGATCCAGTCCCGGACCTGCCGCCCGTCCCCGAACACCGGCAGCCGCCTGCCCTCCACCGCGTTGGTGATCATCAGCGGCACCAGCTTCTCGGGGAACTGGTACGGTCCGTAGTTGTTGGAGCAGCGCGTGATCACGACGTCCTGGCCGTAGGTGCGGGCGAAGGCCAGCGCCAGGAGGTCGGCGGCCGCCTTGCTCGCGGCGTACGGGCTGGTCGGGCTGAGCGGCGTCGCCTCGGTGAACGGCGGGTCGTCGGGACCGAGCGCGCCGTAGACCTCGTCGGTCGAGACGTGCACGACCCGGCAGCGGCCGAGGGCGCGGGCCGCCTCCAGCACCCGCACCGTGCCGAAGACGTTGGTGCGGACGAACGGCTCCGCCGCCAGGATCGAGCGGTCGACGTGGCTCTCGGCGGCGAAGTTCACGATCGCGTCAGCCCCTCCCTCGAGGGCCCGCGCCACGTCCGCCGGCTCGGCGATGTCGCCCTTCACGAACCGGTAGCCCGGGCGCCCGTCCACGTCGGCCAGGTTCGCCGGGTTGCCGGCGTACGTCACGAGGTCGAGGTTGGTGACCGGCCAGTCCGGGTGCCGGTCCCGCACCAGGCGCACGAAGTTGGATCCGATGAAGCCCAGCCCGCCCGTGACCACCAGGCGCACGGTCAGCCGTCCTTCCGCGCCCAGTCGTACGGGATGCGCGGGTCGTGCGCGTCGATGCGGAGCTCGTCCGGCCGCGCGTGGTCGTAGGGCTCGGTCGGGAGGTTCACGACCAGCGCCTCGCGCTCGGAGATGCACTTGAAGCCGTGGTAGACCAGCGGCGGGATCTGCACCAGCAGCGGGTTGTGGTCCCCCACGAAGAACTCGTTCACCGTGCCCCGCGTGGCCGATCCCTCGCGGTCGTCGTACAGCACCAGCTTCATCATCCCGCCGACACAGACGAAGTTGTCGGTCTGCTTCTCGTGGTAGTGCCACGCCTTCACGACGCCGGGGTAGGCGGCCGTGAGATAGGCCTGCCCGAAGCGGGTGAACTCGGGATCGTCGGCCCGGAGCATCTCCATCAGGCGGCCGCGCTCGTCCGCCACGACCCGGAGCGTCTTGGTGCGCACACCGTCGATCAGGCGCCGCGACGGCGTCTCGAAGCGTTTCATCGGACCTCCGCCCGCTGCTGCGCGACCAGGCTGGCGGCGCGGTACAGGCTCTCGACCGCGCCCGCGTCCGTCCACCAGCCCTCCACGAAGGCGTGATCGAGCTCGCCCCACGCGAGGTAGGCGTTGTTGACGTCGGTGATCTCCAGCTCCCCGCGGCCCGACGGCTTGAGGGTGCGGATGATCTCGAACACCCGCAGGTCGTACATGTAGACGCCGATGACCGCGTACCGCGAGCCGGGCCGCTTCGGCTTCTCCTCGATCCGGACGATGCGCTCCCCGTCGAACACCGGCACGCCGAAGCGCTCGGGATCCGGCACCTCCTTGAGCAGCACCAGCCCGCCGCGCCCGGTCCGGCCGTAGCGCTCCACGGCGGGGCGGATGGGCCGCTGGAGGATGTTGTCGCCCAGGATCACGCAGATCGGGGCGCCGTCGGCGAAGTCCTCGGCGAGGGCGAGCGCGGCGGCGATGCCGCCCTCGCCTTCCTGGTAGGTGTAGTTGAGGTGCTTGAGGCCGAAGTCCCTGCCGTTCCCGAGCAGGCGCAGGAAGTCGCCGGCGTGGTTGCCGCCGGTCACGAGCAGGATCTCGGTGATCCCCGCGTCGACCAGCGTCTGGATCGGGTAGTAGATCATCGGCCGGTCGTAGACCGGCAGGAGGTGCTTGTTGGTCACCCGGGTCATCGGAGCGAGCCGGGTGCCCAGCCCGCCGGCGAGCACGACGCCTTTCATGTCACGCGTCTCCGTCGATCAGGCCCAGCGGGGGGACCCGCCCGGTCCGGAGGTGAGCCGCCACGTGCTCCTCCCATCGCGGCATCACGACGCCCAGCGCCGTTTCGGTCGCCCGGCAGTCGAGCACCGAGTACGCCGGCCGCCGCGCCGCGCGCCCCGCGTCCGCCGTGCGGCAGGGCGCCACCAGGTCGGGGTCGGCGCCGACCGCGCGGCAGACCTCGCGGGCCACCTCGAACCACGACGCCGCGCCCGCCGCCGCCAGGTGCCAGCGCCCGGTGCGCCCGCCCGTCACCAGTCCCCACAGCCCCTCCGCCACCAGCCCGGCCGACGTCGGGGCGCCCACCTGGTCGTCGACCACCCGCAGCCGGCGCCCCGCGGCGGCCGCCGCACGGACGGTGTCCACGAAGTTGCGGCCCCCGGGCCCGAACAGCCATCCCGTCCGGACCACGGTCCATCTCGCCCCCGACGCCTCCGCGGCGGCTTCGCCCGCCGCCTTGCCGCGCGCGTAGGCGCCGAGCGGAGCGGGGGGCGCGGACGGCGGGATCGGCTCCCGCGCCGAACCGTCGAACACGTAGTCGGTGCTCAGGAAGACGAGCCGGGCGCCCGCCTCGCGGCACGCGTCCGCCACGTGGGCCGTCCCGTCGCGGTTCACCGCGAACGCCGTCGCCGCCGCCGCCTCCGCCCCGTCCACGTCCGTCCAGGCCGCGAGGTGCACCACCACGTCCGGCCGCGCGCCCAGCACCGCCCGCCGCGCGGCGGCCGCGTCGCGCACGTCGAAGTCGTCGAGCGTCCACGCGAGCACCTCGGCGCCGGCACGCCGCCACAGCGGCACCAGCGTGGTGCCAAGGAGACCGTCGGCTCCCGTGACGCCGACGCGCAACGGGCTAGCGGGCGGCGCGGCGGGCGGCGACGACGTGCCGCGTGTCCACCAGGGCCTTCGCCTCCCGTGCCAGCATCGCGTAATCCAGCCTGCTGTGGTCCGTCACGATCACCACGCAGTCGGCCGACCGCACCGTCTCCGGCGTGAGCGGGACGGACTTGAGCGCCACGCTGTCCTCGTGCAGCTCCGGGATGTACGGGTCGTGGTAGCGCACCACGGCGCCCATCCGCTCCAGGAGCCTGATGACGTCGAGGGCCGGGCTCTCGCGCAGGTCGTCGATGTCCTTCTTGTACGCCACGCCCACCACCAGCACCGTCGAGCCGCGCACCGACCGCTGGTGGTCGTTCAGCGCCGCGACCACCTTCTCGACCCAGTACTCCGGCATCTCCGCGTTGATCTCGCCCGCCAGCTCGATGAAGCGGGTGCGGTAGTTCAGCGTCCGCATCTTCCAGGCGAGGTAGTGCGGGTCGAGCGGGATGCAGTGGCCGCCCACCCCGGGGCCCGGCGTGAACTTCATGAAGCCGAACGGCTTGGTGTTCGCGGCCTCGATGACCTCCCAGACGTCCACGCCCAGCTTGTCGCAGACGATCGCCATCTCGTTCACCAGCCCGATGTTCACCGATCGGAACGTGTTCTCCAGCAGCTTGACCAGCTCCGCCGCCTCGGGCGAGGAGACCTCGACCAGCGTTTCGATGGCCGGCTGGTAGAGCGCCATCGTCACGCGGGTGCAGGCCGGCGTCACGCCGCCCACGACCTTCGGGGTGTTGTGGGTGTTGTACTTCGGGTTGCCGGGATCCACCCGCTCGGGGCTGAAGGCGAGGAAGAAGTCGGTGCCGACCTTGAGCCCGCTCTTCTCCAGCGCCGGCAGCATCAGCTCGCGGGTCGTGCCCGGATAGGTCGTGCTCTGGAGGATGATCGCCTGGCCCGGCCGGATCGTCCTCGCGACGCTGTCGGTCGCGGCGCTCACGAACGAGATGTCGGGGTCGCGCGTCTTGGACAGCGGCGTCGGCACGCAGATGGCGACGCCGTCCGGCTCCTTGAGCCGCGCCAGGTCGGTGGTCGCCGCGATCCTGCCCGCCTTCACCAGCTTCGCGAGCCGCTCGGTCGGAATGTCCTGCACGTGGGAGCGGCCGGCGTTGATGCCGTCCACCACCCGCTGGGTGACGTCGAACCCGATCACCCGGTAGCCGGCCTCCGCCAGCTCGACGGCCAGCGGCAGGCCCACGTACCCCAGGCCCACCACGCCGAGGATCGCGGTGCGCGACTTCGCCTTCTCGAGGAGCTGCGCTTCGTAGTTGGTCGTCATGTCCCGTAGAATCCGCGAATGGTTTCGGCCACGTACTGCTGCTCGGCCTGCGACAGCTCCGGGTACACCGGCAGCGCCAGCACCCGCCGGGTCGCCGCCTCGGACACCGGGAAGGCGCCCTCGCGGTAGCCGAGGTACCGGAAGCAGGGCTGGAGGTGCAGGGCGAGCGGATAGTAGACCGCGCACCCGATGTCCTTCGCCTTGAGGTGCGCCTGCAGCTCGTCGCGCCGGTCCGCCTCGATCACGTACTGGTGGAAGATGTGCTCGTTGGCGGGATCGGTGACCGGCGCCCGCACGGCGGAGAGGCCCCGGAGCAGCTCCCCGTAGCGCGCCGCGTTGGCGCGCCGCGCCGCGCTCCACGCGGCCAGGTGCGGCAGCTTGGCCAGCAGCACCACGGCCTGCAGCGCGTCGAGCCGCGAGTTCGTGCCGACCTCGTCGTGGTGGTACATCTGCAGGCCGCCGTGGGTGCGCAGGCTGCGGACCCGGGCCGCGATGCGCTCGTCGTTGGCCACCACCATCCCGCCGTCGCCCCACCCGCCGAGGTTCTTGCTCGGGAAGAACGAGAAGCCGGTGACCGCGCCCAGCTCGCCGGCCGCCCGCCACGCGCCGTCCACGCGGCGGCGGGCCCCGATGGCCTGCGCCGCGTCCTCGAGCAGCGGGATGCCGTGCCGCGCGGCCAGCGGCGCCAGCCGCTCCATCGCCGCCATCTGCCCGAACAGGTGCACCGGCATGATGGCGCGGGTGCGCGGCGTGATCGCCGCCTCGACCGCCGCGGGATCGATGTTGAACGTCACCGGGTCGATGTCGGCGAACACCGGCCTCGCGCCGGCGTTGTGGATGGCGCCGGCCGAGGCGAAGAAGGTGAACGGGCTGGTGATCACCTCGTCGCCCGGCTTCAGGTCGAGCGCCTTGAGCGGCAGCAGCAGCGCATCGGTGCCGCTCGCCACCCCGACCCCGAACCGGGCGTGCGACAGCTCGGCGATCCTGGTCTCCAGCTCCTCCACCGGCTTGCCGAGGATGAACAGCTGCGCGTCGGCCAGCTCCAGCACCTTGGCCACCACCGATTCGCGGATGGACCGGTGCTGCGCCTTGAGGTCCAGCAGGGGGACCTTCACTGGGCCGTCAGCTCCCCGCCGCGCTCGGCGTACGCCGAGCCGCAGCGCGCGCAGCGACCCCGGCCCTGCTCCAGCCTGAGCCGCTCGCCGCACTGGCACATCCAGCCGACCTGGCGGGCCGGGTTGCCCACCACCAGCGCGTGGTCCTTGACGTCCCTGGTCACGACGGCGCCCGCGCCGACGAACGAGAACCGGCCCAGCGTGGTGCCGCAGACCACCGTCGCGTTGGCGCCGATCGTGGCGCCGCGCCGGCACAGCGTGCGCTCGTACTCGCCCTTGCGGATCACGTGGCTGCGCGGGAACGAGACGTTGGTGAACACCATCGAGGGCCCGCAGAACACGTCGTCCTCCAGCTCGACGCCCTCGTAGATCGACACGTTGTTCTGGATCTTCACGTTGGTCCCGATGCGGGTGCCGGGCATCACGACGACGTTCTGGCCGAGGCTGCAGCGCTCGCCGATCACGGCGCCCGGCATCACGTGGCAGAAGTGCCAGATCTTGGTGCCCTTGCCGATGACGGCGCCCTCGTCGATCAGCGCCGACGGGTGCGCGTAGTAGTCTGTGTCACGCGTGCCGGGCCCGGATCCAGCGGGCGGCGCCCCGGAGGCGACGTTCCCGGCTCGGCGCCCGTCCGGCGCGCTCACTTCGGCTCCCCGAGCACCTTCACCTCGAGCTCGAGCTCGATGCCGAACTCCTTGAACACCGCGGTGCGGGCGATGTCGATGAGCTTCAGCACGTCGTCGGCGGAGGCGTTCCCCACGTTCACGATGTAGTTGGCGTGGGTCTTGGAGATCTCCGCGCCTCCCACCCGGCGGCCCTTGAGGCCGCAGCGGTCGATCAGGCGGCCCGCCGTGGTCTCCTCCGGGTTCTTGAACACCGAGCCGCAGCACGGCTGGTCGAACGGCGTGCCTTCGCGGCGCTTGCGGAGCAGCATCGTCAGCTCGTTCTTGAGCTTCTCCGGCTCCTCCTGGTCGAGACGCAGCGCGCAGCCGAGCACCACGTTCCCCTCCAGGCCGCTGCGGCGGTAGGTGAACGGGATGTCCTTGCGCGGCTTGTCGACGATCTTGCCCTTGGCGTCGAGCACGGTGGCGGAGATCAGCACCGAGGCGATGTCCTGCCCGTGGGCCCCGGCGTTCATGAACACCGCGCCGCCCACCGAGCCCGGGACGCCGATGAGCTTGTGCACGCCGGCGTACCCCTCTTCGGCCGTCTTGCGCGCCAGCAGCGGCAGCGGCAGTCCGGCGCCGACCTTCCAGGTGCCCGCGCGGTGCGACACGGCGTCGAGCCCCTTGCCGATCTTGATCACCAGCCCGTGGAACCCGCCGTCCCGGATCAGCACGTTGGAGCCGAGCCCGAGGACCAGGTACGGGACCTTGTGCTCCTTCGCCCAGGCCACCGCGCCGGCCACCGCCTCGTTGGTGGACGGCGTGAAGTGCACGGCGGCCGGGCCGCCGATCCGGTAGGTGGTGTGCCGCGACAGCGGCTCGCCGTACTTGACCGCGCCGCCGAGGTCGTCGGGGAAGGCCGCCATGCCCTTCGGCGGCCCCTTGGCCGCGGGCTCCGCCTTCCTGGCGCGCGGCTCGGGCTTCTTCTTGGGCGCGGCCATCAGGCCACCTGCGCGGAAGAGGTGAGACGCCGCGCGTACCGCTCCTGCAGGCTCATCACGTCGGCCTGCGAGCTGCGCAGCGCGATCACGGCGTCGCACGCCGCCGAGGCGGCCGACATCGTGGTCGTGTAGGGCACGCCGTGCATCAGCGCCGCCCGCCGCAGCTCGTAGTCGTCCCGCTGGGAATACTTGCCGAGCGGGGTGTTGATCAGCAGCTGCACTCGGCCAGAGATGATCAGGTCCACTGCGTTGGGCCTCCCCTCCCACACCTTGTGAACGCGCTCGCACGCGATGCCGCGCTTCTGCAGATACCGCGCCGTGCCCTCCGTCGCGATGAGGCGGAACCCCATCTCGTGGAACCGCCGCACGATCGGCGTCACCGTCGGCTTGTCGCTGTCGTTGACGGTGACCATGATGGCGCCCTCCAGGGGCAGCGCGCCGTCGGCGCCGATCTGCGCCTTGGCGAACGCCCAGCCGAACGACTCCGCGATGCCCATGACCTCGCCCGTCGAGCGCATCTCCGGGCCGAGCAGGGTGTCGGCGTTCGGCAGCTTGTTGAACGGAAACACCGCTTCCTTCACCGCGACGTACGGCAGCTCCACCTCGTCGACCATGCCCAGCTGCTCGAGGGTGCGCCCCGCCATGACCCCGGCGGCGAGCTTGGCCAGCGACACGCCCGTGGCCTTGGACACGAACGGCACCGTGCGCGAGCCGCGCGGGTTGACCTCGAGGCAGTAGACCACGCCGTCCTTGATCGCGTACTGCACGTTGATCAGCCCGACCACGCCCAGGGCCGCCGCCAGCGCCTTGGTGTGGCGGCGCATCTCCTCGATCTCGCGCTCGCCGATCAGGTACGGCGGCAGCACGCACGCCGAGTCCCCGGAGTGGATCCCCGCGTCCTCGATGTGCTGCATCACGCCGCCGATGACGCACGCGGTGCCGTCCGCGATGGCGTCCACGTCGGCCTCGAAGGCGTCCTCGAGGAACCGGTCGATGAGCACCGGGTGCTCGGGCGCCACCCGCGCGGCCCGGGCGAAGTACTCCCGCAGGGCGCCGGCGTCGTACATGATCGCCATCGCGCGCCCGCCCAGCACGTAGGACGGCCGCACCAGCACCGGGTAGCCCACCCGCTCCGCCACCGCGAGCGCCTCGTCGGTGCTGCGCGCCGTGCCGCTCGCCGGCTGGGTGATCTTGAGCCGCCGGGCGATGGCCTCGAAGCGCTTGCGGTCCTCGGCGATGTCGATCGCGTCGGCCGAGGTGCCCAGGATCGGGACCCCCGCCGCCTCGAGCCGCTGGGTCAGCTTGAGCGGCGTCTGGCCGCCGAGCTGCACCACCACGCCCAGCGGCCGCTCCAGCTCCACGATCTCGATGACGTCCTCGAAGGTGAGCGGCTCGAAGTACAGCTTGTCCGAGATGTCGAAGTCGGTCGAGACCGTCTCCGGGTTCGAGTTGATCATGATCGTGCGGTGGCCCAGCTCGCGGAACGCCAGCGCCGCCCGCACGCAGCAGTAGTCGAACTCCACGCCCTGGCCGATGCGGTTGGGGCCCGAGCCCAGCACCACGATGCCCTGCCCGCCCACCGGCTCCGACTCGTTCTCCTCGTCGTAGCTCGAGTACAGGTACGGCGTCGCCGACGGGAACTCGCCCGCGCAGGTGTCCACCGTCTTGTAGGACGGCCGGATCCCGAGCGCGTGCCGCTCGGCGCGCACCGCATCCTCGGTCGTGCCGGCCAGCTGCGCGAGCTGCACGTCGGAGAAGCCCATCCGCTTCATGCGCCGCAGCACCGCCGCCGCCTCCGTCCCTCCGCTCCCGCCCGCCCGTGCCGCGGTCCGGGTCCGCGGCTTGCGCGCCGCGGTGCGCCGCTTCGCCGCCGGCTTCCAGTGTGCCCGCGCCCAGGCCGCGAACGCCCGCTCCGCCTCCACCAGCTCGGCCATCTGGCGGACGAACCACGGGTCGATCGCCGTCAACTCCGCGATGCGCTCCGCCGGGACGCCGGCGAGGAAGGCGCGCTTGATCTGGAAGATCCGCTCCGGGGTGGGCCGCCGCAGCGCCGCGCCGATGGTGGTCGCGTCGTCGTTCTCCAGCCGGTCGTCGCCGAGGGTCGCGCCGATCACCCAGCCCGGCCGGTCGGCCTCGAGCGCCCGGATGCCCTTCTGGAACGCCTCCTTGAAGGTGCGCCCGATCGCCATCGACTCGCCCACCGACTTCATCTGGGTCGTGAGGCGCCAGTCGGCCAGCGGGAACTTCTCCTGCGGGAAGCGCGGGAACTTCACCACCACGTAGTCGAGCACCGGCTCGAACGACGCGGGCGTGGTCCTGGTGATGTCGTTGGGCAGCTCGTCGAGCGTGTAGCCCACCGCCAGCTTGGTGCCCATCCGCGCGATCGGGAACCCGGTCGCCTTCGACGCCAGCGCCGACGACCGCGACACGCGCGGGTTCATCTCGATCACCAGCATCGCGCCGTCGGTCGGGTTCACGGCGAACTGGATGTTGCAGCCCCCGGCCTCGACGCCCACCTCGCGGATGATGGCGATCGCGGCGTCGCGCATCACCTGGTACTCCCGGTCGGTCAGGGTCATCGCCGGCGCCACGGTGATGCTGTCGCCGGTGTGCACCCCCATCGGGTCCAGGTTCTCGATCGAGCAGACGATCACGACGTTGTCGCGCCCGTCGCGCATCACCTCCAGCTCGTACTCCTTCCAGCCCACCACGCTCTGCTCGATCAGCACCTGGTGCACCGGCGAGGCCTCGAGCCCGCGCCGCACCGCCTCGTCGAGCTCGTCCGGGTTGTAGGCGATGCCGCCGCCCGTGCCGCCCAGCGTGAACGACGGCCGGATGATGGCCGGGTAGCCGGTGCGCTCGACGATCGCGCCCGCCTGCTCCGCCGAGGTCGCGAACCCGCCCACCGCGACCTTCAGCCCGATGCGGCGCATCGCCTCGGCGAACGCCTCGCGGTCCTCCGCCATCTCGATCGCGCGCGCGTTGGCGCCGATCAGCTCGACGCCGTACCGCTCCAGCACGCCGCTGCGGTGCAGCGCCATCGCCACGTTGAGCGCCGTCTGCCCGCCCATCGTGGGCAGCAGCGCGTCGGGGCGCTCCCGGGCGATCACCCGCTCCACCCACTCCGCGGTGACCGGCTCGATGTAGGTGCGGTCCGCCAGCTCGGGGTCGGTCATGATGGTCGCGGGGTTCGAATTGACCAGCACGACCTCGTACCCTTCCTCCTTGAGCGCTTTCACCGCCTGGGTGCCGGAGTAGTCGAACTCCGCGGCCTGCCCGATGATGATCGGGCCGGAGCCCACCAGCAGGATCCGCCTGAGGTCAGTCCGCTTGGGCATTGACCAGGTCGGTGAGGGTGCGTTCCAGCGGAATCCGCGGCGACCAGCCGGCCGCCGCGCCGAGCTTGGCCGCGCTCCCCACCAGGTGCGGGATGTCGGCCGGCCGCATGAATTCCGGATCCGGCTCGGCGATCGCGTCCACGCCCACGATGGCCGCGAGCCGCTCGAACAGCTCGCGCAGCGCCAGGCCGCGGCCGGACGCGACGTTGTAGGTCTCGCCCGGCGCACCGCGCGTGAGCAGCGCGACGTACGCGTCGGCCACGTCGCGCACGTCGAGGAAGTCGCGCACCGGATCCAGGTTGCCCACCTTGACCACCCGGGCGCGCGCGAGCCGGGCGCCCCGGAGCCGGCGGGCGAACGCCGGCGCGACGAACCGCTCGTCCTGGCCGGGGCCGGTGTGCGGGAACGCCCGCGCGACCACGACCCTGAGCCCGGTCCTCAGGCGCGTCTCCATCGCCGCCAGCTCCGCGCCCACCTTGGAGGCCGCGTACGGCGAGCGCGGCGCGGTCGGGTCGCCTTCCACGAGGGGCCGCGCCGGCCCCGCCCCGTACACCTCCGCGGTCGAGACCACGAGCACCAGCGGATCCGTCTCCTGGGCCCGGCGCCGGCGCCCGAACTCGCCCACCAGGCGCGCCGTCCCGGCGGCGTTCACCGCCCACGCCACGCCGGGGTCCTTGAGCGCGTCGCCGCCCGAGGCGACCGCCGCCAGGTGGACGACGGCGTCGCAGGCGCGCGCCGCGGCCTGCCGCACCGAGCCGGGGTCGCCCAGCTCCAGCGGGATCCACCTCACGGCCTTCCGCTCCGCGGCGGTGAGGCCGTCGGGGCGCGGCGGCCCCGGCTGCGCCGCCGCCACCACCTCGTGGCCCGCCGCGAGCAGCGCGCGCAGCACCCACCGGCCGACGAAGCCGTCGGCCCCGGTGACGAGGACGATCATGCGGAGCGCTTCACCCGCTCGAGGTCCGCGTCCACCATCATGCGGATCAGGTGCTCGAAATCCACCGTGGGGCACCAGTCGAGCCGCGCGCGCGCCTTCGACGGATCGGCCAGCAGGGTCTCGACCTCGGCGGGCCGGTCCTGCGCCGGGTCGTGGACGACGTGCCGGCGCCAGTCCAGCCCGACGTGCTCGAACGCCACCTCGCAGCAGTCGCGCACGCTGTGCTGGGTCCCGGTGCCGACGACGAAGTCGTCCGGCCGGTCCTGCTGCAGCATCCGCCACATCGCGTCGACGTAGTCGCCGGCGAAGCCCCAGTCGCGCCGGGCGTCGAGGTTGCCCAGCCGCAGGTCGGACGCGAGGCCGCGCTTGATGCGCGCCACGCCGTCGGAGATGCGCCGGGTCACGAACTCGAGGCCGCGCCGCGGGCTCTCGTGGTTGAACAGGATGCCGCTCACCGCGAACAGCCCGTACGACTCGCGGTAGTTCACCGTGATGTGGTGCCCGTAGACCTTCGCCACGCCGTAAGGGGAGCGCGGGTGGAACGGGGTCGTCTCGCGCTGCGGCGTCTCCCGCACCTTGCCGAACATCTCGCTGGAGCTGGCCTGGTAGAACCGGGCATCCGGCTTCACCAGGCGAAGGGCGTCCAGCAGCCGCGTGACCCCGAGGGCGGTGAACTCGCCGGTGAGGACCGGCTGCGTCCACGAGGTGGGCACGAACGACTGGGCGGCGAGGTTGTAGACCTCGTCGGGGGCGGCGGCGTGCACCACGCTCTGGAGGGAGTGCTGGTCCAGCAGGTCGGCCGGCACGATCTCCATCCGGCCCACCAGGTGCTGGATGCGCTCGTAGCTGTCGTGCGACGTCCGCCGGACCACGCCCACGACCCGGTACCCCTTGGCGAGCAGCAGCTCGGCCAAGTACGAGCCGTCCTGCCCGGTGACGCCGGTGATGAGCGCGGTCGGCATGTAGGACCCGGGTTTGGGGGTTGGAGGCTGGGAGTTGGGGCCGCCCCGACAGGCCCGCCGCGCCAGCCCGCCACTTGAATCAAGTGCCAGAGCCGGCTAAACTTAGCGGCTGCACCGGACTTTTTGAAGCGAGGATTTCCGAATGGCGCGCGTGTGCGCGGTGTGCGGCAAGGGCCCGAGCTTCGGGCATCACGTCTCCAACGCGAACAACCGGACCACCCGGCGCTGGTACCCCAACCTCCAGGCCGTGCGGGTGCTGGTGGACGGGGTGCCCAAGCGCCTCCGCGTGTGCGCGGCCTGCCTGAAGTCGGGGAGGGTCACGAAGGCGCCGCGGGGGAAAGCCGCGGCGGCGGGGGTGGCGTGAGGACGGTTAGTGGGTGGTAGGTTGCGGGTTGCAGGAGAAACGCAAAGGCGGGCACCGGATCGGTCGCCCGCCTTCGCTTTTCCCACCACCCACAACCTACAGCCCACCACCTACTCTTTCAGCAGCTCGATCCTCGCCGTCTCCCCGCCGTCCCCGATGCGGTGCGCGAGCCTCAGGATGCGCGTGTACCCGCCCGGCCGGGCCTGGAAGCGTGGCCCGAGCTCCTTGAACAGCTTGGTGGTGACGCCCTTGTCCTTGACCCGCCGCTCCACCAGCCGGCGCGCGTGCAGATCGCCGCGCCGCGCCAGGGTGATGAGCTTCTCGGCCACCGGCCGCAGCTCCTTGGCCTTGGCGACCGTGGTCACGATGGCGCCGTGCCGGAACAGCTCCGTCGCCATGTTGGACAGCATGGCCCGGCGGTGGGACGAGGTGCGCGAGAGCTGGCGAGCCTTGGCGCGGTGCCGCATCAGACCTCCCGCCCCGCCTCCGCGATCAGTGGACGGATCACCGGCTTGATGCCCGGGTCCAGGACGCGGATCCCGCCTTCGCCTTCCTCCCACTGCATCCCGAACGCCAGCCCTTCCTTGAGCAGCAGCTCGGCGATCTCGGCCACGGCCTTCTCGCCGACGTTGCGGACCTTGAGGAGTTGCTCCTCGGTGTTGCGCACCAGGTCGCCGAGGGTCCGGATGTTCGAGTTCTTGAGCGAATTGATCGACCGCACCGACAGGCCGCAGTCGTCGATGGACCGGACCAGGAGCCCGCGCAGCCGCTCCAGGTCGCCCGCCGGCTCCGCCGGCTGCTCGGCCGGCACCATCGGGACGGTGCCGAACGAGATGAAGAAGGCGAAGTGGTGCTGGGCGAGGGCGGCGGCGTACGCGACGGCGTCCTCCGGTGTGATCGCGCCGTTGGTCTCGACGTTGACCGTCAGGCGGTCGAAGTCGGTGCGCTGGCCGACGCGGGTCTCGGTGACCGTGAAGTTGGCGCGCTTGACCGGGCTGTAGATGGAGTCGATGCGCACCACGTCCACCGGCATCGCCCGGTCGACCGGGTGCAGGTCGGCGTCCACGTAGCCGCGGCCCTTGTTGACGTACAGGTCCACGGTGAGGTCGCGGTCGTCCTGGAGCGTGAACAGCAGGTGCTCCGGGTTCACGATCGTCACCGACCCGTGCGCCTCGATGTCCCGCGCGTACACCGGGCCGGCGGCGCTGCGCTTGATGTGCAGCGTGGCCTCGTCCACTTCGGGCGCGAGCACCAGGGTCAGCGCCTTCAGGTGCTGGATGATCTGGTGCACGTCCTCGACCACGCCGGACACCGTCTGGTGCTCGTGCTGCACGCCGTCCATGCGGAAGGCCCAGACGGCCGAGCCGCGCAGCGACGAGAGCAGCATCCGCCGCAGGCCGTTGCCCAGCGTGTAGCCGAACCCGCGCTCCAGCGGCTGCAGCCGGAACTCGGCGGCGTTCGGATTGTCCTCCCGCTTGGTCATCTCGACCAGCTGCGGGCGGACGAGCCCGGTGAGATCAATCGTCATGTTCACTTGGAATAGAGCTCGACGATCAGCTGTTCCTCGGCCGCGATCGGGATGGCATCCCGGGTCGGGCGCTCGGTGACCTTGCCGGTCATGGCGCCGCGATCCACCGCCACCCAGGAGACCGGCTGTCCCTTGGACGCCAGCTCGAGGGAGGCCGCGATGACATCGAGTTCCCGGCTCGCCTTGGAGACGCGGATCTCGTCACCCGGGCGGAGCAGGAAGGACGGGACGTCGACGGGACGGCCGTTGACCTCGACGTGGCGGTGACCCACCAGCTGCCGGGCCGCCTTGCGGCTCGGCGCCAGCCCCATCCGGTAGACGACGTTGTCCAGCCGCGACTCCAGCGCGATCAGCAGGTTCTCGCCGGTCCGGCCCGGCTCGCCGAGGACGCGCTCGAACGTGTTGCGGAACTGCTGTTCGCTGAGCCCGTAGATCCGCTTCACCTTCTGCTTCTCGCGCAGCTGCCGCGCGTACTGCGACGCCTTGCGGCGCCGCCCCGCGGACTGGCCGTGCTGGCCGGGGGCGTAGGCGCGCTTCTCGACCGCGCACTTCTCCGTGAGGCAGCGCGAGCCCTTGAGGAACAGCTTGGTGCCCTCGCGCCGGCACAGCTTGCAGTTCGAGTCGACGTATCGGGACACTACACCCTGCGCTTCTTCGGGGGACGACAGCCGTTGTGCGGGATCGGCGTCACGTCCCGGATGGATTTGACCACGAGGCCCGCGTTCGCCAGCGCCTGGATCGCGGACTCACGTCCCGCGCCCGGGCCCTGCACGCGGACGTGCACCCGCCGCACGCCCATGTTGAACGCCTCGCGGCCCGCCTGCTCCGCCGCGACCGTCGCGGCGAACGGCGTCGACTTCTTCGAACCCTTGAAGCCGGACTTCCCGGCGGTGCTCCAGGCGACCACGTTGCCGTTGAGGTCGGCGACGGTCACGATGGTGTTATTGAACGTGGCCATGATGTGGACCACGCCCTCCGACTCCACCACCTTCTTGGCCTTCCGCGCCGCTTTCTTGGGCGCGCCCTCGGCGCCCGCGCCTTCGGCCGCCGCTCCCTCGGGAGCGGGTGCCGCGGGCGCCGCGTCGGACGCCGGGGTCGGTTTCGGCTGTTCCTGGTCGGCCATGGGCTATTTCTTGAGGATCGCTTTCTTCTTCCCGGCGATGGTCCGCCGCGGCCCCTTCTTGGTCCGCGCGTTGGTGCGGGTCCGCTGCCCGCGCACCGGCAGGCCGCGCCGGTGGCGGATCC
>DASPTN010000042.1:0-12983 GCA_035623395.1 Gemmatimonadales bacterium | reverse complement strand
CGCTCGGCCGGCGAGTCCGGCAGCGGCGCCACGACCACGATCGCGTTGTCGCGCACCTCGATCTGGATGCCGAGGCCGCCGTAGTTCCCCGTCGTGACCTCGTTGAGGCCGGTCAGGTCGCGCCCGGTGAGGAAGACCGAGTACGGGTCGTGCAGCTCCTTCACCATGCCGGTGATGGCCATGTCGTACAGCCGGCGCTCGTCCAGCGTGTCCACGTAGTAGTCGGCGATGTGGGACAGCACGTCGTCGAACGTCTTGGCCCGCTGATATACGCTCTCGTCGCCGCGGCTCCCCTGCTGCATGAACCAACCGCCCGACAGGAAGGCGGCGACCGCGACGACGCTGATGCTCGTGACCTGGATGATGCGCTGACGTGTCATGGATCCTTCCTCGAGGGCCTACGCCCGTTACCCCACGACCGGCGGGAAGATCTGCGGGAACCGCCGGGCGAGGGCATCCCACGCCTCCGCGTGCACCGCCTCGGGCGACCGGTCCGCCCGGAGGTGAACGATGGTCGGGCCCTGCGCTCCGCGAAAGGCCTCCGCGACCCGCCGGTGGAAATCCTCGTCCTCCCGCTCCATCCGGTCGCGCGGCTTCCCCTCCGCCTCCTGGCGCGCCCGTCCCGCGGCCGGCGGGAGATCGAGCACCAGCACCGCGTCCGGCTCGAGGCCTCCCGTGGCCAGGGCGTTGGCCTCGAGCACCGCCCGCGCCGGCAGGCCGCGGCCGCCGATCTGGTACGCGCGGGTCGACAGGTCGAACCGGTCGGCCAGCACCGTGACGCCGCGCTCCAGGGCGGGGCGGACCGTCCGCGCCACCAGGTCGGCCCGCGCCACCAGGTAGAGGAACAGCTCCGCCGCCGGCCCGGGCCGCCGGGCGGGGTCCAGCACCAGGCGCCGCGCTTCCTCGGCGAGCCGCGTGCCCCCGGGCTCGCGGACCACCAGCACCTCGCGGCCCGCGGCCTTCAGCCGCTCGGCCAGCCGCGCGACCTGGGTGGTCTTCCCGGAGCCCTCGACGCCCTCGAAGCTGAGGAAGAGGCCTCTCACGGTCTTCATCCCAGAGTGATGATCCTGCTCTCCGATCCCTTCTTCATGCCCTGGAGAATGGTCTCGTTCACCTTGTACATCATCTTGTCGAAGTTGGTACGCGCGGCGATGTAGCCCTGGTAGAGCGGACTCACCTGCACGCGGCTCCACAGCGCGTCGAGCTCCGACTGCACGGCCGGCGGCGGGTCTTCGCCCTTCTCCGCCTTCTCGGCCGCCGCCATCTGCAGCTGCGCGAGCCGGTCGAGCGATTGCCGCAACTCGTCGTCGGCGGTGAGCCGCTCCTCCGCTCGCCGCCAGGCGAGGTATTCCTCCGACTGCCCGACCAGCCGTCCCAGCTCCTCGGCGCGCTGCTCAATCGCATCCATCGGCCGGTCTCCTGGCCCGCAGGTAGCGCGGGCGTCCGAAAAGGTCCTCGAGCATGGCACACTCGGCGAGCCCCGCCTGCGCGGCCAGAGCGGCGCCCCGGTCCGCCCTCGGCGCATCCACCTCGAGCGCCAGGAGCCCCCCCGGCTTCAGCGTCCCCATCGCAGCGCGCACCAGCTCGCGCGTCGGCGCGAGGCCGTCCGGGCCGCCGTCCAGGGCCTCGCGCGGCTCGAAGTCCCGCACGCCCGGCTCCAGGCGCTCCCAGTCGGCCGTCGCGACGTACGGCGGGTTGCTGACCAGCACGTCCACGCGCTCGCCGCCCAGGGGCGCCACCAGGTCGCCCTGGCGCAGCTCCACGCGCCCGGCGACGCCGTGCCGCGCCGCGTTGTCGCGCGCCACCTCCAGCGCTCCGGGCGAGCGGTCGATCGCCACGATCCGCTCCGCGTCCGACTCCAGGGCCAGCGCGATCGCGACGGCGCCGGAGCCGGTGCCCACGTCGGCCACCACGGCCCGGGGCCGGCCCGCGGGGCGCTGCCGCATCCAGGCCAGGACCACGTCGACCAGCCCTTCGGTCTCGGGGCGCGGGATCAGCACCCGCCGGTCGACGGCGAGCCAGATGCCGCGGAAGTTCGCCCGGCCGACGGCGTACGCCTGCGGCCAGCCCATCGCACGACGCCGTGCCGCCTCCTCGAGCGCCGCGCGGAGCTCCTCCGCACACGGCTCGTCGCGGTCCAGCCACGCTGCGCTCGTGGGGCGGCCCTTGAGGCAAGCGTATAACTCGGACGACTCGCGCGCGGCATCGGGGACGCCGCCCGCCTGGAGAAGCTCACGCGTCTCCCGGAGCGCCTGGCCAACCGTCCGAGCGTGAGACGTGAGCGGTGAGGCGTGAGACGTTGACGTGAGACGTGAGAAGTGTGACGGCGTGAGAGGCAAGTGCGCCTCCGCCCCGGGCTCACCTCTCACGCCTTTCGCCCTCTCACTTCTCACCTCTCAGCTCTCACGATCGCGCCGCTCACCTTTCGCCCTCGATCCGCTCCTCCTGCCGCTGCAGGCGCAACGCCTTCACCATGTCCTCCAAGTCCCCGTCCAGCACACCCTGGAGATTGTGCACCGTCAGCCCGATGCGGTGGTCGGTGACGCGGCTCTGCGGGAAGTTGTAGGTGCGGATCTTCGCCGAGCGGTCGCCCGTGCCCACCATGGCCCGGCGCTCGCGAGCGCGCGCCGTCTCCTGCTCGGCCAGCATCCGGTCGAGCAGCCGCGAGCGGAGCACCTCCAGCGCCTTGATCTTGTTCTGGAGCTGCGACTTCTGGTCCTGGCACTTCACTTCGATGCCGGTGGGCAGGTGGGTCACGCGCACCGCGCTGTCGGTCGTGTTGACGCTCTGGCCCCCGGGCCCGCCCGACCGGAACACGTCGATCCTGAGGTCCTTGTCCTCGAGCTTGACGTCGATCTCCTCCGCCTCCGGCAGGACGGCCACGGTGGCCGCGGAGGTGTGGATCCGCCCCTGCGCCTCGGTGACCGGCACCCGCTGCACCCGGTGGACGCCCGACTCGCTGCGCAGGTCGCCGTAGGCGCTGCCGCGCACGGCGAGGATCGCCTCGCGGATGCCGCCGAGGTTGCCCTCCGAGACGGAGATCGGCTCCACCTTCCAGCCCCGGCGCTCGGCGTAGCGCGTGTACATCCGCAGCAGGTCGGCGGCGAACAGCGCGGCCTCGTCGCCGCCGGTGCCCGCCCGGATCTCCACGATGGCATCGCGGTCGTCGAGGGGATCGCGCGGCGTCAGCAGATCGGCCAGCTCGGCCTCGAGCGCCGCCACCCGGGGCTCGAGGTCGGCCACCTCCGCCCGCGCCAGCGCCGCCATCTCGCCGTCGTCGCCCTCGGCCAGCTCGCGCGCCGCCGCCAGGTCGCCGGACAGCTTGAGGTACCGCCGGCCCGAGCGCACGATCGGCTCGAGGCGGGCGTGCTCCTTCCCCAGCGCTTTGAGCTTGGCGGAATCCCGGGCCGTCAGGGCGCTGGATCGCTCGGCGGCTACCTGCTCCGCGCGCTCGAGCGCCGCCCTGACACGGCTCGCGAGGTCAGGCTTCGGACGGGTTCCTGTACTTGGCACGGAACCGCTCGACGCGGCCCGCCGTGTCCACCAGCTTCTGCTTTCCGGTGAAGTAGGGATGGCACTTCGCGCAGATCTCGAGGTGGATCGCCTTCGCCGTGGAGCGCGTCTTCCAGCTGTTGCCGCACGCGCAGACCACGGTGACGGTGTGATAATCGGGATGAATGCCAGCCTTCACGGTGTCAGATCCCCGCGTACGAGGTTGAGCTCACAGCCGCTAAATATAACCGGGAGCGCAACTTGCCAACAAGGCGCCGGGGCCGGGGCGATTTGACACCCGTGGGAGGGCACGGTAAACTAGGCGCACTCGTGGAGTTAGCCCTTGCCTCCACCAGGTACCCATGTCCGCGACTGACGTCCTGAAGAAGGTGCCCCTGTTCGGCGACCTCTCGGAGGCCGACCTTGCCGGCTTCGCCGAGGTCATGCGCGAGCGCGAGTACCCCAAGAACAGCGTCATCCTGTTCGAAGACGACCCCGGCGACGCGCTGTACGTCGTCTCGGCGGGCCAGGTCAAGGTCGTGCTGATCGGCGAGGACGGCCGCGAGGTGATCCTCTCGGTCCTCGGTGACGGCGACTTCTTCGGCGAGATGGCGCTGATCGACGACGAGCCCCGGAGCGCCCACGTCATCGCCATGAAGGACTCCAGCCTGCTGGTGCTGCGGCGGGAGGACTTCCAGTCGCAGGTGGCCGCCAACCCCAAGATCGCGCTGAAGCTGCTGCGCGTCCTGGTGCAGCGGCTGCGCCGGGCCGACGCCAAGATCGGCGGCCTGGTGCTGCTGGACGTCAACGGCCGGGTGGCCCAGCTGCTGCTCGATCTCGCCGACGAGAGCGGCGGTCCGCGGATCACGCGGCGCCTCACGCACCACACCATCGCGCAGATGATCGGCTCCTCGCGCGAGACGGTGTCGCGCGCGATGCGCGAGCTGGTCGAGCGCGGTCTCATCGAGACCACGCGCCGCGAGATCTCCATCCGGGACCGCGAGGGCCTGGCGTCGCTCGCCGGCGCCCGTTCGTGAGGGCCGTCACATCGACCGGGTGACCCGATTCCTTGAGATTGCCCCCCCCATCCGGGTAGCGTTCGTGCTGCGCGACATGGCGCTCCGGCGATGAGCACCTCAGTCACGTTCTGGGGTACCCGAGGCACGATCCCATCGCCCGGCGCGCACACGGCGCGCTACGGCGGCAACACGGCGTGCGTCGAGGTCCAGGACGGCCACGGCCACCTGGTGATCTTCGACGCCGGGACGGGGATCCGCGGTCTCGGCAAGCAGCTGGCCGGCAAGCACGCGGCCGAGGGTCTCCGCGCGCACATCGTGCTGTCGCACGCGCACTGGGACCACATCCAGGGCCTGCCCTACTTCGCGCCGTTCTTCCGGCAGGGCAACGTGCTGACGGTGTGGGGTCCCAAGCAGGGCGACGTGGGGATGGAGGAGATCCTGCGGCAGCTGATGCAGCCGGTGGTCTTCCCCGTCCCGCTCGACGCGCTGGCGGCGACGCTCGAGGTGAAGCACGTGAACTCGGAGCCCATCGAGACCGAGGGCTGCCGGATCACGTCGATGCGGGTGCGCCACCCGGGCAACACGCTGGGCTTCCGGCTCGAGACGCCGGGCGGGCATTCGGTCGCCTACGTCACCGACGACGAGCTCGGGCCGGCGGGCCACTACGACGTCGGGCCGAAGTGGCGCGAGCGGTTCGTGAAGTTCATCGGCGGCGCGGACCTGCTGATCCACGACGCCACGTACACGCCCGAGGAGTGCCAGACGCACGCGGGCTGGGGTCATTCCTCCTACGTGGAGGCGGTGGAGCTGGCGAGGGAGGCGGGCGTCCGGCGCCTGGCGCTGTTCCACCACGACCCGGAGCACACGGACGACGCCACGGACGTGATCACCGAGAAGGCGCGGGCGATCGCGGCGAAGCACGGCGGGCGCACGGAGATCGCGGCGGCCGCCGAGGGACTCAAGATCACGCTGTAGCGCGATCGGGCGGCAGCGGAACCCTGTCCACGGAGGTCGGAGCATGAAGCGGTTGGCATCCGGTACCATGGCCCTGGCGTTCGCCGCGCTGGCGTTCGGCGCGGGGCGCGCACAGGCGCAGCAGGCGGCCGCGACGCCGGCCGCGGCACCACAGCAGCAGCAGGACGCGCGTCCGGGCATCGCCGTGCTCGACTTCGAGCTCGGCCTGGTGCTGGGGCAGGACCACGACTCGTACGATGCGCTGCGCAAGGGGCTCGCCGCGCTCACCATCAGCGAGCTGACGGCCAACCCGGGCATCCGGGTGGTCGAGCGCGCCCAGCTGCAGCAGATCCTGCAGGAGCAGAACCTCGGCCACGAGGGGCGCGTCAGCGACGAGTCGGTGGTGCAGATCGGCAAGCTGATCGGCGCGCACTACATGGTGACGGGGATCCTGTTCGACAACAAGGGCGACATGCGCATCGACGCGCGCATCTTCGACACCGAGACCAGCCAGATCCTCAAGACCTCCAGCGTGCGCGGCCACATGGCGGACCTGTACGACATGGTGCCCCGCCTGGCGCAGCAGCTGATGCACGACGCCAATCTCCCGCCGCTCGAGCGGCACGCCCTCGAGGAGTTCCGGCAGCAGAACCCGGCGCCGCCCACCCAGGCGGTGATGGCCTACTCGCGTGCGGTGCTGTACGCCGACCGGGGCGACAAGGACCACGCCGTGGAGCAGTATCGCCGCGCCATCGCGGCGTTCCCCGGCTACACCCAGGCCAAGAACGACTGCAACCGCTTGCAGGCGGGCGCGTGCTCGTGATATGCTGATGCCGTGACGGCAGCCGTCGCGGCGATCGGGCGGTCTGGAGCGCGCCAGCTCTCCGTTCTCGGTGGGCTGGCGCGCTTCATCATGCGGGCGGTGCGCGCCGCGTCGCGGCTGACGCGGGCCGGCCGCTGGGTCATGCTGCGGGTGCTCATCAACCAGATCCGCTTCACCGCCCTGCAGGCCATCGGCCTGGTGACGTTCCTGGCCGCGATCCTCGCCTTCCTGGTCATCTCGCAGAGCATCCGCCAGCTCGGACGCTTCGGCGCCGTCGACAACCTGGGCACCATCATGGTCGTCGCGGTGATCCGCGAGCTCGGCCCCCTGCTGACCGCGCTGATCGTGGTGAGCCGCTCCGGCACCGCCATCGCCGCCGAGATGGCCACCAACCGCGTGATGGGCGAGGTCACCGCGCTCGAGGCGATGGGCATCGACCCCTACATCTACCTGGTCCTGCCCCGGATGCTTGGTGCCATCGTGTCGGTGGCCACGCTGATGGTCGTGTTCGACGCCGTGGCGCTGCTCTCGGGCTACGTGGCCGCCACGACCAACGGGATGGCGCTGAGCCGCTACACGGCGATCGTCCTCAAGACGCTGTCGGCCAAGGACGTCTGGCTCACCCTGGCGAAGGGCGTGTTCTTCGGGGCGGCGGTGGCGCTGTTCTGCAGCTACCACGGCCTCGCGGTGAAGGCGGGCCCGACCGAGATTCCGCAGGCCGTCACGCGCGGCGTGGTGGCGACCATCGTGGCGATCTTCGTCCTGTCCGCGCTGTTCGTGGCGGTCGCGACGTGAGCGAGCGGCGGACGTCCACCGCGATCGACCCGGCGCCGACCGAGCGGCGGACGTCGGTGGTGCTCGGCCCGGGCGTGCAGGAGGTCGAGGGCGCGCCGCCCCTGGCCTTCCGCGGCGTGGACCTGCTCGGCCGCGCCGACCGCACCGGCCGCTTCAGCCTCGTCGTCGAGCCCGGCGCCGTAGTGGCGGCCATCGGGGACGAGGAGAGCGGCGTGGAGGCCCTCGGGCCGCTCGCGCTCGGCCTCGCGGCGCCGCTCGCCGGCACGGTCGAGGTGTTCGGCGTCCCCATCGCGATGCTGCCGTACTACGACCTGCTGGGCTTCCGCCGCCACCTCGGGTACCTGCCGCAGGGCGACGGCCTCTTGCAGAATCTCACCCTCAAGGACAACGTGGCGCTGCCGGTGCGCTTCGCCACCGACCACCGCCTGCACGAGGTGGAGGCGCGGGTGGCGCAGCTGGTGGACGACTTCCGCCTCCGGACCATCGCCGCGCTGCGGCCCGCCCAGGCGACGGAGGAGGACCGGCGCCGCGCCGCGCTGGCGCGGGCGGTGGCGCTGAACCCCAAGCTGGTGGTGCTGGAGCTCCCGTTCGTGGGCCTCACCAGCCGGGCGGCGAAGGAGCTGCTCGACCGGGTGAGCCGCAGCGACGACGGCTCCCAGCGGGCGGTGTTGCTCACGTCGCGGGACCTGACGCCCGCGGTCCGCGACCTGGTGACCCACGCGGTGCGCGTGGTGGACGGCGCGGCGGTCGACGACACGAAGAGGGATTCGGGATGGCGGTGAACGTTCAGCGGACCGACCTGTACGTCGGCGTGTTCCTGGTGGCCACGGTCGCCCTGGTGGCCATCGCCCTCATCGCGACCAGCGGGTGGGGCGTGGACCGCTACGACGTGTTCGTACGCACCGACAACGCGCAGGACATCGGGCCCGACACCAAGATCTACCTGCAGGGCCTGGAGGTGGGCCGGGTGGCCGGCATCGCGCCGCGGCCCATGGGCGGCGCCGGCCGCCTGGAGTTCATCCTCCGCCTGCGCCTGGTGGACCGTTTCCCCGACGGCACGCCGCTGCGGCTCCCGCGCGGCACCTACGCGCAGGTCACCAGCGGGCTGCTCGGCGGCTCGCAGCTGCAGCTCGCGGTGGCGAGGGACAGCGGCGGCACCCTGGCGCCGGGCGACACCATCGGCATGCAGCGCGGCACCTCGCCGATCGAGGCGTTCGGCGACCTGGCGCGCGACCTCAAGAGCACGATCCAGCACGCCCTGGTTTCCGCGACCGGCACCATGGACATGGTGCGCGTCCTGGCCGACAGCCTGCGGCTGGCCACCGGAACCGCCCGCCGGCTCCTGATCGCGACGCAGCCGGGCGCCGAGCGCATGCTCAGCGGGGTGAACGCCAATCTCGACCGGCTGCAGGTCATGCTCGACAGCACCACCACCCGCACCGGCCTCACCTTCCAGCAGGTGGACGCGACTCTGGCGCAGTCCCGGCAGCTGCTGGCGAGCCTGGACTCGCTGACCCGCCAGATGAACGCCCTCACGGCCGAGAACCGCCCCGAGATCACCCAGATGATCGCGAACTTCCGCGACATCTCGGCCCAGCTCGGCTTCGTGCTGGAGCAGCTCAGCCGGCGGCCGCTGCGGTTCATCAGCGGCGTGAAGATCCCCGACACGCTCACCTTCCCACGCCCGCGGCCCGCCCCGCCGGAATCGACCGCGCGGCCGGCGCCGCCGTCCGACAGCGCCCGGCCGGCCGCCTCCGCCGTCGCGGTGCCGCCGGACACCGCGCACCACCCACCGCGGCCGTGAGCAAGCTCGTCCTCCTCCACGGGCCGGCCTGGGACGGCGGCCCCGTGCGCGCCGCGCTCGAGGCCGAACAGATCGAGCGGAAGGTCGTGGTCGCGCCGCCCGCCGGTCTGATCGACGAGCGGCCCACGGTGCTGCTGCTGGACGAATCGCTGCGGCGCTCGCTGGGCGCCGACGGCGTGCGGGCCGCGGTCGACGCCGGCGCCGCGATCGTGGCGCTCGGCGCCCCCGGCGAGTCCGACCTGCCGGCGGACCTGCCCGGCGCGGACCTGGCGCCGGTGTTTCTCGCCGCGCCGGTCGGGCCCCGGCAGCTGCTGGCCGCCATCCGGGCGGGCTTCCGCGAGGCCGCGGCCCGCGCCGAGGTGCAGCGCACCCGGGTCGAAGTGGCCGCGCGCTCGCGCGAGATCACCGAGCTCGCGCAGATCGGCGCGGAGCTCACCACCGAGCGCAACTACGACGTGCTGCTCGAGAAGATCCTCACCAAGGCGCGCGAGATCACCCAGTCCGACGGCGGCTCGCTGTACCTGGTCGAGGGGCGCGACTCGCCCAACCCGCGGGTGCGCTTCAAGCTGGCCCAGAACGACACGGTCCCGAAGGCGCCGTTCGTGGAGTTCACCATGCCGCTGAACCACGCGAGCGTGGGCGGCTACGTGTGCTCCACCGGCGAGGCGGTCGTGATCGACGACGCGTACTTCCTGCCGCCCGACGTGGAGTACTCGATCAACCGCAGCTTCGACGAGCGCAACCGCTATCGCTCCAAGTCCATGCTCACGGTCCCGATGAAGAACCACAAGAGCGAGATCATCGGGGCCCTGCAGCTGATCAACCGCAAGCGCGACCCGGGCGTGGTGCTCTCGACCCCCGAGGCCGTGGACGCCCAGGTGATCCCGTTCTCGCGGCGCTCGGTCGAGATCGTGACCGCGCTCGCGGGCCAGGCGGCGGTGTCGATCGAGAACAGCCTCCTGTACGAGGACATCGAGCGCCTGTTCGAGGGCTTCGTCACCGCCGCCGTGAAGGCGATCGAGCAGCGCGACCCGCCGACTTCCGGCCACTCGGGCCGGGTGGCGACGATGACGGTGGGGCTAGCCGAGGTCGTCGACCGCGCGGGCGACGGGCCGTACCGCGCCGTGAGCTTCTCGCGCGAGCAGCTGAAGGAGATCCGCTACGCCGGGCTGCTGCACGATTTCGGGAAGGTGGGCGTGCGGGAGCAGGTGCTGGTCAAGGCCAAGAAGCTGTACCCCCCCGACCTCGCCCTGCTCAAGAGCCGCTACGCCTTCATCCGGCGCACGGCCGAAGCCGAGTACCATCGTCGCCGGGCCGAGTGGCTGCTCGCCAATCCGCGCGAGGGCTACGAGGCCTACCTCGCATCGCTCGACGAGGAGCACCGCCGCGACCTCGAGGACTGCGAGCGGTTCCTCAAGACGGTGCTGCAGTCGAACGAGCCGACGGTGCTGCCGGAAGGGAGCTTCGAGGAGCTGCAGACCCTCGCCCAGCGCAGCTACACGGACATCGACGGCGCCGCCCAGCCCTACCTCAACGACGACGAGGTGCGCTTCCTCACCATCCGCAAGGGCAGCCTCGACGACGCCGAGCGGCTCGAGATCGAGAGCCACGTCACCCACACCTACCGCTTCCTGCTCCAGATCCCCTGGACCAAGGAGCTGTCGCAGATCCCGCTCATCGCCTACGGCCACCACGAGAAGCTGGACGGCAAGGGCTATCCGCGGCACACGAAGGCGCCGGAGATTCCCATCCAGACGCGGATGATGACCATCAGCGACATCTTCGACGCGCTGACCGCGGCGGACCGGCCCTACAAGCGGGCCGTGCCCCTGCAGCGCGCGCTCGACATCATGACCGACGAGGTGAAGGGCGGGATGCTGGACGCGGACCTGTTCCGGCTGTTCATCGAGGGGAAGGTGTTTGACAGGCTGGGTGAAGCGTGAGAGGTGAGACGTGAGGGGTGAGACGTTCAAGTGAGACGTGAGAGGGGAAAGGCGTGAGAGCAAGGGCGTGAGAGGGCGCTCACCTCTCACCCGAACGTCTCACCCTTTACCCCTCACCTCTCACGGTCGTGGCCCACGCCGGACTAGGCCTGCCGCGACCAGCGCTCCCGTTCCCACGAGCACCAGGATGCCCACCCAGTCTCCCAGCCGCACATACGGCGTCCGGCCCGCGGTGGTCCACACCGTGTCCGCCTCGACACGCTGCACCTCCAGCGGCGTGCGCAGGTGCGTGTATCCCAGCGGATCCAGGAACTCGCTGATGCCGGTGTTCGCGGCGCGCGCGACGCCCATGCGCGTCTCGATCGCGCGCATCACCAGGTGCGCCGCGTGCTGGTAGGGCGCCGCCGTGCGTCCGAACCACGCGTCGTTCGTGATGTTGACCAGGAAGTCGGCGCCGTCCGCGCGGTAGCGCCGCGCCAGGTCCTCGAACGCCGACTCGTAGCAGATCACGACGCCGAAGCCGCCCTCGGCGAACCGGTACACGGGGAAGCGGTCGCCGTGGCCGAAGCCGCCGAACCACTTCAGGTTGCCGAACCAGCGCGGGTTGACGAATGGCACGCGCTCGACGATCGGCACGAGGTACTTCTTCCGGTAGGACGGCCACGAGGCGTCCGAGCCGGTCGCGTCGAAGAAGAACGCGGCGTTGTAGGTGTCGTAGGTGCCGTTGGGATAGAACCGGGCGTCGAGCGTGCCGACCAGGATCGGGATCCCGGTCCGCCGCGCCGCGGCCCCGATCCACTGCACCCACTGCGGGTGATCGACGAAGTAGCCCTCCGCCGAGGCCTCGGGCCACGCCAGGAGCCTCACCCCGGGCAGGGACTCGGCTCGCGCCGTCAGGCGGAGCAGCTGCACGACCAGTGTGTCCTGGTCCCGCAGGGAGCGCTTCTCCGCGAAGCCCACGTTGGGCTGGACGACGCCGACCACCGTCACCGGCCGCAGCACCGTGGTGCGCTCGCGCCAGACGCCGTACGCCAGCGCCAGGGCGAGCGACGCTCCCGCCGCGACCGCGGGCCGCCAGGCGCGGCGCCGCAGCGCGACCGTCGCCGCCGCGTTGACGCACGCCAGCCACAGCGTCACGCCGCGGGCGCCGGCGAGGTCCGCCCACTGCACCAGCACCGGCACCGAGGTGAGCGACGTGCCCAGGCCGAGCCACGGGAAGCGGATGTCACCCTGGTGGCCGACGCACCACTCCACCGCGGTCCACAGCAGCGGGAACACCACCCACAGCGGCAGGCCCGTGCGCCGGCGCACCCACACCGTCGTCCAGCACATCAGCGCCCAGTACCCGGCCAGGATCAGGATCGTGGCGAGATACCCGGCCGCCGCCAGTGGCGTGAAGTGCCACAGCGCCACGACCATCCAGTAGAGCACCAGGCCGTTCGCCAGCAGGCCGGCTCAGAACCCGAGCTTCGCCGCGCCGGCCGTGGCCGCGGCCGGATCGAGCCGGTCCTCGAGGCGCCACAGCAGGGGCACCAGGGCGACGAACGACGGGAGGACGAGGCTGTACGGGGGATAGGCGACGAACAGCAAGACGGCGGTCGTCGCGGCCGCCGTCAGGTCCCTCCAGTCGGGCAGCCAGCCGCGGATCCTCACAGCTTGACGTCCCGCTGCTCGTCGGCCGACTTGTAGATCGCCTCCATCACCCGGCTGAGCTGGACCTGGTCCTCCGGCGCCTCGACGTCGGTCTCGCCGCGGATCGCCGCGAGCAGGTACGCCCACTCCGAGCGGTACGACGCGGAGAACGGGTTCTCGCGGCCCGCCGCGCCGGTGGGCGTCACGTCCACCGGTGCGCCGTGCAGCTCCTTGAACACCCGGAGCGGCGAGATCGAGGCCGAGCCCTTCCCGCCCTGCACGTCCAGCCAGGTGCGCTCGCCCTCGCCCACGTGGCGCCACGACACGTCGCAGAAGACCGAGAGCCCTCCCTCGCAGAACAGGTGCGCCGCACCGATCTCGTCCACCTGCTTGCCGCCCGGGCCCCGGTCGAGGTACGCGGAGACGCGCTCCACCACCGGGCTGCCCGCGAGCCACAGCGCGAGGTCCAGCATCGGGAGGCCCAGGTCCATCATGACGCCGCCGCCCGACTCGGCGCGCCG
>DASPTN010000041.1:0-17207 GCA_035623395.1 Gemmatimonadales bacterium | reverse complement strand
CTGCCGTGCGCGATCGCCTGCTCGAAGATCGTCGGGTTGGTGGTGACGCCCCGCACGCCCTCGTCCGCGATCAGCCGCCGCAGGCCGCCCGACGCCAGGAGCTCCCGGTCGATCGTGTCCAGCCACACGCTCTGGCCGAGCCGCTCGAGCGCCTGGATCGGATTCATGGTCGTCGCCCTTTCACGCTCCGGCCGCGCGCGCCAGCACCGCGCGGGCGCGCTCCGCGACGTTCGCCGCGGTGAGGCCGAGCTCCTGGAAGATCCGTTCGTAGGGGGCCGAAGCGCCGAAGCGGTCGATACCCACCACGTCGCCGTCGGTTCCGACCCAGCGGTGCCAGCCGAACGACGCCGCGGCCTCCACGGCCAGCCGGGCGCGCACGCCGGGCGGCAGCACCGCGTCGCGGTACGCCGCCGGCTGGCGGGCGAACGCCTCGAGACTCGGGGCGCTCACGACCCGCGTCGGCGTGCCCCCCGCCTCGAGCAGGTCCCGCGCCGCGAGGCACAGCGCCACCTCCGAGCCGCTCGCCATCAGCACCAGGCGCGGCGACCCGCCGCTCGCCTCCGCCAGCACGTAGGCGCCCTGGTGCAGGCCGTCGGCCGGCGCGAAGCGCGCCCGGTCGATCACCGGCACCTTCTGGCGGCTGAGCACCATCGCGGTGGGGCCGTCGCGGCGGAGCAGCGCCGCCCGCCAGGCCTGCGCCGTCTCCGGACCGTCGGCCGGCCGGATCACGGTGAGGTTCGGAATCGCCCGCAGCGCCGCCAGGTGCTCGACCGGCTGATGCGTCGGCCCGTCCTCCCCGAGGCCCACGCTGTCGTGGGTGAAGACGTAGATCACCGGCAGCCCCATCAGCGCGGCCAGGCGGATCGACGGACGCATGTAGTCCGAGAAGACCAAGAAGGTGGCGCCGTACGGGCGCACGCCGCCGTGCAGCGCCATGCCGTTCAGGATCCCTCCCATCCCGTGCTCCCGGATGCCGAAGTGCATGTTGCGCGCGCCGTAGCCGCCCGCCTCGAGATCGCCGGCACCCTTGAGCAGCGTGTTGGTCGAGGGTGCCAGGTCGGCGGAGCCGCCGACCAGGGAGGGCACCGCCGGGGCGAGCGCGTTCAGCACCTTCGACGACCACTGGCGCGTCGCCTGCGCGCCGTCCGCCGGCGTGAAGGGCGGCAGCGCGGCCTCCCAGCCCGCGGCCGGCTCGCCCGAGAGCTCGGCGCGGAGCTGCGCCGCCAGGTCGGGGTACGCCCGCTCGTAGGCGGCGAAGCGCGCGCTCCACTCCCGCTCCAGCGCCGCGCCGCGCTCGACGCAGCGGCCCATGTGCGCCTTCGCCGCGTCGGGCACGAGGAACGGCGGCTCGGCCGGCCAGCCGTACGCGGCCTTGGTGAGCGCGATCTCCTCGGCGCCGAGCGGCGCGCCGTGCGCCTCCGCGCTGTCCTGCTTGTGCGGGCTGCCCCAGGCGATGTGGGTCCGCACGATCACGAGCGAGGGGCGCGCCGTCTCCGCCTTCGCGGCCGCGAACGCGGCGTCGAGCGCCGCGAGGTCGTTGCCGTCGGCGACCCGCTGCACGTGCCAGCCGTAGCCCGTGAACCGCTGCGCCACGTCCTCGCTGAACGCGAGGTCGGTCTTGCCCTCGATGGTGATGTGGTTGTCGTCGTAGCAGTAGATCAGCTTGCCGAGCTTCAGGTGACCCGCCAGCGACGCGGCCTCGTGCGAGATGCCCTCCATCAGGTCGCCGTCGCTCGCGAACGCGTAGGTCCGGTGGCTCACGATCTCGTGGCCGGGGCGGTTGAACCGCGCCGCGAGGTGCGCCTCCGCGATCGCCATGCCGACCCCGTTGGCGAAGCCCTGTCCCAGGGGGCCCGTGGTGGTCTCCACGCCCGGCGCCGCCCCGTGCTCCGGGTGGCCCGGCGTCCGGCTTCCCCACTGCCGGAAGTGGCGCAGGTCGTCCAGCGTCAGCCCGTAGCCCGCGAGAAACAGCGTCGCGTACAGCAGCATCGACGCGTGACCGCACGAGAGCACGAAGCGGTCGCGGTCCGGCCAGTCGGGCCGCCCGGGGCTGTGCCGCAGGTGCCGGGTGTAGAGCACGTACGCCAGCGGGGCGAGGGCCATGGGCGTCCCCGGGTGCCCCGAGTTCGCCTGCTGCACCGCGTCCATCGCGAGCGTGCGGATGGTATTGATGCACTGCAGGTCGAGATCCTGCGCGACCATCTTGTTGGAAGGGGTCATGCCTGACCAATTTACGCTTCCCTCTAGCCGATGCGAACCCATGCGTCACCGCCTCGCCGTCCTCGCCCTGTGTGTCGTCGCCGTCGCCGCCGCGTTCGTCGCGCGGGGACGGCTGGTCCCCGGACGCCAGGCCGACGGCACCACGCTGCTGGCGTCCGGCTGGCGCATCAGTCCCGCGGGCCGGGCGGTCGACGTGGGCACCCTGCCGCTCGCCCTCGCCGTCCACCCCGACGGCCGGGTCCTGGCGCTGACCAGCGGCTACGCGGCGAACCGCCTGATGGTGATCGACCGGACCCGCTGGACCGCGACCGACTCCGTCACCTTCAGCGCGACCTGGCTCGGGCTGGCGGTCCGCCGTGCCGGCGACGCGTTCGTGTCGGGCGGCATCACGAACCGGGTGTGGCGGATCGCCGAGAGCGGCGGGCGGTGGGCGCGCGCGGACAGCGTCGCGCTCGCGGACTCGGGCGCGGCCGTGTTCGCGGCCGGCCTCGCGCTGGCGCCCGACGGCCGGCGGCTGGCCGTGGTGGGGAACCTGGCCGACTCGGTGTACCTGCTGGACGCGGCGCCGCTCGCCCGCACGGCCGCGGCGCGCACCGGCAGCCATCCGTACACGGCGCTGTTCGCGCCCGACGGCCGCACCGTCTACGTCTCGAACTGGGGCGACAGCACCATCGGCGTGTACGGCGTCGCCGCCGGCGCGCTCGCGCCGCGCGACCCGATCGTCGTGCCGCCGCGCCCCTCGGCGCTGGCGATATCCCGGGACGGCCGCACGCTGTACGTCGCGCACGCGTCCGCGGACGAGGTCTCGATCGTGGACCTCCGCGAGGGCCGGGTCGAGGCCACCGTCGCGCTGGGGCTCACGGCCCGGGCGCCGCACGGCAGCGGCCCCGACGCGCTGGCGCTCTCGCCCGACGGCCGGCGGCTGTACGTGGCGAACAGCGACAACAACGCGGTCGCCGTGGTGGTGCTCGCCGGCGAGGACGGTGCGCGGGTCGCCGGACTCATCCCGACCGCGTGGTACCCGACGGCGGTCGCGGTCTCCGCCGACGGCCGCACGCTGTACGTGGCCAACGGCAAGGGCACCGGCGCCGGCGCCAACCCGCAGGGACCCACCGCGCCGGACGCGAAGCCCGGCCAGTACATCGCCGCGCTGCTGGTGGGCAGCGTGTCGCGCATCCCGGTGCCGGACTCGGCCACGCTGCGCCGCTACACCCGCCAGGTGCTGGCCGACTCGCCGTACCGCGACGAGCTGCTGGCGCGCGTCCCGTGGCCGGCCCGCTCGCCGATCCCGCGCGCCGCGGGCGACAGCTCGCCGATCCGCCACGTGGTGTACGTGATCCGGGAGAACCGGACCTACGACCAGGTGCTCGGCGACGACCCGCGCGGCAACGGCGACCCGCGGCTGGCGATCTTCGGCGACACCGTGACGCCCAACGCGCACGCGCTGGCCCGCGCGTTCGTGCTGTTCGACAACTTCTACGTGAACGGCGACGTGAGCGCCGACGGGCACATGTGGTCGGACGCCGCCATCGCGGGCGACTACAACGAGAAGACCTGGCCCGCCAACTACAGCGGGCGCCGCGAGTGGGACTTCAACGCCGGCCTCCCGGTGATGGATCCCCTGGCCGGCTACCTGTGGGACGACGCGCGCCGCGCCGGCGTGACGGTGCGCAACTACGGCGAGATGACCCAGTGGGACAGCGCTGCGGGCCTGGCCCGCTCCGACGACCAGGGGCTCCAGCGGGTGACCGACGTCCGGTACGTGGGCTGGGACCTGGCCGTGCCCGACAGCGTACGGGTGGACGAGTTCCTGCGCGAGCTGCGCCTGGCGGACTCCACCGGCATCCTGCCCGCGCTGATGATCCTGGACCTCCCGCAGGACCACACCTACGGCCGGCAGCCGGGCCGGCCCACGCCGCGCGCGATGGTCGCCGAGAACGACCGTGCCCTCGGGCGCATGATCGAGGCGCTGTCGCGCTCCCGCTTCTGGGGGCAGACCGCGGTGTTCGTGCTCGAGGACGACGCCCAGAACGGTCCCGACCACGTGGACGCGCACCGCTCGCCGCTGCTCGTGGCCAGCCCGTGGCTGCGGCGCGGCACGGTGGACAGCACCTTCTACACGACGGCGTCGGTGCTCCGGACCATCGAGCTGATCCTCGGCCTGACGCCGATGACCCAGTACGACGCAGCCGCGACGCCGCTGTTCCCCGCATTCACCACCGGGGCCGACAGCTCCGCCTGGACGGCCCTGCCCTCGCGCTGGCCGCTGGGCGAGACCAACCCGCCGCACGCCCGCTCGAGCCTCGACCCCCGCGTCTTCCGGCGGCCGGACCTGGCGGACGAGAACGTGCTGAACCGGGAGATATGGGGGTCGGTGAGGCAGGAACCGATGCCCCCGCCGAGGCACTCGGCAATGCAGGTGAGGGGAGCGAACTGACGAGGAAGCGTGAGAAGTGAGAGGCGAAAGGTGAGACGTTCACGTGAACGTCTCACGACTCACCTCTCACGCTTCACCACCGAATGGCCGCGCTCCCCCACGTGAACCCGCTGCCGAACGCGGCGAGCATCAGCAGGTCCCCCCTCGCCAGCTTCCCCGCGCTCACGCACTCGTCGAGCGCGATGGGGATCGAGCCGGCGGTCGTGTTGCCGTAGCGCTGGATGTTGTTGTAGACCTGGTCGTCCCGCAGGTCGAGCTGCCGCCGCACCATCTCCGAGATCCGCAGGTTGGCCTGGTGCGGGATGAGCACCTTGATGTCCTTCGCGGCCAGGCCGTTCGCGTCGAGCGCCCGCTGCACGCTCTCGGGCATCCGCGTGGAGGCGTGCTTGAACACCTCCTTGCCCTCCATCCGCGGATAGATGCGCGCGGTGTCGAGGTCCTCCTGTGACAGCCGGGGCCTCCGGGCGGAGGCCGGCGCGTCGCAGAACAGCATCTCGGCGTACCGCCCGTCGGCGAAGATGTGGGTCGACAGCACGCCGCGGCCGTCGGACTCCGTGGGGCCGAGGATCGCGACGCCCGCGCCGTCGCCGAACAGCACCGCCAGGTCCCGGCCGCGGGTCGTGAGGTCCATCCCGGTGGAGTGCACCTCGGAGCCGACCAGCAGCACCCGCTTGAACTGCCCCGTCCGGATCCACGCGTCCGCGATCGACAGGCCGTACAGGAACCCCGTGCACTGGTTGCGCACGTCCAGGCACGGGATGTCGGTGACGCCGAGCTTGCGCTGCAGGAAGACGCCGGTGCCGGGGAAGAAGTAGTCGGGCGACAGCGTGCAGTAGATGATCGCGTCGAGGTCCGCGGCCTTGAGGCCGGCCTTCTCGAGCGCGCGGCGCGTGGCCTCCAACGCCATGTCGGCGCCGCCCTGGCCCTGCGCCACCCAGCGGCGCTCCTCGATCCCGGTGCGCGTGCGGATCCACTCGTCGGACGTGTCCATCCACTGGGTGAACTCGTCGTTCTTCACGACCCGGTCCGGCACGTACATCCCGGTGCTGATGAACTCGGTGCGCGGCATTGACGTGGTCCCTCGCCTCAGGCGGGAAGTGCGAAAGGGTACGGCGCGGGGATGCCGCCGACAAGGCCTGGCGACTAGCTTTGGCGGTCATGGACGCCTTCGACGCTATCGGCGGCCGGGTCTCGACCCGCGCCTTCAAGTCCGACCCGGTCCCGCGCCCAGTGATCGAGCGGCTGCTCGCGGCCGCGGTCCGGGCGCCCAACCACAAGCTCACCGAGCCGTGGCGCTTCGCCGTCCTGAGCGGCGATTCGGCGGCGCGGTTCGCGGAGCTGAAGCGCGCCCACCGCGCCACCCGCTTCGCGGACCCGTCGGCGCCCGAGGCCGTGAGGGCCATCGAGAAGACCTTCCGCGAGGCCCGCGGCACGCCGGCCTTCGTCGTGGTGATGTGCGCCGAGTCCGCGGACCCGGTGCGCCGGGAGGAGGACTACGCCGCCGCGATGATGGCGACCGAGAACCTTCTCATCGCCGCCACGGCGCAAGGCCTGGGCACCTACGTCCGCACCGGCGGCATCATGAGCGACCCGGCCGTCCGCGAGCTGGTCCGGGCGCCAGACGCGCACCGCATCGTCGCCATCATCAGCCTCGGATACCCGGCCGATGCCGCCGCGCCCGGCCGCCGCTCGGATCCGGCCAGCCGGACGGTGTGGCTGGACTAGCGGGGCGACCCGGATCGCCCGCGCCCGGCGAATCCCCCGTGCCACTCAACCCGTAGGGACACCATGATCCTTCCGACCCTCATCGTCAGCGGCGCCGCGCTCGTGGGCGGGTTCAGCTGGACGAAGAGCTACGTCCGGCGGCGCCTCCGCTTCGTGGATGCCGTGCACACCCGGCCCGCGCCGTGGATCGCCGGCGGCCTCGCGGCCCTGGTCGCGACGCCGTTCACTCTGCTGCCCGTCATCACCGGCCTGACGGCGGTTGCACTGGGCGTCGGCGTGGGATTCGGCGTCAAGTCGGGACAGAACGACCGGCTGCTGCCGCCGGGGGAGTGAGCGCGCCGCCGCCGTCGCGGCTACGCCAGCTGTCGCAGCACGTACTCCAGGATCCCGCCGTGGCGGTAGTACTCGGCCTCCTTCGGCGTGTCGATGCGCACGGTCGCCCGGAACTCGCGCGTGCCCGCGGCGCCCCTCGCGCGGACGGCCACCTTCTTCGTGCCGGCCAGCGCGTCCGCCACGCCCACCACGTCGAAGACTTCCTCGCCCGTCAGTCCCAGCGTCTCCGCCGTCTGCCCGGCCTCGTACTGCAGCGGCAGCAGGCCCATCCCGACCAGGTTGCTGCGGTGGATCCGCTCGTACCCCTCCGCGATCACCGCGCGCACGCCGAGCAGGCGCGGCCCTTTCGCGGCCCAGTCGCGCGAGCTGCCCGCCCCGTACTCCTTGCCGGCGAGGACGACGAGCGGCACGCCCTCGGCGCGATAGCGCTCCGCGGCGTCGTAGATGCTCAGCTGGGCTCCGTCCGGGAAGTGCCGCGTCACGCCGCCCTCGACGCCGGCCACGAGCCGGTTGCGGATGCGCACGTTGGCGAAAGTGCCGCGCACCATCACCTCGTGGTTGCCGCGGCGTGACCCGTACGAGTTGTAGTCCTTCGCGGCGACGGCGCGCTCGGTGAGGTAGCGGCCGGCCGGGCCGTCCTTGCGGATCGAGCCCGCCGGCGAGATGTGGTCGGTCGTGATGCTGTCGCCGAGGACCGCGAGCACGCGGGCTCCGGTGACGTCGCCCACCGGGCCGGGCGTCCGCGGCATCGCGTCGAAGTACGGGGCGCGGCGGATGTAGGTGGACGTCTCGTCCCACCGGTACAGCTCGCCCTCGGGCACCGGCAGGCCCTTCCACCGCTCGTCGCCGTCGAAGACCGCGGCGTACTCGGCGCCGAACATCTCCGCCTGGAGCGCGCGCTCCACGGTCTCCGCCACCTCCCGGGCCGTCGGCCAGATGTCCTTCAGCAGGACCGGCCGGCCCTGCGGGTCCCGGCCGAGCGGCTCGGTCGTGAGGTCGAGGTCCATCCGGCCCGCCAGCGCGTATGCCACGACGAGCGGCGGGCTCATCAGGTAGTTGCCGCGCACCTCGGACTGGATCCGGCCCTCGAAGTTGCGGTTGCCCGAGAGCACCGACAGGACGACGAGCTGGCCGGCCTTGATCGCGACCGAGACCGGCTCCGGCAGCGGCCCGCTGTTGCCGATGCACGTCGTGCAGCCGTAGCCGACGAGGTGGAAGCGCAGCTTGTCCAGGTAGGGCGTGAGGCCGGCCCGCGCCAGGTAGTCGCTCACGACCTTCGACCCGGGCGCGAGGCTGGTCTTCACCCACGGCTGGCTCGCGAGCCCGCGCTCGACGGCCTTCTTCGCCAGCAGTCCGGCCGCCACCATCACCGACGGGTTCGACGTGTTGGTGCAGCTGGTGATCGCGGCGATCACGATCGAGCCGTGCCGGAGGGTGTGCTTGCCGCCGTTCACCGCCACCGGCGCCTCGCCGGGTCCGGTGCCCTGCACCAGCCCCGGCAGCGCTTCGGCCCACGCCGCCTTCGCACGCCGGAGCCCGATCCGGTCCTGCGGCCGGCGCGGCCCCGCGATGCTCGGCTCCACGGTCGCCAGGTCGAGCGCGAGCGTGTCGCTGAACGCCGGCTCGCTCGCGCCGGGCTCGTGGAACAGCCCCTGCTCCTTCGCGTAGGCCTCGACCAGGGCGATCCGCCAGTCCGGCCGGCCCGTGAACCGCAGGTAGCGCAGCGACTCCGCGTCGATGGGGAAGATGCCGCAGGTGGCGCCGTACTCCGGCGCCATGTTGCCGATCGTGGCGCGGTCCGCGATCGGGAGCGCCGCGACCCCGGGGCCGAAGAACTCGACGAACTTCCCGACCACGCCCTTCCTGCGGAGCATCTCCGTCGCCGTCAGCACCAGGTCGGTCGCCGTCGCGCCCTCGGCCAGCTGCCCGCTCAGCCGGACGCCGACCACCTGCGGAATGAGCATCGTCATCGGCTGGCCCAGCATCGCGGCCTCCGCCTCGATGCCGCCGACGCCCCAGCCCAGCACGCCGAGGCCGTTGACCATCGTGGTGTGCGAGTCGGTGCCGACCAGCGTGTCCGGATACGCCCTGGGCCGGGCGTCGTCGCTGGTGAACACGACGCGCGCCAGGTGCTCGAGGTTGACCTGGTGCACGATCCCGGTGTCCGGCGGCACGACGCGGAAATTGCGGAACGCCTTCTGGCCCCAGCGCAGGAAGGCGTACCGCTCGCGGTTGCGCTCGAACTCGAGGTCCGCGTTCGCCTGGAACGCGGTGGGCGCCCCGAAGGCGTCCACCTGCACCGAGTGGTCGATCACCAGCTCGGCCGGGAGGAGCGGGTTGATCCTGGCCGGGTCGCCGCCGAGGCGCCGCATCGCGTCGCGCATCGCCGCGAGGTCCACGACGGCGGGAACGCCGGTGAAGTCCTGCAGCAGCACCCGCGAGGGCATGAAGGCGATCTCGTGCGACGGCGTCGCCCCGGGCTCCCACCGCGCGAGCGCCTCGATGTCGGCCCGCCGCACGCTGGCGCCGTCCTCGAAGCGCAGCAGATTCTCAAGCAGGATCCTGAGCGAGAACGGGAGCCGGGACACCGGCAGGCCGGCCTTCTCGAGGGCGTCCAGCCGGTGGATCTCGTAGCTCCGGCCGCCGACGCGCAGCGTCGCCCGGCTGCCGAAGGAATCGGGGTTCGTCATGGTCGGAATATCGCGGGGCCGCGGCGCCGGACGCCACCCGACCCGCGGCGGAATCCGCACCGGCCCGGTGCCCCGCCCGTGCGGCTAACGCGATATCGTCAGCATCGTCTACCCTTGAGCCGTATGTCCTGCGTGCCCGTTCGAGGTGGGAAACCGATGCGACCTCTCGGTCTGCTGCTCGCGGTCGCCGCCGTGGCGCTCATCGCCGCGCTGCCGACGCGCGCCGTGGCCCAGGCCGAGGCCGGGACCGACATCATCACCGGGACGATCCTCGGCGACGACGGCAACCCCGTCCAGGACGCGAGCGTCGAGGCGTACTCCCTCGAGACCCAGGTCACCCGGCGCGCCCGCACCGACGCGCGCGGGCGGTTCACGATTCTCTTCCCCGACGGCGGCGGCCAGTACCGCATGAACGTGCGAGTGCTGGGCATGAACCCACGCACCGCCCTCGTGATGCGGGACGCCGACGAGGACCGGCTGGTGTGGAACGTCCAGCTCGAGTCCAGCCCGGTCACCCTGGAGCCGGTCAACGTGAACGGCGGCCCGCTGCTCAGAGGCGGCGAAGGGCCGACGCCCGGCTCGACCGAGCGCGTGCTGAGCCCGGACCAGCTGGCGCGGCTGCCGATCGATCCGTCGGACCTTGCCGCGCTGGTCTCCCTGGTGCCGGGCGTGCTGCCCATCTCCGGCACCGACTCCACCGCGTCGGCGTTCTCCGTGGCGGGCCTGGGGCCCAGCGCCAACGCCGTGACGCTGGACGGGCTGCTGATCGGGAACACCACCGTGCCCCAGGAAGGCCTGCGCCAGACGCGGGTGATCACCAACACCTACGACGTCTCGCGCGGGCAGTTCTCGGGGGGCCTGGTCGCCTCGACCACGCGGAGCGGAAGCAACGTCGTGCAGGGAACCTGGACGGCGATTGCGCGCAACCAGGACGTCGCCCTGGACGCCGGCGACTCGCCCTTCACCGAGGGATACACGCAGAACCAGCTGAGCGGCGGCATCGGCGGGCCGCTCATCAAGGACCGGATGTTCATCTTCGCCTCGGGAATGGCCCGGCTGCAGGCCACCCCCGAGCAGACGCTGTTCTCGGCCACCGCGACGGACTTGGGCCGCCTCGGGATCTCCGCCGACTCCGTGCAGCGGTTCCTCCAGATCCTGAACTCGCTGGGCGTCCCGGCGTACAGCGTGGAGCCGGCCGCCACGCGCGCCAACGACAACTACTCCGCCCTGGTTCGCTTCGACTGGGTGCTCAGCAACTCGCAGACCATCACGCTGCGGGGCAACTGGAACGGCACCAGCCAGAACCCCGCGCGGCTCGGCGCGCTGGCCCTGCCCCAGGTAGGGGGGGACCTGACGACGTCCGGCGGCGGGCTGATGGCGACCCTGACGTCGCACTTCGGCAGCACGGTGCTCAACGAGGCGCGCGGCTTCTACCAGGCGGCGAACAACGACGGCAACCCCTTCAGCCTGGTGCCGCAGGGCCGCGTGCAGGTGGCGTCGGACCTGCCGGACTCGACGGTCGGAGTCACGACGCTGGTGTTCGGCGGCAACGCGGGACTCCCCTCGAGCACCGTCTCTTCCAGCTTCGAGGCCTCCGACGAGGTGTCGTGGCTGCCGGGCGCGGGGAGCCACCGGTTCAAGGTGGGGGGCACCTGGCTCAGCGAGCGCACCGACAACCTGATCGGCGGCAACGAGTACGGCACCTACACGTACAACTCGCTGGCCGAGCTGGCGTCGGACTCGGCGGCCACTTTCCGCCGCACGCTCGGGATCGTGGAGCGGCGTTCGTACGACCAGCAGTGGGGAGCCTACGCCGGCGACGTGTGGGTGGTCACCCGTCCCTTCCAGCTCACCTACGGCCTGCGTCTCGAGGGCACCTCGTTCGGCGATCCGCCGGCCTACAACCCGGCCGTCGACTCGGCCTTCCACCTGCGGACCGACCACCTGCCCTCCGAGACGCACCTGAGCCCGCGCGCCGGTTTCACCTGGACGTTCGGCAGCGCGCCGGCGACCGAGTTCCAGGCCTTCCAGCCGGCCACCTGGGTGATCCGCGGCGGCGTCGGCGAGTTCCGGAACCAGGCGCCCACCAACCTGGTGGCGCAGGCGCGGGCCTCGACGGGGCTCGGCCTGACCACGTCGCAAGTCGCCTGCGTCGGCGGCGACGTCCCGGCGCCGGACTGGCCTCAGGTCTTCGCCACCGCGGATTCGATCCCGGGGGCCTGCCTGAGCGGGGGCCTGCCGCAGCCCCTGGGCTCCCAGGCCGCCCCGGCCGTGGAGGTCCTCGCGCCCGGGTTCGAGACGCCGCGGGCGTGGCGGGGCTCGCTCAGCGTCGAGCGGCGGCTGACCCAGCTCCTGCGCCTGAGCGTCGAGGGCAGCCTCGCGCGCGGCGTCGCCCAGACGGGCATCACGGACGTGAACCTCAACACCGTGCCGGTGTTCACCCTCGCGTCGGAAGGCAACCGGCCGGTGTACGTGCCGGCGTCCGCCATCGTGCCCTCGACCGGCGCGGCGATCTTCACGGCGTCCCGCGTTGACCCGGCGTTCGGCAACGTGCTCCTGGCGCAGTCCAACCTGTACAGCAGCTCGGCGCAGATCACCACCACCCTGGGCGGCGTGGTCGGGCCGGGGATCGTGTTCTCCGCCTCGTACACCCTGCAGCGGGCGCGCGACCAGCAGACCGGCATTCGCAGCGTCACCGCGGGCGACCCCGACGTGGCCGAGTGGGCGCGCAGCAGCTTCGAGCGGCAGCACAACATCGTCCTGACGGTCACCTACCCGTTCTCGACGTCGCTCGAGATCACGTCGGTCGGGCGGCTCACCTCCGGCGTGCCGTTCACGCCCACGGTCGGCGGCGACGTGAACGGCGACGGTTTGAGGAACGACGCGGCGTTCATCTTCGCCCCCGGCAGCGGCACGCCGGTGGCGCAGGCGATGTCCCAGCTGCTGGCCACCGCCTCGCCCTCCGTGCGCGGATGCCTGGAGCGCCAGATCGGCACGATCGCCGCGCGGAACTCCTGCATCGGGCCGTGGCAGGGCACGGTCGACTTCCAGTTCAACTGGCGGCCGGCCTTCTGGGGGCTCAACCACCGGCTGCAGGTCTCGGTGGTCACCTACAACTTCCTCCGGGGGCTCGACGAGCTGCTGCACGGCGTGAACGGCGCCCAAGGCTGGGGGCTCCAGACACAGCCGGACGCGACCCTCCTCTATGTCACGGGCTTCGACCCGGCGACCATGAGCTACGCCTACCAGGTCAACGAGCGCTTCGGGGCGACCTACGGTTCGGCCACGGCCTACCGGCCGCCGTTCCAGATCGGCATCCAGGCCCGGCTCACCATCGGCCCCGACCGCGTGCGGCAGGCGCTCGATGCGATGCGCGCGGGTGGGGCCAGGGGCGGGGCCGGGTTCGGCGGGGGCGGGTTCGGCGGGGGCGGGTTCGGCGCCGGTGGCGGATTCCGTCCGCAACTGTCGGTCGCGGCCCTCGTGGCGCGCATCGACTCCGCGCTGCCCAACCCGGCCGGCGTGGCGCTCGACCTGCGCGACTCGCTCCAGCTCGACTCCGGCCAGATCGTCCTGCTCACGCCGATCCGCGACTCGCTCGCGGCGCGCAACGCGACCCGGGTGGATTCGCTGCGGCACGTGCTGCAGCGGCTCGGCGACAGCCCGGCGCCCAACCAGCTGATCGCGATCATGCCGCAGATGCGCCCGCTGTTCCAGTCGGCCCGCGACGACGTGGCCCGTGCGATCGTGGACGTGCACGCCGTGCTCCGCGAGGAGCAGTGGCAGCGGCTGCCGGCCTCGGTCCGCGAGTTCCAGTCCACGCTGTTCCGCCGCTTCCAGAGGCCCGGGCCCGGGCCGCAGTGAGGACGCCCGCCGGCCGGTAGCCGCGCCGCCGCTCCCGGCCCGGTCCCGCGTGCGCTAGTTTCCCGCACCCTGCGGGAGGCGGCGTGACGGCGACACCGATCGATTTTCAACCGAGGATCGACCACACCGAGTACCTCGCCGTGCCCGAAGCGAGTCCGGACGAGCGCATCGAGGTGGGCGTGCTGTTCGTGGGCGCCGGCCCCGCCGGCTTGGCGGGAGCGATCCGGCTCGCGCAGCTGCTCGAAACCGCCCCCGACGTGAAGGAACGGCTCGGCGACGTCCCGGTGGCCGTGGTCGAGAAGGGCAAGTACCCGGGCGCCCACCTGGTCTCGGGCGCCGTCGTCAATCCGGTCGCCTTCCGGAAGCTGTTCCCCGGCGTCGCCGACTCGGCCCTGCCCTTCCGCGGCCCGGTGAGCGGCGAGGCGCTGTACCTGCTGACCGAAGGACGCGCGTTCCGCTCGCCGCTCATGCCGCCGACGATGCGCAATCACGGCAACTGGGCCGCGTCGATCAGCGAGATCTCCCGCTGGCTCGCCGAGCGCGCCGAGCAGGCCGGCGTCACGATCCTGGCCGAGACCGCCGCCTCGAAACTGCTCGTCCGCGACGGCGCGGTGCGCGGCGTCCTGACCGGCGACAAGGGCCGGGGCCGCGACGGCACCCCCGAGGCCAACTTCGAGCCGGGCGCCGAAATCGTCGCGTCCGCCACGGTGATCGCCGAGGGCGTCAACGGCCACCTCGCGGGGGCGATCGACCGGCATTTCCACGTCGCCGGCAGCAACCCGCAGGTCTACGCGCTGGGCGTCAAGGAAGTGTGGGACGTTCCGCGGCCGCTCGACCGCGTGATCCACACCATGGGTTGGCCGCTGCGATGGGGTAAGGCGGCCGCCGAGTTCGGCGGCAGCTTCATCTACCCGATGGGCGAGCGGCAGGTCGCGATCGGCCTGGTGGTCGGTCTCGACTACAGCGACGCCTCGCTCTCGGTGCACGACCTGCTCCAGCAGCTGAAGCTCCATCCCCTGGTGCGGCCGATCCTCGAGGGCGGCACTCGCGCCGAGCACGGGTGGGGCGCGAAGTCGATCCCGGAAGGCGGCTTCTTCGCGCTGCCGGGGCGCCTGAGCGTGCCGGGAGCCGTCCTGACCGGGGATTCGGCGGGGTTCGTCAACGTGCCGGCCCTGAAGGGAATCCACTACGCGATGTGGTCCGGGATGCTCGCCGCCGAGGCGATCTTCGCCTGCCTCAAGGCCGGGCGCGATCCGGCGCTGCTCGGCGCGCTGGGCGGATACGACGAGGCCGTCCGGCGGAGCTTCATCTGGAGCGATCTCCACCGGGTCCGCAACATGCGGCAGGCGTTCGGCGCGGGCCTGCTGCCGGGCGCGGCCCTGGCGGGCCTGATGACGCTCACGGGCGGCGCGTTCCCAGGCGGCCGCTTGGCCGCCGAGCCCGACGCCATGCGGCCGGTCGCCCCGCGCCCGCGCCGCTATCCCAAGCCGGATGGCGAGCTGACGTTCGACAAGCTCTCCAGCGTCTACGCCAGCGGGAACCGGACCCGCGACACCCAGCCCAACCACCTGCTCGTCAAGACCGAGGTGCCGGAAGCCATCGGCACGGCGTGGATCAACATGTGCCCGGCGGGCGTGTACGAGTGGGTCACGGACGAGCGGGGCGAAAGGAAGCTGCGCGTCAATGCTCCCAACTGCGTGCAGTGCGGAGCGATCTCGGCGAAAGGCGGACGCCTGACGCCCCCCGAAGGGGGGAGTGGGCCGGAGTATACGGTGACGTGAAGAAGCAGGGTGTGACACCCTGCACCCCGTCTTTACGCCCTCGTCGCGATCAGGAACGCGACCTGCTCGAGGAACCTGCGGTCCGCCTCCGTGAACGCCGCCGGCACGTCCGAATCGATGTCGATCTCGCCGAGCACCCGCGTGCCCCGCATGACCGGCACCACGATCTCGCTCCTGGTCTCGATGCTGCAGGCCAGGTAGGCGGGGTCGGCACCGACGTCGTCCACCGTCACCGTCTGCTTCTCGCGCGCCGCGCGGCCGCAGATGCCTGCGCCGACCGGGATGCGGACGTGCTCCGTTGGCCGGCCCCGGAACGAGCGCAGCACCAACGTGTCACCATCCAGCCAGTAAATGTAGACGCCCGTGTAGTGGGCGAATCGCGACTGCAGCGCGGCGACGATCCGCTCGAGCACCGCGTCGAGAGACTCCCCGGCGGCGCCGGCTGCCAGGGCGAGAACCTCGCGCTCGGCCTCCGAGCGGGGGGCGGTGGTGGCCATGGAGGGAAGATACTCACACCCTGACACCCTACACCCAGCAGGCTGAAGTGGGTGTAGGGTGTGAGGGTGTAGGGTGTAGGGTGTAGGGTAGACCGGTTACGCGGCTGCCTTCACTCCGTCCACCTGCTTCACCAGCTCGACCTCGATGCCGATCTCGACCGTCTCGCCGACCAGCACGCCGCCCGTCTCGAGCAGCTGATTGTAGGTCAGACCGAAGTCCTTGCGGTCGACGACGGCGCGGGCGCTGAAACCCGCCCGCACGCCGCCCCAGGGGTCCTTGGCGCTCCCCGCGTACTCCGCGTCGAGCACCACGGGCTTGGTGACGCCGTGCATGGTCAGATCGCCCGTGATCTTCAGCGCGCCCGCGCCGGCCTTCTCGACCTTGCGGCTCTTGAACGTGATCGCCGGGTAGCGCTCAACGTCGAAGAAGTCCGCCGACCGCAGATGACCGTCGCGCTGGTCCACGCCCGTGTTGACGCTCGCGGCGTCGATCGAAACCTCGACCGATCCACCGCTCGGGTCGTTCTCGTCCATGGCGAGCGTGCCGTTCCACTTCGTGAACTGGCCCCGCACCTTCGACACCACCATGTGGCGCACCGTGAAGTTCACGCTGGAGTGCACCGCATCGAACGCCCACTTCTGGTTGCTGGACTGCATTGCCTTACCCTCCCCGGTTCGTTGACTGCGTTGTACCTCTCCACACTAGTCGTGATAACGGATATCGGTCTCGCGAAAACGGTCACGCCGACGTCGCACGCGCCTCGTCGAGCAGCTCGGCCAGCTGCCGCAGCCGGTCCTGGCCCATGTGACCCAGGATGTGCCGCTGCTCGGTCGCCAGCGGCCCCTGCAGGTCGTCCAGCAGCGCCAGCCCGGCCTCGGTGATCCTGGTGGTGACGACGCGGCGGTCCTTCTCGTCCCGGGCCCGCGTCACCAGCTGCCGTGCCTCGAGCCGGTCAAGGAGCCGCGTCAGGTCCGGATCCCGGGTCACCATGCGCTCGGCGATCTCGCCGCACGAGAGGCCGGGAGCACCGGCGCCCCGGAGGATCCGGAGCACGTTGTACTGCGTGGACGAGAGGCCCGCGGCTTTGAACACGCCGATGAACCCGCGCTGGACCGCGTCTGCTGTGTGCGCCAGACCGACCACTACCTCCTCCTCAAGGGAGCGGAACGGCCGGGTCTGCTTGATCTCGTCCTGGAGGCGCCGCGTCATGGCTTCATATTATATGTTGCAACGACTATTGTCAAGAGGCTAATTGTGATGGCGCCCATGGCCATTGACATGCCGTCATAGCGATATTACTATCTCGCTATGGCGACAGCTACTCTGCGTCAGGCGGCGCTGGACCCGCAGGTCCTCGTCGAGGCGGCCGAGATGGTCCGGGTGCTCGGGCATCCCGTGCGGCTGCGTATCGTGGAGCTGCTCGAGGCCGGAGAGCAGACGGTGACGCAGCTGCAGGAGGGCCTCGAGGCCCCCCAGGCCCTGGTCTCCCAGCAGCTCGCGCGGATGCGGGCCGCGGGCATCGTCGCCGGGCGGCGCGGCGGATCGAACGTCTGGTATTCCATCGCCGACCCGCGCGTGGTGCGGATGCTCGACTGCCTGCGCCACTGCGACCTGCCGGCGCGTGGGGCCGCGGCCGGTGACGGGGAGGGTCTGTGACGGTCG
>DASPTN010000040.1:0-2662 GCA_035623395.1 Gemmatimonadales bacterium | reverse complement strand
GTCGAAGGCGGATGCCGGTCGCACGGTCGAGGCGCTGTTCGCTCCGAGCGGCGTCATCGCCAACGAGCTGAAGAAGGGCGCCAAGGTGCAGATCACCGGCTTCGGGAATTTCGAGACCAGGAAGCGCGGCGCCCGCAAGGGCCGCAACCCGCGCACCGGCAAGGAGATCACCATCAAGGCGTCGGTGGCCCCGGTGTTCCGCGCCGGCAAGGGCCTCAAGGACGCGGTCAAGAAGGGCAAGTAGTCCGGACGCCGTAGTCCGATAGTTGAGGCGCCGCCTCGGGTTTCCCGGGGCGGCGCTTCGCCGTTCAGGCCCCCCGTCCTGAGCGCGGCGTCGCGGCGGGCGGGTGCCCGCGATCGAGTCGCGCGGCCACCCGGCGGCCCCGCAGGCTCGTGCCGGTGAGGGCCCGCACCACCCGCTCGGCGTCCTCCGCCCGCACCTCGACCAGGCAGTAGAGCTCGCGCACCTCGATCTTACCGACGTGGTCGGCCGGCAGCCTGGCTTCTCCCACGATCGCACCGAGCAGGTCGCCCGGGCGGACGTTGTCCTTCTTCCCGACGCCGACCCACAGCTTCGCCCAGGCGGGCACGGCGCCCGGCCCCTCGGCGGCGGCGCCCGGCGCCGCTTCGGGAGCGGCTTCCGCGGTCTGCGGCGCGGCCCGGCCCAGCCGGAGCGCGGCGGCCGCGACCTCCGCCGGATCGAAGCGCTCGAGCAGCGGGCCGATGAGGAACAGCTCCCGGTCGAGGCTCTCGCGCTCGATGGTGCGCGCGAGCCGCGCGCGCAGCGCCTCCGACTGCCGCTCCAGGGCATCGAGGGCCGTCGGCAGCCGCAGCGGAGAGAGCGGCGAGAAGACCGCCTTGAGCCAGGACAGCTGGCAGGGCTCGATCACGAAGACGAGACGCCGCGCCGCGCCCCCGCCGGCCGCCTCGCTCGCCAGCGCCTCGGCCGCGTCGCGGCTCGGCGGACAGGGCGCGACGGTCACCTCGTCGTCCGAGGCCGGGTCGAGCGCGTCGAGGACGGCCCGGCGCACGGCCTCGAAGCGCCCGGGCCGCGCCACCACGTAGCTCGCCGGACCGAGAACGACCGGAGCGGGCGCCGGCACGTCGTCCGCTTCGCGGGGCGGGAACCCGAAGGTCACGGCCTTGAAGGCGTAGCGCTCGATGAGCGCCTCGATCTCCGGCGACGCCGCCGACGCCAGGAGGATCCGCTGGGCGTCGCGCGCCGCTTCGGCCATCACGGCCTCGAGCGCCTCCCGCCCCTCGTCGTCGAGCTGCTCCGGCCAGGCGAGCACCACCGTCTGGAATTCCGGCGTCGGGAGCGCGGAGCGCTTGAGCAGCTGCAGCGCGTCGGTCGCGCCCACCGAGAGGCGGCTCGGCAGGCCGGTCGCGAGCCGGCGCTGGGCGCGGGCGATGCCCGAGACGGCGAGCGACGCGGCGCGCGGCGCGGCGTCGTGGAGCGCGACCGCGCGGTCGGCGTCGGCCGCGATGACCAGAGTGGGACGAGTCTCGGGGACGGCCTGGAGGAACGGCGCGGCGGCCGCCGGAACGGGCGGAACGAGAGCGGCCAGGTTGTGGCCGCGGGCAATGACCGGTGAGGCGTCCACGCTGCTACCCCCGAGTTGTCAAACAGGACCTGCGAAGCCGCCGGTGACACTACCGTGGCTCGGGGCGTTCCTCAAGAGGGCAGGACCGGCGCCGCACACCAGCGCGCGACGCGCGGGCCGGAAGCGCGGCGGCCGGGGTCTGGCAGCGGACCGCCTGCCGCTTCATCTTGGCGACCGACCTCCAGCCCGGAAGGCGCGATGCCAGCCGCCAGGAAGCTCGATCTCCACCGGCTGTACGCCGGCGACTACGTCACGCCGCGGAAGCCGGCGCTGGTCGCGACCAGGCCCGGCCGCTACCTCGCCGCCGCCGGCTCGGGCGATCCCGACGCTCCCGCGTTCGGCGAGAAGGTCGGCGCGCTGTACGCCGTCGCCTACGCCGTGAAGACGGCCCGCAAGAAGGCCGGCCGGGACTTCAAGGTCGCCGGGCTCGAGGGTCTGTGGTGGGGCGTCGGCGGCCCCGGCTGGATGGTCGACCAGGCGCGCGGCACGTGGCGGTGGAAGGTCCTGATCCGGATGCCGGCGTTCGTCACCGCAGCGGAGGTGAAGGCCGCCGCGAAGCGGCTCCTGGCCGGGGGGAAGGGGAAGGCGATCGGCCAGGTGAAGCTCGAGCGGCTCGCCGAAGGCCGCTCGGTCCAGATGCTGCACGTCGGACCGTACGTGGACGAGGGACCGACGATGGACGCGATGCTGGCGTTCGCCGGGGCGAAGGGCCTGCGATTCACGGGCAAGCACCACGAGATCTACCTGTCGGACCCGCGGCGGGTGAAGCCGGAGAAGCTGCGGACGATCCTGCGGCGCCCGGTGCGGTAGCCCGCGCGGGCGCGGCGCGCTACCCCTCGCGGGTGGCGCGGATCAGCGCCTCCATGTGCTCGAGGTAGCGCTCCAGCGCGCGGCGGCCGGCGGCGGTGAGGCGGTACTCGGTGCGCGGCAGCCGTCCCTCGAACGACTTGGTGCACGCGACGTACTCCGCCTCCTCCAGCTTGCGCGCGTGCACGCTCAGGTTGCCGTCGCTCGTCTTGAGCAGCTTCTTCAGATCGCCGAAGCTGAGGGACTCGTTG
>DASPTN010000039.1:0-8578 GCA_035623395.1 Gemmatimonadales bacterium | reverse complement strand
GCCCAGCACCTGCGCCACCGGCAGCCGCAGCGCCGCCAGCCGGCCGAGGTCCAGCGCCACGTCCACCTGTCGCTCGGGCGCGCCCCAGCGCGCGGCGGACCGCACGCCCGGCAGCGCGCTCAGCCGGTCCTGCAGCTCCTCGCCCAGCGAGTCGAGCGTGCGGTAGCCGGCGAGCGGCGAGACCAGCGCCACCTGCACGATGCTGACGTCGAGCGTGCTCGCCTTGCGGATCTCCAGCCGCGCCAGCTCGGCCGGCAGCGATCCGCGCAGCCCGTTGATCTCGCGCACCACGTCGTCGTACTTCGCGTCGGCGTCCTGGTCGGGCTCGAACTCGACCTGGATCGTGGCCACGCCCGGCCGGATGCGGCTCTTGATGCTCTTCACGTCGTCCAGCTCGTGCAGCGTGTCCTCCACCTGCTTCACCACCAGCCGCTCCAGATCGCCCGCGCTCGCGCCCGGGTACACGGCGATGACCGTGAACGTCGGGAAGGCGAGCGGCGGATCCTCGCCGCGGGGGATCGTCAGCAGCGACTTCACCCCGAGCGCGGCGAGCATCACGAAGGCCACGACCGTGACCTGCCAGTGCCGGACCGCGAATTCGGTGACCTTCACGGCCGCACCCTCACGGCGGAGCCGTCGTCGAGGTACGCGCCGCCGTCCGTGATCACCGTCGTCACGCCCTCCAGGCCGCCGACCACCGCCACGCGGTCGCCGTCGAGGAAGCCGACGGTCACCGCGCGCCGCACCGCGTGCCGCCCGTCGGGCGCCAGCGCGAACACGCTGCCGCGCGAGCCGTCGGCCTCGAGCACCGCCTCGACCGGCACCAGCGTGACCGCCCGCGCGGCGCGCGGCGTGATCTCCACCCGGCCCACCAGGCCGCTCGCGAGCGTGGCCGCGCCCGGCAGCGCCACCTCGACCCGGTAGGTGCCGGTCAGCGGGTCGGCGGCGGCGGCGATCTCGGTCACCGTGCCGCCGAAGGCGCGGCCGGGCAGGGCGTCGAACCGCACGTCGGCGCGGTCGCCCAGCCCGAGCCGCACCACGTCCCGGTCGGCGAGCGCGGCGCGGAACACGACCCCGCGGGCGCGGCTCCCCAGCGTCAGGACCGCCGTCCCCGACTGCGCCAGCTGGCCCGGCTCGACCGAGCGGCGCAGGATCACTCCGGCCGAAGGCGCCACGATCACCGCGTAGCGGCGGTCGAACACCGCCGTCTCCAGCTCGGCGGTGGCGACATCACGCCCCGTCTGGGCGTCCTGGACCTGCTCGAGTGTCGCCACGGTGTCGGCATAGAGTCGCTGTGCTCGCGCCAGGTCCCGGGCCGCCTTGTCGGCCGCGCTGCGGGCCCGGGCGACGGCGGCGTCGATCTCGCTCAGGTCGAGGGAGGCGAGCGTGTCGCCGGCGCGCACGGACTGTCCTTCGTCGACCAGCACGCGGCCCACGACGCCGCCGATCTTGAAGCTCAGCGGCACCTCCTCCTTGGGGCCGAGGGTCCCGGTCGCGGTCGCGGGCCGCGCGACGGCCTCGACCGTGACGGGGGCGACGCGCACCGGCACGGCGGCGTCGGCGGGCGGCGGGGGCGGGGGCGGCGGGGGCGGCGACTCGGAGCGGATGCGGCTGCAGCCGGCGGCGCCGAGGAGGAGCAGGGAAGCGAGAGCGAGGCGGTTCATCGGGACGCTCCTTCCGGGTCGATGTCGCGCAGCGCGGCCGCGCGCTCGAGGTCCACGTAACGGATGGCGTACTGGTAGGCGGTGACGGATCGGTTCAGCTCGGCCGTCGTCAGCTCGGTGCGCGCGTCCACCAGCTCGACCGGGCTCGCGACGCCTTCCTCGTAGCGGCGGCGGACGAGCTGCCAGGTGCTGCGCGCGGCGTCGAGCCGGTCCTCGGCCGTGGCGATCGCCGCGTGCGCGGTGGCCGCCGCCTCGTAGGCGGTGCGCACCTCGAGCGCGATCTTCTCCTCGAGGTCCTGCTTCAGGGTGCGGACGCGCGCGACCTCGAGACCCGCCGCGCCGCGGCGCGCCGCGTCCTGGCCGCCGTCGAACAGGTTCCAGGAGACGACGACCGAGGCGACCCAGTAGTCCTGGCTCGGCCGGAACGCGAGGTCGCGTCCCTGGAAGCCGTAGTCCACCGCGAGCGAGACGCTCGGCAGGTAGGCGGCGCCGGCGGCGCGGGCGCCCGCCTGCGCGGCGCGGACCCCGGCGTCGAATTCGCGCAGCTCCTCGCGGCGCGCGAGCGCGCCCGTGACCGCGGCGTCCACGTCGACCGCGAGCGGCCGCTCGAGCGCGCTGTCGGGCACGACCTCGACCTCGGCATCGAGCGGGCGGCGGAGCATCTGGTTGAGGACGCGCGCCGCGGCCGTCTGCTTCTGCCGCGCCTCGGCGAGCTGCTGCACGATGGCGCTCCGGTCGGCGCGCGCGCGGAACACGGCCTCGGGCGTCGCGCGGCCCGCGGCGACCAGCCGCTCGGCGACCCGCTGGTTCTCGTCGACCAGGGCGAGGGCGGCGGCGTAGATCTCCACCGCGCGCCGCGCGCTCGCCTCGTTCAGGTAGGCGGTCTGGACGTCGGCGGCGAGGCGCCGAGCCGCGACGGCGTACGCCTCGCCCCGGCCCTCGCGGCGCGAGCGGGCGGCGGCGTAGTTGGCGACGATCGCCGGGTCGAACAGCGGCTGCCGCAGCTCGAGATGCGAGTCGTCGGCCTGCGGCAGCGTGAAGTCGAGGTTGGTGGGGAAGCGGTTCGAGCCCAGGACGCCGTTCAGCGCGGCGAACGCCGGATTGACGAAGTCGCCGATGTTGGGCACGCCGCTCAGGTGCGACGACCGCGCATCCATCCCGAGCGACGGGAGGAACAGGCCGCGCGCGGCGGTCACGTCGGCCGAAGCCTGGCGCACCGCGATCCGCTCCGCCGCGAGCCCGAGGTTGGCCCGCAGCGCTTCGGCCACGATGGCGCCGAGCGGGTCCGGCACCGGAGCCTGGCCGGGGGCGGTGCCCGCCGGCTGGGAGGCGGCCGGGCCGGGCGCCGCTTCCTGCGCTTGCGCTATAGCGCGGTCCGCGTACAGCAGGAGCGCGACAAGTAGCGCCGTCTTCGGGATGATGTTGGTCGGCTTTTGCGTGAACATGGCTACATCTCCTAACGACGTTAACTCGATGTGGCGAAAAAAGATGGGCAGTGCCCATCGGTCGTCCCGCTGCGTCGTGCTTCAGACCCTGCGTCGCTGCGTCGGTCGCCGGTTTCGCCGGCCCCCTACCTTGTGCCCGCCGTCCCGCTCCGCATGATGCCGGTGGTGAGGATGTCGATCGCGTGCCTGGCCGAGTGCTCGAGGTCGCGCCACGGCACCCAGGGATCGTGCTTGGTGATCCGGAGCGAGATGAGGCCGTGCAGCGCGGCCCACAGGATCTGCGCCAGCTCGTCGGGGTCCCTGAACTCGGGCCGGACGAGGCCCTGGTCGATGGCCTGGCGGCACGACAGCACGAGCAGGGCGTACGCGTCGCGCTCGGGGTTGCCGGCGTTCTCCGTGTGGTAGTCCACGTTGTCGGGGAGCGCCGTCATGAACATGAACTTGTAGTGGTTCGGGTACTGCACCGCGAACTGCAGGTAGAGCAGGCCGATCTGCCGGATGCGCTCGAGCGGATCGGCGATCAGGCTGCCGGCCGTGAAGTGGCGGGCAAGGCCGTCGAAGTCCATCCGGCACAGCTCGGCCACCAGCGCCTGCTTGTTGGCGAAGTGGTGGTAGAGGGCGGTGGGCGTGTAGGCGATCGCGTCGGCGATGCCGCGCATCGTGGTCGCCTCGTAGCCCTGCTGCACGAACATCTCGCGCGCGGCCTCGAGGATCTTGGCCCTCGTGTCGGCGCGCTCCGCCTCGCGGCGCTCGAAGCTGGCCAGGGACTTGGCGCTCATATCTTGGTTAACTGATATAACGACGTTAAGATCCTGTCAAGGGCTGGCGGGCGGCGAACCCGAAGCCGGCGGTTTGGGGGGCTGCGGCGGAAGCCGCACTCATAAACATTCAGGACGGCGTGGTCGTACAACTTAGGACCGCGAACGGCGGGCTTCTTTCGGAGGCGGAATGGCGGGCGACAGGGCAGTGGCGCGGGGCATGGCGGCGGTGGCGGCGCTGGTCGTGGCGGCGGCCGGCGGGTGCGGCAAGCCGGCGCGCGGGCCGCAGCGTCCGGCGGTCCCGGTGACCCTCACGGCGGCGCGGCGGCAGGCGGTGCCGTACACGGTGATCGCGAGCGGCATCGTGGTGCCGGCGCAGACGGCCGTGGTGGCGCCGCAGGTGGACGGGATCGTCACCCGCGTCGCGTTCCGCGAGGGCGACGAGGTGGCCCGCGGGCAGCTGCTGTTCCAGATCGAGCCCCGCCCGTACGCCGCGGCGTACCAGCAGGCGCTGGCGACGCTGGCGAAGGACCGGGCGCTCGACGAGAACGCGCGGGCGCTGGTGGTGCGCTACGACGAGCTGCTCAAGGACGGCCTGGCGAGCCAGACGCAGGCGGACTCGCAGCACACCGCCGCGCGGGCGGCGGACGCGGTGGTGCAGGCGGACTCCGCCGCGGTGGCGACGGCGAAGTTCAACTTCGACAACACCGGCATCCGCGCCCCCATCGGCGGGCGGACGGGCATGCTGCTGGTGCACGAGGGCAACCTGGTGCACGCGACCGGCTCGAACGGGCTGGTGACGATCAGCCAGCTGCACCCGATCGACGTGCGCTTCGCGGTGCCGGCCTCGGAGCTGCCGCTCATCCAGCAGTACAGCGCGCGCGGCACGCTCCACGTGCTGGCGACCCACGGGCTCGCGCCGGCCGACTCGTCGGCCGACACGTCCGGCGCGGCGCCCGGCGGAGCGGGGGCGCGGGGCGGGCGCGCGTCGGACCCGGACGGGGAGGCGGGGACGCTCTCGTTCATCGACAACACGGTGGACACCACGACCGGGACGGTGATGCTGAAGGCCAGCTTCCCGAACCCGGCGCGGGCGCTGTGGCCGGGCCAGTTCGTCTCGGTGCGGCTGCGCCTGTTCACCGAGGAGCAGGCGCTGGTGCTCCCGGCGCAGGCGGTGCTGGTGGGCCAGCAGGGCTCCTACGTGTACGTGGTGGACTCGTCGGGCACGGCGCAGTCGCGGGCGGTGACGATCGAGCGCACGGCGGGCCCGGTGGCGGTGGTGGCGCGGGGCCTCGCCGAGGGGGAGAAGGTCGTGGTCGATGGCCAGTCGCGGCTGTCGCCGGGCGCGAGGATCAGCGTCGCGGGAGCGGGCGCGGGAGGGAGGGCGGGGGCGGGGGCAGGGGCGGGGGGCGACACGGCGCGCGCGGCGGGGGCCGGCGGCCGGCGGGGCGGCGGGCGGCGCGGCAGCTGAGCCATGGGCTTCACCGGCCTGTTCATCCGCCGCCCGGTCATGACGACGCTGCTCATGATCGGGATCCTGGTGTTCGGGGTCGTGGCCTACCTCGGCCTGCCGGTGAGCGACCTGCCGACGGTGGACTATCCCACGATCAACGTGAGCGCGAGCCTCTCGGGCGCGAGCCCCGAGACGATGGCGGCCACGGTGGCGACGCCGCTCGAGAAGGCGTTCTCGGCGATCGCGGGCATCGACAACATCACCTCGACCAGCACGCTGGGCTCGACCCAGATCACGCTGCAGTTCTCGCTGGACCGCGACGTGGACGCGGCGGCGCAGGACGTGAACGCGGCGATCTCGCAGACCCTCTCCAAGCTGCCGTCGAACATCATCCCGCCGTCGTACCGGAAGCAGAACCCGGCGGCGGCGCCGATCCTGATGTTCGCGCTCACCTCGAGCGCGCTGTCGCTGCCCGCGCTGGACGAGTTCGCCGAGACGACGATCGCGCAGCGGCTCTCGATGGTGGCGGGCGTGGCGCAGGTGAACGTGTTCGGCTCGGCGAAGTACGCGGTGCGCATCCAGCTCGACCCGGACCAGCTCCAGGCCCGCGGCCTCAGCATCAGCCAGGTGGCGGCGGCGGTGCGCTCGGAGAACGTGCTGATCCCCACCGGCGTGCTGTACGGGCCGGAGCGCACGCTCACCATCCAGGCCACCGGCCAGCTGCCGAACGCCGCGGCGTTCCGGCGGCTGGTGGTGGCGTTCCGGCACGGCGCGCCGGTGCACCTCGACGAGCTGGGCAACGTCTTCGACGACGTGCAGAACAACAAGTCGGCGGGCTGGTACAACAGCGACCGCGCCATCGTGCTCGCGGTGCAGCGCCAGCCCGGGACCAACACGGTGGCGGTGGCGCGGGCGGTGAAGCAGACGATGGCGGAGATCGCGCCGGACCTGCCGTCGTCGGTGAAGCTCAACATCCGCTACGACCGCTCGGTGTCGATCGAGAGCGCGGTCAGCGACGTGCGGTTCTCGCTGGTGCTGGCGCTGGCGCTCGTGGTGATGGTGATCTTCCTGTTCCTGCGCAGCGTGGTGGCGACGCTCATCCCCAGCCTCACGCTGCCGATGTCCATCGTCGGCACGTTCTCGGTCATGGCGGCGCTCAGCTTCAGCGTGGACAACTTGTCGCTGATGGCGCTGACGCTGGCGGTGGGCTTCGTGGTGGACGACGCGATCGTGATGCTCGAGAACATCTTCCGGCACCTCGAGATGGGGAAGCCGCCGCTGGTGGCGGCGCTGGACGGGGCCCGGGAGGTGAGCTTCACGATCCTCTCGATGACGCTGTCGCTCGCGGCGGTGTTCATCCCGCTGGTGTTCATGGGCGGGATCATCGGCCGGCTGTTCCGGGAGTTCGCGATCACGATCGGCGTGTCGATCCTGGTGTCCGGGTTCGTCTCGCTGACGCTGACGCCGATGCTGTGCAGCCGGTTCCTGCGGGACCGCCGGGACGTGCGCCACGGGCGGTGGTTCCTCGCCAGCGAGCGGGTGTGGGAGCGCTGCGCGTCGGCCTACCAGCGGAGCCTCGACTGGGCGATGCGGCACCGGCCGCTGACGCTCGCGTTCTCGGCGCTCGTCCTGGTGCTGACGGCGGCGCTGTTCCGGGTGGTGCCCAAGGGCCTGTTCCCGAGCGACGACACCGGGCTGCTGCAGGGGACGACCGAGGCCGCGCAGGGCACCTCGTTCGACGAGATCCGTCGCCTGCAGCTCCGCGCGATGGCGCTGCTGGCGAAGGACAGCAACGTCGCGGGGTTCATGTCCTCGGTCGGCTCGGGGATGGGCAGCTCGACCAACCAGGGGTCGCTGTTCATCGCCCTGACGCCCGCGGGCCACCGGCCCACCGCCGACCAGATGGTCGCCGAGCTGTCGCGGCGCCTGGCGGGTATCCCGGGCCTCAACGTGTTCATCCAGAACCCGCCGTCCATCCGCATCGGCGGCCGCGGCTCCAAGAGCCTGTACCAGTTCACGCTCCAGAGCCCCGACGTGGCCGCGCTGTTCGCGGGCTCGGAGCAGCTGCTGGCCCGGCTGCGCGCCGTGCCGCTGATCACCGCGGTCACCAGCGACCTGCAGAACGCGAACCCGCTGGTGACGGTGCTGATCGACCGCTCGCGGGCCTCGGTGCTCGGCGTGACGCCGGCGGCGATCGAGCGGGCGCTGGCCAACGCCTACAACGAGCAGCAGGCCTCGACGATCTACACCAGCACCAACGAGTACTGGGTGGTGCTCGAGGTCGCGCCGCGCGCCCAGCTGGACGAGAGCGTGCTGTCGCGGCTGTGGGTCTCGGGGGCGAACGGCACGCTGGTGCCGCTGGCGGACGTGGCCACGTTCCGGCGGGGCGTCGGCCCGGTGAGCATCAACCACTCGGGCCAGCTGCCCTCGGTGACGATCTCGTTCAACCTGGCGCCGGGCGTCTCGCTCGGCACCGCGGTGACCGAGGTGAGCCGGGTCGCGCGCGAGACCCTGCCGGGCACGATCTCGACCGGGTTCGCGGGCACCGCCCAGGCGTTCCAGGCCTCGCAGCAGGGCCTCGGGATCCTGCTGCTGATCACGGTGTTCGTGATCTACATCATCCTCGGCATCCTGTACGAGAGCTTCATCCACCCGCTGACCATCCTGAGCGGGCTGCCGTTCGCGGCGTTCGGCGCGCTGCTGGCGCTGTGGATCACCGGGACCGAGCTGGGCGTGTACGGCTACGTGGGCGTGATCATGCTGATCGGGATCGTCAAGAAGAACGCCATCATGATGATCGACTTCGCGATCGAGGCCGAGCGCGCCGGGCACACCACGCCGGCGCGGGCGATCGTGCAGGCGGCCCGGGTGCGGTTCCGGCCGATCATGATGACCAGCGTGTCGGCGGTGGCCGGCACGCTGCCGATCGCGATCGGCATCGGGGCCAGCGCGGCCTCGCGGCGCCCGCTCGGCGTGGCGGTGGTGGGCGGGCTGGCCTTCTCCCAGATCGTGACCCTGTACGTGACGCCGGTCTTCTACACCTACCTGGACGACCTCCAGAGCTGGCTGAGCACGCTGCCCGGGCGGCTGCCGTGGGCGCGGCGCGTCGCCGCCCCCGCGGCCGCGCTGGGCGCGGGGGACTGACCGATGAACTTCACCGGCCTGTTCATCCGCCGCCCCATCATGACGACGCTGGTGATGGTCGCCGTGCTGTTCTTCGGCCTGGTCGCGTACAAGCGGCTGCCGGTGAGCGACCTG